>NZ_DBHHGF010000001.1:265782-573883 GCF_057238325.1 Olegusella sp. | reverse complement strand
CCTTGCACTGGGGCTTCTTGAAAATCTAGACTAGGCAAACTGCGGAACTATGGTGAGTTGAAAGTTACTCTCGAAGATGAGTAGATATACATAAAATAGAAAAAGCGACAAATCTGTTAGCGTTTTCATAGTGTCGAACTCCTGTGTCGATTTTAGCAAGTAATTCTTTCATAAGTTCATTTCCAAGTGTCGACAGAACGTTGCTTGTGGCGCAGTCACTTTTTGTGAAGCTTCCGCAGGTAACAGATCTGTACCCTGGTCTTAAATTTGAACGGCACCTTACGTGTACGGCGCCAGCGAATGAGGTCCGTCCAAGCTGTATAGATAGGTCGACAGAAAGGAGTCGAGACATGAGCATTGTGGCTGGAAGAATCGATTATCGCCTTTTGCATGGCATTGTCCAAGGTTTTTGGTGTCCCACTTATGCTACGCAGCGGACCATGATTATCGATGACGCAACTGCTAACGATCCAGTGCGTAAGACTGCTATGAAGATGTCCAAGCCTTCTGGTCAAGCTCTCTCAATCATTACACACGAGGTGGCGTACAACAATTTCAAAAATGGAAAGTATGACGATCATACGGTTTTTGTAATTGCGCGTGACCCTCAGACCTTTCTGGATTTAGTCGAACAAGGTCAAAAGATTCCTGTTCTCACGCTTGGTTTAACTGAACTTCCTCCCGAAGGGACGCCTGGCTATAAGGCAGGTAGAAGGGCATTTATCCGTGAGGAGGAAGTCCCAATTTACAAAAAAATTGTCGAGGCAGGCGTCAAAGTTGAAGTTCGTTATATGACAACCGACAAGTCAGTACCTATCTCTGAATATATTTCGATATAAGGAAGGACGGTAATCATGGAAGTAAATGCTTTTCAATTTATCCTGATTGTGTTCTTAGCTGGCTTCCGTGCTATGGACCAGTACTCCACACAGCTGTTCCCATTCCAACATGCTCTTATGTGCTGGCTGGTGGGTATTGTCCTCGGAGATCCTAATACTGGACTCATTGTAGGAGGTACTATCCAGCTGATGTCAATGGGCGCAGCAGGTCTTGGTGGATCTTCTGCTCCTGATTACGGCATGGCTGGTATGGTGGCAACTGTGCTCGCCTGTATTACGGGAAGTAGTGACGTATCAGTAGGTCTTGCTGTAGGCGTTGCTGTAGCGATGCTATATGTTCAGCTTGATGTTATTTTTAAGATTTACAATTCTTGGGTGTTCTCCGTCATCCGTAAACATGCGGTTGCGGGTGAATACAACAAGATGCTCCGCTCTTTCTTCCTTTCTCACATTTATCTATTCTTGCAAGGTGCTCTGCCTATGGCAATTGTGCTTGCCTTTGGTCAAGCCGCTATTGATTCTGTGCTTGCAATTATGCCAGCTTGGTTTACAGGTGGCCTTACTATCGCCGCGGGTATTTTGCCTGTTACCGGCTTCGCGATGCTCCTTACCTTTATGCCCGTCAATAAGTTCTATGCATTCCTAATCGCTGGCTATGTTTTGGCCGCATATCTAAATCTCGGTGTACTTCCCATTGCTCTGCTCGGTGCTGTCGTAGCTATTGAGTATTTCCGCCTTAAGTCCGATAAGAGCTTTATTGCTGCTGATGTCGTTCAGAATGGGGGTGAGCTCGAAGATGAGTAATTTCTTCAAGCCCGCAGATTTTAAAGATTTCGATGAAGCTCCAGTCCCACAGCCGCTTCCCGACGGATCATATGAGCCTGTTTTGACTAAAGACGATCTAAAGATTTGCAGTCGCCGCATGTGGCTTATGGATACTGTATCTTACGCATATGCCACACAGAATGCACCTTGTGCTGCGTTTGCTGCATATTATGCGCTTCGCAAAATTTATGGTGGCGACAAAGAGGCATTTCATACTGCCATGCTCAACCAACTTGACTGTGTCTTTAACGCTACTCCTCCTGTGTCAGGTCTTTTGCTTGGCGCTGGGCTAGCTATAGAGGACAAGGGACACTTAGCTGGTATGGAAGCCGAGAACGACTTAAAAGTCGGATTAATGGGTCCGCTCTCTGGCATAGGTGACGTATTTATCTGGATTCTTCCAATGACAATCTTGGGTTCCATTGCGGGTTATATGGCTATGGAGGGCAACCCTGTTGGCATCTTATTGTGGATGGCTCTTTGGATGGCAATTCTTGCTTGGCGTTGGCAGAATTATGCGCAGGGCTATGCCGCGGGCGCTCAGCTCATTACTGGTCTTGCTGATAGGATCTCCATACTTACCGATGCGGCGTCCATTCTTGGTCTCACGGTTGTAGGCTCGCTAATTTTCTCCGCAGTAAAAATTTCAACGCCACTTGCATTTCATTTCGGTGAAATTTCGCTAGGCGTGCAGGAAGGTGTATTAGACGCGATTTTCCCCAATCTCCTAGGCGTTATCACTGCGTTTGTTGTTTATCGCCTTATCAAAAAGGGTGTTAAGCTCAACTGGATTATTCTCGGTATTATTGTTGTGAGTTGTATTTGCTCTGCGTTTGGCATCTTAGCTTAGTTGCCCCTTTTTATATGCGGCTGGCTGAAGTGCTGCTGGCCGCATATGTTTGTTTACGGAAGGAAAAACATGAGACAAATCGTGTTGGCTTCGCATCACGGTTTTGCTCAGGGGCTTGCCGATACGCTTGAGTTCTTGGGCAACAAAAATATTCCGCATGTCATTTGTGCTTATATGGACGACATGCCACTTACCGATACAGTTGAAAATCTTTTTGCTAGTTTCAACCCCGCAGATGAAGTTTTAATCCTTACGGACATTATGCAGGGAAGTGTTAACCAGGCATTTGTTCCTTATGTAGGAGAACATGTTTTTCTAGTTGCCGGGGTTAATGTTGCGCTAGCGCTTGAGCTGTGTCTTACCGATGAACCCCTAAGTAATGAGTTGATTCAACAGGAGATTAGTACTTGTTTGCAGTCAATACAGCTGATAAACACTCTGATTGTTGAGGAAGGGGAAGATGACGAGTGATTATTTCAGACGTTATTGATCACGTTAAAGCATTCTGTGGTGGACTCAATTATGAGACTGGTGAAAAAATTAATGATGCCACCACCCGTGATAAGGTCTTATATGGTGGCACAAATCAGGAATGTACTGGTATCGTAACGTGCATTTGGCCTACTGCTGATGTTATTCGGAATGCGCAAAATCTTGGTGCTAATCTCATCATTTCGCATGAGGCATTGTTTTGGAATCATGGTGATCATCAAGATATTATTGCTGGAAATACGACTTACCTTAGCAAGAAAAATCTACTTGATAAATGGGGTGGTGTAGTGTGGCGCTGTCACGACTATATCCACTCGAAAGTTCCTATTGATAGTAACGATAGCTTGGTTGATGGAATTTTTTATGGCTTTGCCGCCAAACTTGGATGGCTCGAGTATCGCATAGGTGATACATCAATGCCTATGGAGTTTGAGATTCCAGAGATGAGTGGGCGTGAGCTTGCTACGTTGCTAATACAGAAGCTTGGACTTAATGGTACACGCATCACAGGTGATGCTGATGCGTGCATAAGGCGCGTTCATATACCAATGCACATTTTTGGCACACCTAATGATACAAACGAAATTAACTATGTAGATGCACACAGCATTGATGCACTGATAACAATGGAATTTGTTGATTTTACGACCTGTGAGTATATTCGTGATGCGGGAATGCTTGGACAGGGTAAGTGTGCCATTACTGTGGGTCATTTTAACCTTGAGGAACCTGGCATGGAATATATGGTTACTTGGTTACCCACGGCGCTTGGGACTAGCGATATACCAGTGACATTTGTGAGTATGACAGATACTTATGAATATGTTACAAGGGCGGATATCCATGCTTGATATGACACCTCGTCCCATTAAAAGTGAACTAAAAAGCCATGTCCTTTTTCCCGAGGACGAAAAACCATCACGCTGGTCCTTTCTTAAGGTGTTGCGTGAGTTCAGCTCGCTTAGAGAATTTTATCCTGAGATAAATCCATATTCTGAAGCATACCAATTTCGTGATAATTGTTGGGCTATCTATTCAGATGGCAATGGATTTGGTGAGATGTGGAATTATTTAATTGTGGGCCCTGAGCGTGCGATGCTTATTGATACAAATGATGGCATTGGAAACGTGCGTGCATTAGCGGAATATTTAGCTAGAGACAAAGAAATAGTATGTGTAAATACACATCATCACATTGATCATATTGGTGGAAACTACTATTTTGATCAGGTATTCATTCACGAGAATGACGCTCAGATACTTAAGAAAAATATGACACCTACCTTTTTTACTGACTGGGCGCTTGATGATGCAGATAAACCTAAATACACTTGGTTCGATGTGGCAGACCTGCCTCCATTCCATGAATACGAGATTTGCACGTTTAAAAATGCTGATACATTCGACTTGGGAAAAGGCTATATAGTTGAGGCTGTGCATTTGCCAGGTCACACGGCTGGGCAGAGTGGGTTTTTTGACCATCAAACTGGTTGTATTTTTATTGGTGATGTAACTAGCGCATTTGGTCCAACTGCAGATCCAGATCATGGTGAGTATTGTACTGTCAATGCGTTTCGTAATGCGCTTATGAGTCTGCAGTCTCGGTTTGATAAAATATCGGGAGTGTTTCCTGGGCACGGCACTTGGGATTTACATGCTGCAACATTGCAATATTTGCTGGATACCTGTGAGGTAATCATTGCACATCCAGATTGGTATGACAGTAAGAAGAATTTCTTTGGCACTCTTGTTTATACACATAATGTGTATCAATTTGGTAGTGACATGAAGTATACGATGGATGCTGTTGTGAGCGAGTAGGTTCAGTGTGTGTACATTTAAATTAGGTATCACGAGGAGTCATGGGCTTGATGTCTATGGCTCTTTTTCATGCATTGACACAAGAATTGTGTAATTGATTTTTCCAAGTGTAATGGAATAGTTGCCGAGCTTGAGTATTTGAGGTTGATCTGCGAGGTGTGAGAACAGTCCCTGCCTTTAGAATGTTAACGTCTAATTTGCCTATCGTTTGTTTTAAGAGCTTGATACTTCAAGCCGCCCATTACAGGTAAGGCGCAGTTCGAGAGTGGCTGCCTGGTGCGCCGCAAGTACAGTCCGTACGTTGGGGCCATCGCTTTGTTCGTACCATAATTCAGCTTCGGTTTGTGAGAGGCCACCTCGAATCTTTCTGTTTATGAGGCGATTCCGAAGCATTTCTTCGTTTGCTGAGAGCATGATGCTCTCGTCGCAGAGCTGTGTTAGTTTGCTCCATGGTCCACTAGGAAGCAGTAGGTAGTTTCCTTCCAGTAATAGTAGATTGCCAATAATTCCTCTATCACCTTCAATAACATCATGCTTTATTCGTGAGTAACGTGGCCAAGGGTCTGTTGTTTTCAGACTGCGAGCTTGCATAAGTAGACGAACGAGTTTTTCAATATCGTAGGTAAAAGGAGCTCCTTTACGCGAGAAAAGTGTTCGCTCTTGACCGTTTTCAATGAACGTGTGAGTAGTGAGGTAAGTATTAGGTAGATGAAAACCATCGATCCCCTGCACTTCAATACATAAATTTTTAAATGTGTCATGAGGAAGTCCGATTAGTTGTGGGTTGTGTGCAATTTGCGCAAGTGCAAGCGCAAGTGTTGTTTTACCTGCTCCAGGAGGTGCTGCGAGAAAGACAATCTTTCTTGTAGTGCTGTTTGCTGCTAGCGATGCCCAATGTCGCAAAAGTGGCACCAAGATATTCCATACATCTTGATTGTCAAAAACTGCCTCAATAGGGAACCCCTCATTGTTAACAGTAAAATTCATTACATTCCCTCCTATTGCAGATCACTTAATAGTAAAGGGGATGTATTAGAATCGTCGCGTGTGGTTATTGGAATTCGACACAGCTGTGTTTATTACGACACACATAAGTTGAAAAAACTGAGCTTTTATGACTTTTCTTGAAAACATGTGAATTTATTTTTAATTAAGACTAGATAGGGACGTCCTTCAGACTAATTAATTGATGATATCCACTGCGGTTTCCTAGTGTTCGATATTTTTTGTCGCAATCAAATTTAGATGCGACGGATTTCTTGTTGTATAAGTTATGCAAGTCAATAGCCGTAAGGCTGGCAAAAGCATCTCGATAAGATCCAGCAGACGCTAGGCATGCTGTGTCACATGTTCCTTCATGTTTGCAAGTGCCATCTCGTCAGTACGGGTTTGGTAGGACACACCACCTGTGTATACCGTGCCAGCATATTCCATCCCAGTAAGCTTGCACGTTGCCATGATGGGGTAGCAAAGTTCCTCAATTGTGTGTCCTATGTTGCTCTCATGGGAATACATCGTCTCAGGTGCACCAGTGGTAAGCGAGATGATGAGTGTTCCTTGTGCTTTGTCTTCTCTACTTATTAGGCTTTCCTGTAGCTATGCCTCTCGAGGTGCAGCTCCATCTGGCTGGAACATCTTGATACCGATGCAAGCCATGCCGATGCCCAACATAGTAAAGCCGCTTTTTACATCCAGCTGACCAAGCAGCGTAAGGACAACGACAGCGACGCCCATCGCGAGGGGAACGGCAGAGAGTATCAAGCCAATAGTCTCCTTAACCTTGCTCGGAGATTTTGAATTCAAGTTTTGCTCTTTGCACTGCATGAGTTCTTCGACTGTGACGCCGAGTACTTCTGCGAGTTTGGGGATCGAATTTACATCTGGGAAGGACAGATCGCGTTCCCATTTGGATACGGCTTTGTCAGTGACACCCATCTTGTCTGCCAATTCAAGTTGGGTCATTCCTGCAGCTTTACGCTTTGATGCAATCATCGTTCCCATTGTTTGCTTTTCCATGGTATTGCTCCTTTCAGTCGGTAATTGCATCGTATGAATTATTATTTGTCCACTCAACCGACCGTTGGTTTAGATTGGTACACCTGTAGTTTAACTGCAGTAGAGTGCCAGTAGATGAGTTAAAAGCCTTGCAGGTGTCAGGCTATACAGAGCAAGACCAGTATCAAATACACCGTAAGTAGACCGCGCAATTTCAGAGATCTTATTCTAGGGGAGTGCCAATACCTCAAAGAAAGGCAAAATAGATTCAATGGCTTAACCCTGACGCAGCATCTCATGGTTTGACAACTTACCCTTTTTGCATAAAAAAACAGAGCATGGCTGCTCTTGAGTTATAGCACCAACAGTGTGGGTAGATTCGAATTATCCAATCGATAGTGTTTTAGCACGGATGTGATAGTTATTTGACTAGTTGCTTCTGTGCATCCTCTGCCATTAGTGTCGTTGTTGTATAGCAATTTTTCTTTATGCTGACTAAAACAATGAAAGAGAATAAGCCAATTTAATGTAGAGCTTACAACGGTCTAGATTGGTAAGAATGGATAGATGGCTACCGTTACTTCTGTCGTAGAAAAATATAGTTAGCATCTACTGATAACTTTGAATTTGTAGTTTCAGTTGGTGAGCAATGTAAACCAATCAACTTGAGAAATATCCTTTACTAATAGAGAGGTAATAGCAGCCATGAAGACAAGTGATGCCCGAATCGCTCTTCGCAACAGAATAACACTAGGTCTTAAATCTCTTTCTACACCGACTTTAGCTCAGATGTATGAGTATGCGGTTGATTTAGTGGGGTCCTATTCTCCTGAATCAAATTCGGCAGAATTTGATTTAATGAGAATTAGCCATTGTGTACGCGAACTGATGAATCGGCTTCCAGATTATCTTGATAAAGGAGATTCTTTTTGCTCAAAATTAGGTTCAGAACTCGAAAAACGTCAAGAGTTGAACAATGTTCTTCTTACAGAGTGTGATGAATCAACATTCTTTGTCAAAAAGGGCTCAGTTGTGGCAGTTATCCCTGCAAATGTAGCGAAAACAGTTGAACAGTATAGAAAAGCGGTAAAAGCGGGAAATGCTAATAGTAATAACAAAATTTTTCTGGCAACTATTGGCAGGATTGAAGACAATCCAGTATATATTCCTTGGAAGGAAGCTCATAATTTTTTCATGGGCTATGTTCATTTAAGTAAAACGATAACTAAACTTCCCAGTCAGGATAAGGTTTCTACTGAGTTTTTGTGTTTTGAAAATTCTTTGTCGAGTAGACTTGGATACTTTTTTGACTCAAAAAAGATGTTAAAAGGTATTCTTGAGACCACAAATACACAAGCGGATGATGGGCAATATCTCATCCCTTCAGATGAGAATCTGAAAACCGCCCTATCACTAGTGGGGAATTCAGGATTGCGTTTTATCTTTTTTTCAGAATTGTCTAATCCTATGTGGCTTCAAGCATTGCTACGAAACAAAGTATTTACCCCTAAAAATATTACTCTAAATGATATGAATTATTATCCTGACTGGCCTGAAGCAATCTACTTAAAAAGAATTGTGGATCTGGACTCCAATGGAGTAACAGATGCGATCATAGAAGCCAGTCACTCAAGAAGCCCTGTGATTCGCTGTGAGGCGATAAAAATCTCTGTTAAATTGCCAATAGATTGTGTTGTAAAGTTTGCAGATTATGTTGTCGATTGGGCTGAATCAGGATTTTGTGCGGATGGGTATTTCTGGATAGCTTCCGAAGTAGAGAATCTTATTTGTCGTTTAATGACTTCAGATATGAAAAAAGCAAGATCTGTGGGGAAGAGACTTTTTGTTGCATGTTTTAGCCCTAGAGCTGATGGAACAAACTTCTATAGAATACATTCTCTCATTCCTGAATATAAGTATTCAAAGTGCATGGAACAGCTCACTAATGTCATCGAGTTAATGACACCTAGGCTCAGAAGGGAGCTGTTCTGCTCGTTTTCAGAAGGTATTCTCTATCAAACTGCTAATGGAGAAAAAAGTTCATATCGAATTACGTCTGTTGAAGATTCTTGTAAGAATCATTCTCAATCGGTACCAGATGAAGTGATTTATCAAATGGTGCACTCTTTACGTGTATGTTTTGATGATGATCCAGACGAGGCAATATGCTGGGTTCGAAAAAAGAGTAGTAATCCATTAATAGTTCGCTGTGCAATGTTTGTAGAGCATGCGATATTACAAAAACGTGTTGAAAGTCATAGTGTGGACACCAGCGTTGTAAAACACGTTCGTGAGTTACTGCTGTCTGATCTTATTACTGAGAGTGAGTTCGACTCAGAGTTCTATCCACTTTTTCTGCTCGCACAAAATCTTAATGTAGTCAACCCGGGGGAAATTGATGAGTGTGTTCTTCAGGGCAGTTTGCAGAAATTGGCACAATATCAAACGAATTGTCCAGAACTTGCTGAGGCTGATCTCAAAATACGTGTGCGGCACTGGCAACATCGTGCCCTATGTCTTATTGGACGAGATTCACTTGGTGTTAGGGGGAAAGAGACTTTAGATGAACTGTCAAAAGAATTTTCAGAGAATAATTATTCGGTGAGACATATTTTTTCTACTGAGACAATCACTGTTCCAAATAGTCCGATAGATTCGTCTTTAATGCTCGAAATGGGGACGGAAAGATTAATCAATCATCTAGTGGAGTGGCATCCATCTGAAACTGATAAGCGGGAGTTAGTGACGTATCAGGGCCAAGCTGAACAGTTGTCACAAGCACTAGAGCGCTGTCCTGATCTCTTTTCAGGGTATGGAAAAAAGCTTGGTATGCTTCATATAGCATATCAACGTGAAATTATGAACGGTATGAGTATTGCTGCCTCTAAAGGTAAAGCTATTCCAATTGATGATTCACTCGAAATGATAGTAAATGCATCTCAGAAGTCGGAAGCAGTATCATGGGAGAATAAAGGGGATTTTCTTGGGGATGATTGTAACTACCTTAACCTTAGAAGAGAAGCTGCGCAATTTGCAAACAGACTCATCGAAGGCTATGGAGAACAGCTAACAAATAACCAAGCAAATCTACTGCTAAATGCTTTGCTCAAGTTTGCAGATTCTGATGAGCCAAACGCGCAGTATGAAGAGAAATATGGCGGGGATAATATGGATCCCGTTACGCTTGCGTTGAATACTATTCGACCTATTGCGCTCGTGGGCATAGCAAAATGGCTTGGGACGTTTCAAGATGGCAATCGGAAAGCAAGCGCTTTATCCGTCATAGAGCGTTATCTTCCTAGCAGGTCAGAAAGTGTTGCGGATGCCGCAGCTATTGGAAAATCGATCCCTTATATTATGAATGTCGAGCCGAGCTGGATTCAAAAAAATTACGTTGATCTGTTCGGGAAATCCGGAGCAAATAAATATCAACAAATCGTTCTGACGACTGTACTTGCGATCTATTATCCCACCTTTCAACTTTTTAAAATTTTATCGCCGGCAATGATTTCTTCTTTAGAAAATGGGCCAGAGTATTATGTTCTAGGTTTCCGGGGACTGCATGAAGATTGCCTATCTTTGATAGGACATTGGCTTTATGTTGGATATGTTTCTGGCTTTCTTGATGATGAGAATCTGGTATTAGATACTTGGAGAAAGATCGCGGATGCGAATCATATGGGATATGTTCTAGGTAAATTATGTGGCATGGTTAGCAGTGATGGGAGCCTTTCTAAGGATGTAATTAATAGGGTTGGATTGTTATGGGATTATCATTCAAAATTTCTTGTGAATCATAGCAGTGGATCTGCACTTAAAGGGATTGAAAGCCTTATCATCTCTGGCTTCTATCCTGTTAATTGGTGGGGTTCACGAGTTTTGAGAGAGCTTAAAGCTAACCCTCATGAAATTTCAATTTATGTAATAGGTGAAAAACTCATAGAACTATCGACTTATGATCCAGAACTTGCTGTCAATGTTCTATGCGAAATTGCAAAAAATGATGCTCATCCATTTTCGCCAGAATATGAAGACATAGGAATTCAACTAATCAGTAAAGCTAAGATGGCTAATGGCGGACATCTATCTATGGATGCAATACACTGCATGGATATGCTCGGGCAGATTGGATGTATCCATCTAGATGAACAGTTGAAATAATTTTTTTCATTGGTGTTTACTTAGAATGTTTGATCGTCCAATTGCCTACGCAATATGGCATATTTTCGCTCATTAAGGAGAGTGTCAGATGAACAGAAATGCTTGGTTGGCAAAAGCAGCATTTTTTGTCTACCTGCTACTGCTTGTTTGGATAGTCATCTTCAAGACGAACTTTTCCTTGGAAGATATCCATATGGTCAGGGAAGTAAACCTTATTCCGTTCCATTATGAAAATGTTTTCGAAGGCGATTTTCCTCTTTTTGAGGCGCTCTTGAATATTTTGGTATTCGTTCCCTTTGGTTTTCTTCTTCATAAAGCTTTTCATGGACATGTATTAAGAGAAGCACTTCTTGTCGTATCCTTAAGTTTGTCCTTTGAAATTACGCAGTATGTGCTATCAATCGGGGCAAGCGATATAACTGATTTAATTACAAATACCTTAGGCGGCGTAGTTGGTATTGCGTTAGCTGTGCTTATTGCAAAGCGTAGTGTATTATAACTATGGATAAGATAAGACTCGTTCCCGTCCACTTTGAGGTCATAGAACACCATAGGCACGTCTACAGCTGCAAAAGCTGCTCTCAGACAAATGCAAAGGACGGCACCTTACCTGTAAGCATCATGCGCGCCCCCATGCCCACACCACCCATACCAGGTTCTTTCGTACATCCATCGCTTATTGTCTATGTGCTACATGGTAAGTTTGTAAACGCTATGCCGCTTTATCGTATAGAGCAGGACATGGCTACAGCTGGCCTTGAAATTTCGCGGCAGGACATGTCCAACTGGGTGCTTAACATCTGGAGGTGCTGGCTTACAAAGATACATGCGAGGATGAAGACACACACCTCCTTTCATACGACTACATCCACGCCGATGAGACAGTTGTACAGGTGCTAAAAGAACCAGGAAAGGCACCTCAAAGTCAGTCAAGAATGTGGCTGTTCTGCGCACCAGCGCGTGTGGCACCCAACTACATATTCGAATACCGCCCAACTCGTTCGGGACAGGTCGTCCGCAACTTCCTTGGCAGATGGAGCGGATACCTCACCACAGACGGCTACCAGCCTTACTTCAGGCTGGGACCTCAAGTGACCAACACTGCATGCCTCGTGCACCTACGCCGCAAGTTTGATGAGGTAGTAAAGTCAGCTGGCTCCGACGCGCTAGCGAGAAAGGCATGCTCGATAGCCCTCAAGGGACGCCAGCTGATAGACGCAATCTTCAAGGCCGATGAGGCCTTTGACGGCATAACCTCAGGTGATGTGCAAAGCCGAACGCGACCAAGTCTTAAGACCCCTCATGGAAGGCTTTGGCTTATGGGCCAAAGAGCAGCTGCCTCGCGCCCTGCCCAAATCCAAGCTCGATGAGACTCTCACCTATGCTGTGACATACTGGCCCTACGTACTACATGTTCTCAACGACGGCAGACTCGAGCTCTCCAACAATATTGTTGAGCGTGCAATCAGACCCTTTGTTGTAGGCAGATCCAATTGGATGTTTTGCGACACCCAAGACGACGCCCGCGCGTCGGCGGCGATCTACTCGATAGTCACCACCGCCAAGGCAAACGGCCTCAACCCAAGACTTTACCTAGAGTGGCTGCTCACTGAACTTCCTAATGCAGGCGAGCTTACTGATGAGGTGCTGGATGGCTTTCTGCCTTGGTCAGCATCGATACCTGAGGACTGCAGGCTCAAGAGGCAGAACAAGAAATAGACAACCCCAAGAGTTTTCCACCTTCATGCTAGATTACTCACGGAGTTGTCTACAGACATACTCTGCTTTTGACGCTTACGATAAACCTCTATTTAGCCCAATTTAATTTAGAGGCAGGCCTCAAGGATCTCTTTTACATCTTCCTCATCGAGAGGTACGAAGGCAGAGGCAAGGCGATTGCCCTTATTGGCTTTGGCAGCCATCTCATCAAAGTGTGTACGATCAATATTCAACTCGGTAAGAGTCATAGGAATGCCCACTTCGCCAAAGAACTGCTCTAGGCGGTCAATACCGGCCTTTGCGAGAGCCATCTCATCATCACCCTCCAACCCCCACACGTTGCGGGCAAAGCGTACAAAGCGGGGGAGTGCAATAGTAGAGTCTTTAGCCAAGATATGGCGCATCCAACGTGGGGTGAGGATGGCCAAACCAACACCATGTGTAATGTCATAGTAGGCAGATAACTGATGCTCCATGGCGTGGCAAGGCCATGCGGTGCTCTGCTTGCCATATTCGGGAATGCCAGAGCAGGCAACGGAAGAGTTGGCCATGAGATTGGCACGGGCAGTGTAGTCATCTGGGGTGGCCAGTGCAATAGGGAGATTCTTGATGACAGATTTAAGGATGGTCTCAGCAATACCGTCGGATAAATCACTGTCGGATGTCTTTGAGAAATAGCCTTCAAAGATGTGGTTCATGATATCAGCAGAACCGGCAGCTGTTTGATAAGCAGGCACAGTAAAGGTGAGTTCTGGATCGCAGAAAGACACTGCAGGATAAGTAAACGATGCGCCCATCTTGTCGTTAAGGGTGAGGTTGGAGATAACACCACCACCGTCAAATTCGGAACCCGTAGCAGCAATAGTCAGTACATCTATGAGCGGCAACGCCTTACGCCCAGGTTTGCTATTGGTGACCATTTCCCATAAATCACCTTCGTAGAAGGTGCCAACAGCAACAGCCTTGGAGCAGTCAATGGTAGAGCCTCCGCCTATAGCAAGAATAACCTCAACATCGTTTGCGCGACAGATTTCAACGCCACGCTGCACGCTTTCAATACGGGGATTGGGCTCGATGCCATCCAGTTCAAAGACGGTGAAATTGCCCTTATCAAGCATTACTCTAATTTTGTCATACAGACCAGTGCGCTTGATGGAACCTCCACCATAGGCGAGTAGCACTTTTGTGCCAAAGCGACTGAGCTCTTCGGTGAGATGCTCCAGTTGACCTTTACCGAAATAGAGCTTTGTAGGAATGTCGTGTTTGAAGTTGAGCATGATATCCCCCATATCGTGAATTTAAACTCTAAAGAGAAATTCACATTAATTGGATTCTTAGATCAGGTATCTTTTATTTCATAAAGTCCTCACGTGAAATGGTGTCATTAGTCAGGTGGCTGCTACATATTGCCAGCAATGGTATCTTTTACGATGCCAAGACACTCGCGCAACAGGTTATTTGGCAAGTACCATGGCAGTGAGTAAGCAGAAATCCCAACAGCAGCTTTAAGACCCTGCTTATGTGCTATAGCTGTGGCGCGGAACGTATGAAAGTCATTTGTCACAATGCCAATAGGAACATGGTGCGGGTTAGCTCCATGCTCTTTAAGTACTTGAGCTGAGAACAAAATATTCTCAACGGTATTGCGAGACTTTGCCTCTTGCACGATGCGCTCCTGTGCAATTCCATGACTCAGTAGATGATTTGCCATGCACTCAGCTTCAGAAGTAGGTTCATTAAGACCTTGTCCGCCTGAAACGATAGCCTGGCAGTTGGGATGTGTATCGAGATAGGCGATTGCCGAATCAAGCCGATAGCGTAGCACCGTACTAGGGCTGCCATCTCCTCGCACCTGCGCACCTAAAACGATAATCCACTCTAAGTTGTCGGGGGCTTTATTGGGCGTGGAAGTTCTGGATTTGTGCATCACATAGCTTGAAAGGCTTATCACAACAAGCAGCCCTATAATAGTGGCTACACCTAGCGCTTTGCGAAGTAGAGAAGGGAGATGCTGCCACAGTCCTCGACGCATCATGATACCTATACCTGTGGCGATCATTGCTAACGCAAGCCATACCAAAAAGAAGATCGTGCCTGACCACACCAGCATGATGCTGAGACCATAAGCAGCAAGAAGTGCGCCCATAATTAAAAGAATATTTGCAAGCACAGTGCCTCCTTTCACGTGAAATTTGTTGATTTCCGCATGGCGTACGTGCTGGGTTCTTAGTTCGACTACGCACTCTAAGACAGGCTGGCAGCAAAGGTGCGAATGCGCTTGCCCCATGGAAGAGGAAGACACCTCAGTGGTAGCGGCTGCAAACACACTGCAATCCTTTGCACCGAAATACCCTTGAATGAATTCATGATAGATCTTTTCCGCTACGTCGTATGTGCTGTGAGATCCCTAGCCATGGATATCCATATCTGCAACGTTCAATGTACGCACGAAGTACTGGATTCTATAAGCTCTCTTTAATCTTGTTGGAGATGCAGCAGAAGAGAGTAGTTTTTTTGAGGACTTTACTCGCTTGGTTTTGAAGAAAGATGCCGTCTTGGCAGAACATGAGTGCAACCAGCTATAAAGCAGTGATCCAGGACATCAGCGTAGTGGTAAAAATAACCCACTCGTACCGATAGTTATTACGGGTACAAATGGGTTTATATCGCACAAAAAGCTTAGTTTTGTTTCGTCCTGCTTTTTGTAAAAACCAAATGGCCCAGTGCAATACCTATAAGCGAAATGGCAATACCTTTCCATAGCATGGAAAACTCCGGCAGGTTAATCTTATTAAAGGAAAGGTTGTTTGCCATGCTAAATGTGGCATATTCTGACAGCATATACATGATGCCAAATCCGATACTACTAGCCCATTTCCGTTTTTTCCCGTAATTATTTCTACCAATAAAGTACGAGATAACCAAGGTAGTAACGGGGAGAATGACCCAAAGAAACATTAGTGAGTATCCCATGGCACCGTCGGGTTCTTTTATAGCAAAAATCCAAAAGACGATAATTGCTATAGCCCAGATTACTAAATAAGACATCAGCAGTATGAGTTTAGATAACTTTGCCCTGCTCTTTACCGTATTTGTGCTTTCATCAAGGTAGTTCAGATAGCCGTTCATGGTTACTTCTCCTTTCAGCAGATAGTCGAGGCTAACGTTGTAAAGGTCACTCATCTTAAGGACGCTCAGTATGTCTGGATAGGATTTTTCGTTTTCCCAGTTTGATATGGTTTGCCTGCTTACTCCAAGCACTTCGGCAACCTTTTCTTGGGTTATATTTGCTTCTTTCCTTGCTTGTTTGATGCGTGTACCTATATCCATGTTTGCCCCTTACTATTTACACTATAGATTTTGAAATAACAGGCATGCGAGGTCTATCAAAACTGTTTTACAAGAGAAGATTTTTTGTCAAGAATTTTGTACATGTGCAGTTATTGCAGGTATTCAATCCGAACGAACAGACTCTTTTTGGCCCGAGCGAGCAGAGCCTTGACAATATTTGAATTTTCGTTTGGATATCCGTTATGTCTCTTATGACCGAGATTACCTCCTCCCTCTCAGTGTTAACGTTTGCTAGGGAGTTGGCTTTCTATCCTAAATCCCACCCAATTGTCAGCGCTTATTTCAGCTTTTCGTGCCGACAGCTCGAAATGTAGCTTGACAATATGATCCCGTTGTAATAGCAGAGTGAGACGTGAAATAACAGTGGAAAACTATTTTTTGTCAGGTTTCGTTAAAAGGTTTTCGACGTAAAAATCACTGTAGAGCGAAGTTTCCTCGTTGACATGGTCAAGACCATCACGCTCAACAAGTGTCTGTTTTTGAGAAGCAAGATTAGTACCCAATGCCAGACGTTCTCCTTCGATTGCTATTCCTAATGAGGAAAGAATGGTAGGCATATAGTCATAGGATGTGTACTGTCGATTTGTTGTCTGAAAGTCCTTGTTGGTAAACGCAGGATTGATAAACATGTTGAAGGTAGTACGCTCATAGCTTGGATCCCAGCCCTTGAAGAAGTTACCATCCATAGAAAGATGGTCACCAGTAACTACGATGGTTGTGTTGGACCCAAAGGGTTGTGCCTGAATCCATCTAATCAAATCAGCTACTTGCTTTTGAGAGTGAAAAATAACATTAGCATACTGATTGCCAAATATGTCCTTGGTTTCGGGTTCTTTGAAGCCATCAGGAAAATGTGTATCAGCATTTTCCATCATGAAGCAGAACGGTTTTCCTTCGTTATAAAGGCGCGTCATCTCACTTTTTGCATATTCATATAACTTGTTGTCCTCAAATCCCCACCACACCATGTAATCGGGAGGAATAAGCCCTTTCTTTCTTGCAAAGTGGAGATCAAAGATGGTTTGTGTTCCATGTGTGCTATAGAATGTATCGAGCCCTCCAAAGTGTGCATCTGCTCCAAACGTAATAGTTTCGTTGTAGTCTTGAGCAGCGAGAATATCGGTGTAACCAATAGCACCTGGTAGGAATTTGCCATTTTGTCCATAACTATTCATACTTCTTGGTGCCTTGAGCGGAATACCAAAGTTCATATTGGTCATACCGGCTACGCTCCAGCCCGTTCCACAAACTTGATGTGGACCACCGAAGGCATAATTTGTATGGGAGAAATGTATCCCTGTCTGTGCAAGCTCCATGAGGTCAGGCATAAGATTTTTATCCATGTAGCCTCCATGAGCCTTGTCCAAATATGATGTTTCAACCGACTCAACATAAATATGCACGAGATTCCGCTTCTGCTTTGGAAAACTCAGTTTGACTGATGCTGGATCAACGTAATTATCAATGAAGTAGCCGCTCTTAGTGCTGTATTGCTTGATCATATCGTCAACGTGGAGGGTCTGATACGCATAGCTTATGCCAAAAATTGCAAGAATGAAGCATACAACTATAGTAAAAAATTGACGTTGCTTGCGAGTAAAAAAGAGCGTGTGCCTGCTTGCTGTAATGCTAATTTTTACTGGCACAACTAGCAACATACCCAGCAAGCTCATAGTGAATACAACTAAAAACACGGGACGCGAGTACATATCGAGCATCGCAGCTTTTGGGGCTCCTCCAACAGGTGAGGCAAAATTGAAAAGAATCTGTTCGGCGGTCATCTCGCCAGTATAGTCATGAAACCAGTAAGCTCCAAATAGGGCAACTGATCCTATAAACGCAAAAATAAAGGCAATTACCATCAGAATGGTACGCTTGTGCCCAACACTTTCGTGGTCTGGTTTACTCATCAAAGTTCCGCGCATACTAAGTTTTGTGAGCAGATATAGTACGCCGCAAACTACGGCAAGCTGTATATATTTCCAACAGAAGGATGTGAGATATGAGGTGGGATCTATGATAATTTCGTAGGCCAATCCAAAGCGCAACACAAAAAGTGTTGCGAGATTTACAAGTAGTGCATCCTCAATAAATAGGCCCAGACAACTTTTCCAACTTCGTTTTTTGGCAGTTGCAATATCAGCTGCTGCAAATAGACCTCCTGTGAGGATCCAAGTGCCAATCATAGCTAGGAGTGCTGTCATAGTTCCTCCTGCCGAGAGCTTATATTTGGCTGCGACATGGGTTTTTATGTGAGCCGTTTAGATTTATACAGTAGCAGGTTCACACAATATAGATTCAATTGGAGACCGTGACACGTAATTATGTGGACATTCTTTCAGCTGTCCAGCAAGCATATCTTGATAGTTAACAGGTTTCATATGCTTTCGCCTCATTAGTGTTTAAAGTCAGAAATCGTATATAAAAACGGTACGATAATAGGGACGTACAAGTTCCGCAAAGGGGCAGGTTATGAAAATCGTAGCTTTTGAAGTTCGAGCTGATGAGCAAGCTGAGTTTGCTCGGCAGGCAAAGCTGCCCGACATTGAGCTCGAGTTGAGATCAGATGCTCTGACTGCAGATAACCTTGATGCTTGCAATGGTGCGGATGCCGTGCTCATTCTTGGACGTGTTCACTACGATGAAAACCTCTTGGCGGCTATAAAAGAGCAGGGCGTAAACTGCTTGGTTACTCGCTCTATTGGTATGGATCATATCGATCTCGATGCAGCTCAACGCCTGGGAATTGCGGTGTCGAATATCAGCTATGCGCCTGATAGCGTAGCGGATTTCACCATCATGTTGCTCCTCATCGCGCTGCGCAAATATAAGCCAGCGGTGTATCGTCAAAACGTCAATGACTATTCGTTGGCAGGACTCCAGGGGCGTACCTTATCTTCGCTCACCGTGGGCGTTGTTGGCGCGGGGCGTATTGGTCGTGCGGTATTGCAGCGTCTTTCGGGATTTGGCTGCAAGCTCCTTGCATACGATCCAGCGGGTATTCGTGACGTTCCCGCTGATGTGCAAGCAGTCAGCTTAGAAGATCTGCTTGCCCAAAGCGATGTCTTAAGTTTTCATGTGCCTTTGACAAGCAATACGCAGGGTATGGTGGACACAGACTTTATTGCTCGCATGCGTGATGGTGTCGTGCTGGTCAATACTGCTCGCGGCGAACTCATGGATGTCCCCAGCTTGATTGAAGGCATCGAGACAGGCAAAATCGGCGCGTTGGCAATGGACGTCTTTACCAACGAAGCATCCATCTATCATCACAGTCTTGTCAACGATATTGTTGCTAATAGGGATATGGCGTATCTGCGCCAATTTCCCAATACGGTACTTACGCAGCACATGGCGTTTTATACCGAACAAGCGGTGGGAGAGATGGTGTCTCACGCGGTTGAGGCTGCACGTCGCCTGTGTGCTGAGTAGCAAAGGAGAGCTTTCCCGCTCAAGGAGAGAGAGGAAGTTGTTATGCCAAGCATTTTGATTATTGCGGTAGTTGTAACACTTATCGTACTTGTGGTGGTTCTAACGTATAACAAGCTGGTAAAACTGCGCAATCGTGTTGATAACGCTTGGTCGCAAATTGATGTGCAGTTGCAGCGTCGTCTAGATTTGATTCCAAATCTCGTAGAGACAGTCAAAGGCTATACGGCGCATGAAAAAGAAACGTTGGAAAAACTAACCATAGCGCGTGCGAATTGCATAAACGCAAACAGCGCAAGTGAGCGTGTGGAGGCAGAAAACCAGCTAACGGCAGGTTTGGGACAGCTATTTTCTGTAGTAGAAAGCTATCCTGAGCTCAAGTCAAATACCAACTTCCTTGCGCTACAGGGCGAGCTGTCGAGCACCGAGGACAAGGTAAGCTACATGCGCCAAAGTTATAACGACACGGTAATGCGCTTTAATAATGCCATTCAGAGTTTTCCTGCCGTGCTTTTTGCGGGTACCATGGGTTTTGAAGAACGTAGTCTTTTTGAGGCTGCGGAAAGCGCCAGCGCTGTTCCCAAGATTAAGTTTTAGCCATGGCTAGCTTAAACAAACGCTTTCATTTCAAACCTACGATACTCGCAGTTTTTGTCTTTGCCATGCTGTTTAGCTCACTATCTCCTGCGATAGTAGAGCTGGGTCGTCAGGCACTTGCAGGTGGTGGCATATGGCTGCATTCCTCTCACGAACATCGTTGTCTCAGCGATACCATTGATGCGACGGTGGGCTCGGATGGCAGTCTGCATGTGGTTGATGCGCGTGAGTACGAATTTGCAGGTAAATTTACGCTGACAGCAAAGAAGTTAGATCCACCCGCAGGTAGCGAGGTTGTGCTCCATGGAGTGTCGGTTATTGATTCAAATGGCAAGAAAACTGCTCTTCAACAGACTGAGTTTATGCCAACTTGGCGTTATAGTGGCGGTCCTGCGAGTGGGCATTTTGCCTACGATGAGGCTGATAACACTATCTATGCTTTTAGCACGACAAAAGATAGTACCAAGACCTTTGTGTTTGACTTTAGCTATACCAATGTAATTGATCGCTATGCGGATGAAGGAGTGCTCTACTGGCAGTTTATTCCCGCTGGTTGGGACGTTGATACGCACAATATTACAGCGACGGTACATCTGCCGATAGCTACAGGTGAGCAGATCAAGGGTGGCAGCAATGTTCTTGCCTTTGGCCATGGAGACTTAAGTGGCAGCGTCAACTTTAACAAACAAGGGACGATTGGCTATAGCATTCCCCGAGTAAGCACTGGCAGCTTCGCTGAAATGCGCATCGCCTTTCCTCAAACTTGGGTACCAAATGTGAGTGAGGCGCGGACACACAGCACAAAGATTCGTCCGAAAATTGAGCAAGAAGAGAGGCAATGGCAGTCCGATGCGACAAAACAACGCATTGTAAGTGCGCTGATGCTTATTGTGCCAGTGGTGGTTTCACTGGGAATGATTGTAGCCAGCGTGATACTTTTTCTGCGTTATGGCAAAGAATATACGCCAGATTTTAAGGAAGAATATTGGCGCGATGTACCCGATAAAGACTTGCACCCAGCGATTATTGCGCGCATTTGGCGTTGGAATAATGAGGATATCAACGATGTTGTGGCAAGCCTGATGCACCTCAGCAACAGGGGAATTGTGCGACTTGAACCTGCTGCTTATATGCGTCGTCGCAAATTTGGCCGTTGTAGCAATGAGCAAACGTATCGTTTGGAATGGGTGGAGGGCAAAGGTACAGCCGCCTACGAGTCTCTTGATGCTATCGATAAAGCAACGCTGAGGTTTATTTTCAATGATTGTGCACAGGGCGAAAAGTTCATTAGTTTTAATGAGATTGAGGACTTTGCAGACAAGCAACCCGAAGTCTTCCTCAAGGCAGCAGAAAGGTGGCAGGAAGCCATCAATGCTCCCGTTATACGTGCTGTCTATTTTGAAAAGAAGGGAGAAAACCTTAGGGATATCATGATCATTCTTTCGAGTTTCCTCTTTTTTGCCGTGGTGATGTTTTCGGTATTTATGGGTAACTTCAGTCCATTGTTAGGAATGCTGCCAGGTGCCGTCTTTATGTTTGCGCTTGCCTTTGCGATGCCGCGACGTTCGCGTGAAGCCAGCGAAATTCAAGCTCATTCCAAGGCGCTCAAGCGTTGGTTGTGCGACTTTACCGATGTGGAAGGGCGTGCAGTGACAGATGCCAAAGTGTGGGGTGAACTTTTTGTTTACGCTTATATCTTTGGTATTTCTGAACAGCTTGCTGACAAGCTCAATGAGATTGCTCCCGAGATTTGGGCTGACCCTGTCTTCGACGGTAGTCGTTATTGGTACTGCCATCCTCAGGGAAGTGTTGCTGGCGCATCGAGGCTTTCTGGTAGCGATTATTTTTCGCATGCGTTTAACAACACACTTGATAGTGCCCGTAACGCGGTAAGCGCTGCAAGTGGTGGCGGAGGCGGCAGCTTTGGCGGTGGCGGTGGCTTTTCTGGTGGTGGAGGCGGAGGCTTTGGTGGCGGCGGTGGCGGATTTAGTCGCTAATTTTGACAGAGCTTTTTACCACAACGGTGCTGACTCTTATTATTCAAGTAGGGGTTTTAGGGTCATGTTTGTGTTGTAGTGCACCGCACAATTATGCGAAAATATGCCCCCGTGTGGTACGAAGGAACACTATTGGGGGGAACTAGATGTACAACGTATTCATGCTTGCCGCTGAATCGGTGGTCTGTTTTTCACTTTTGGTAATGGTTGCAAAGTTTTTTGGCAAACCTGGTCTCTATGTATGGATGGCAGTTGCGTCGATTTTGGCAGAGATCCAGGCCTGCGTTATGTGTGACTTTGTCGGTGTCGTCTCGACTCTAGGTAACGTTTGGTTTGCTTCAAATTTCTTGGCAACTGATATTTTGAATGAGGTATATGGACATGAGGCTGCCATAAAAGCAGTTAAACTGCAGGTGGCGGCTTTGCTTACCTATATTATTGGTGCGCAGATTACCCTGCTATACCAGCCATCTTCTTTTGATATGGCAATGCCTGCACTGATGACAACGTTCTCGATGTCAATTCGTACAACGGGTGCAAGTGTAGTTTGCTTGGTTGCTGCCAACTGGCTGTCTGTTCAGATTTATAGTCGCCTGCGCGATCGCATTGGACATCGTTTGTTGTGGCTACGCGAAAATATTGCCGATACAAGTGCAAACGTAATTGAGAATTTTGCTTTTATGTTCCTTGCTTTTGGTGGTCTGTATAGCATGCCCGACCTGCTTGTTATGATTATCAGTGTCTCAGTTATCGAGACTATTATCAGCTTTATTGATACGCCCTTTTTGTATCTGGCGCGCCGTGTAATGGGCGAAGGCGAACCAGTTATTGCCTAGGATGTAAGCTTGCATAAGATGTGTTTATCAGCCGAGAAGCTTATTGCCTCTCGGCTGATTTTTTACGTGCGCCGAAAAAGCGGACATTCGCATAATTTACCGTTCTGCTTTTGCTACGCTAGAGCAGAAAGCAAAACCTCAACTTTTGATATGAGTTGCTGAAAGCGGAGATTTCCGTCACAGCAGTCGCAGAGGGGCGGCTCTGGTTTGCTTGCTCAACAAAAAGAGCTTGGGGAGGAAGTATGGACGCAACTGCTTTATTTAAGTTTAGTTCGGGTCTTTATGTAGTATCGGCAGCTACTGAAGATGATTATGGTGCCTGCATTATTAATACCGGCCTGCAGCTGACATCGCTGCCTTTGCAGGTAGAGGTTGTAGTGAACAAAGAAAACCACACTGAGAGCGTGATTGAGGAAGCAGGCCACTTTGCGTTGGTCGCTCTGACCGAGACGGCTGATATGCCCTTTATTGGTCGTTTTGGCTTCCGTACGTCAACCGATTTTGACAAGTATGATGGGGTGGAATGTCTTAAGACGCTTGATGGCGATCCGTATTGCCCTGAGCACGCTGCGTGTCTTGTTTGCTGCAGGGTTGTTCAGAAGCTTGATGTGGGAACGCATATGCTCTTTGTGGGTGAGCTTGTTGATGCGCAAAACCTCAATGATGAACCGCCCTTGACTTACGCCTACTATCACAGCACGCTCAAAGGCAAGACTCCCAAGAAAGCCTCTTCCTATATTGCGTGATATTAGGCAAAAAAGTGTGTCTGTTTGCATTCCTTATATAGAACAGCGCTTGCAGTGTTTCAACTGGAGTGGTTCTACCTGCCAAAAGCCACACATCATTTCAAGCGGCGTGGTCCTGCTTATCAAACGCCACGTTCTGCTTCAATCAGCATCCTTCCGCTTGCCAAACGCCACGGATTCTTTCAGTTGGAGCAGCCCTACGTGTCAAACGCCACGTTCTGTTTCAGAAAAAATGTCAAAAGCCACGTTCTATTTCAAAGGACCTGACGTTTGCGCAGGTAAATTTTTTTGGGCGTGAAGAGATACGTGGCTTTTGGCTAAAAAAGTGAAGTAAAATGTGGCGTTTGACACTTGGACTGAAGTAGAACGTGGCGTTTGGCAAGCAGGGCGCACGAACATGAAACGGAACGTGGCGTTTGGCTCCCAGCATGAAATGAAGCGTGGCGTCTGCCACATGGCATGCCACACCGTAGGTTGCTAGCAAGATGCGCACTCTTTTTGCACGCTCTGCTTTATGCTGTCCCAACCTTAGGGTGGAACAGATTGACATCTACCTGAGAGATATAGGCAAAAAAGTGTATATGGTTGCATTTCTTATATATAACAGAGCTTGCAATGTTTATGAATGACAGAGTTGCACCAGATACGCCCTTATTAGTCGATAGAAAAAGGATAGGGAGTGCTGTGATGAAATTCTGCCCGCACTACTCCTTCACCCCAGCGAGCAGGTCCTAGGGCGTCTCCTTTCGTTTGTGCTGCAAGATATATCTCCAACGTTTTACCTGTTCATCTGTGGGGAACTCCTTGAGCATCTCTGAATAGGTCATGGGAGCTCCAATCACATAATCATCAGTGCAGGCAATATGCACTATATCCCTATATTGGTGATTAAACCTCGCAGGAGGTAAGCGTATTCAAACCTTGCGAGAACAAACGTGAGCAAGGAAGTATAAACCTCGCGGCTCACAAATGCGGACAAGGGAATTGTGATGGATTACGGGCGCTGAAGTAGCGTGCTCATGCTGCCTTGGGAGTAGATTTCGACAACATGAGTTGCACGTGAGATGGCAGTGTAGAGACGACGACGCGCAATCGGAGTGTCGGGATACACTTCCATTTGAGCATCAGGAATGATGACACGGTCAAATTCCAAGCCTTTAGCGAGCTTGAGATCCATTACGATGACTCCTTTTACAGGCAAAGCTTCATCATGACTGAGCAACTTGACGTCACTGCCCAACTGACGTGCGAGCCAATGCGCACGCTGTCTATCAGCACAGATAATTGCCGTGAGCCCAGGCTTTTGAGCGGCATTTTTGGCAGTGGCTTGCAATATGCCCAAATAGTCGTCATTGCTGCAAGCTTTAATAATTGGTTCAATTCCTGATTCCTGTACCGAGGTGAGTTGTGCCTGTTCCTTTTCGGAGAGAAGATCCGCAAAAAGTGCTGTAACTTCAGGAGAAGAACGATAACTTGTGAGCAGCCTTGCTTCCTTAATCTGTGTGGTGCCGCCAAAGACTTCACGGATTTCGTTCCAGCTTGCAGAATGCTCACGCGTTGCCTGATGCGGATCGCCCAGCATTAAGAAATGAGCTCCGCGGAAATAACGTGCAAGTACGTGTAGTTGCACCACGCCGTAGTCCTGTACCTCGTCAATCACGACATAGCGCGCGTCTTCGGCACCATGCCCTGTAATAAGTAGACGTAGCCATAGATGCTCTGCTCCACTAAGGCTTTCTGTACCGAGAACTCGTGTGCCAATACGGTCGAGCCGCAACCACTCCAGTGCATCGACAGCGGTGTGTGCTGCGGCAAATCGCGTGGCTATAAACTCACGAGTAAGCGCGATAGTTTCTTCTTCGCTATCAGGATCAATACTGTGACCAAAGATCTCAACTTGTTCGTCAATATCCAGTCCAATAAGTTCCTCTTGCCAGCGTTCCTCGCGTGACATACGGCCAAACTTACGCTCGATAGCCTCGTGCATTTTGTCAGTTGAAAGCGCGGTACGACGTGGACCAGCAGGGAATTTTGCGAAGGAATTCCAAGCAGATCCTACTTGGCTTGGTTTGAGGATGGACTCACCTGCAATGGAGATGCCACGGAAGTCTTGTGGTTCAAACTCCAGCGTTCCCAATGCTTGCTCAAGTGTATCTAGCTGACTTGCGTTGCCTTCGGCACCATCACCACGCTGGTCCAATCCAAGGCTTGCAAGAAAATCCTGCCAAGTGCCCGTATTGGGATTTGCTTCACCCAGTTGTGGCAAGACTGTATCGATATACCGTCCAAAAATCGGACTAGGCGTAAAAAGCCACACTTGACTGGCATTAAGATTGTCGCGTTGGCGATACAGTAAAAATGCGATGCGCTGCAACATCACAGACGTTTTGCCCGAGCCTGCAATACCTGATACCAGCAATACAGGTACGTCTTCGTGACGAATGATAGTGTTTTGCTCACGCTGAATTGTGGCTGTAATAGCGCGGAGTTTTTCAGAATGCTGTCGGCGTAGCGCATCAAGTAACAATGCGTCCTCGATAGCGACATTGGTATCAAAATAAGAGCGAAGCTTATCCCGTACGAGGTCAAATTGGCGGCGCAGCAACAGTTCAACCGTACGCACACGGTCGCCAACCATATAAGAAGTTTTGCCCATTTCTTGATTGTAGTAGGTCTCAGCAACAGGACTGCGCCAGTCAACAACCAAGGGGTTTGCTTCGTGATCGGTGACGCCAGTGGTGCCGATATAGACATCACGAGGTGGACGACCAGGGCGCATACGCAAGGTGACTTTGGCAAAATAGGGCTGTTCAAGCAACAGTAAAATGCGTGCTAGCTTGTCGACCGAGATATCGTGATAGTTGTTATAGGTATCAATGACGGAATTGAGTGTTTCGATGGCCGCAAGGGTCTCCATGGTTTCATCAGCACTGCCAAAGTTTAGGCGAACCTCTTCAGAAAGTGCAATAAGGTCCTCACGAGCGCCATGATGGCTGGTCTCGATTTCCTCGCTTAGTTCGTCACGCAGGGTGATGAGTTGGGTATATATCTCATTGAGATGAGCTTGTTCTGCAGCAAATTCAGCAGTGTTATTGACAGTTGAAGTATCCATTTAGTACTCCGACAAGGTGGGGGCAGTGCTTGTTTGGGTACAGCTGCGCTTTTCTTTGCGTTCCTTGTGACCACCAATTAGCTCACTGACCAAGATCGATACAAAAATTGAAGCAAAACCTACAAGCATAAGTGTCGTTACTGTCTCGTGATAAATCAAAACCGAAAAGATAACGCCAAATACGCTCTCAAAAGACATGATAAGTGCTGCCTGAGAGGGGTCAACGTACTTTTGTCCTAGATTTTGCATCACGATAGCAAGGACTGTGCCCAGCAAAATCAGGAAGGCGAGTTTGCCAAGCAAATCTGGAGTAAAGGTTGTGATTGTTGGCAGCGCGTCTTTTGCAACGATACCTGCAACTGCACATACCGCAGCAAATACTAGCAATTGAATGACAATGAGCGTGGGCAGATCATGAGCGGGTGCCAGTATAGAAATCAGCACAATATTGATAGCAAAAAGTAATGCACAACCTAGAGTCAAAGCGTCTCCAAGGCCCATTGTAAAGGCTCCTGCAAGTCCTTTGGTACTGCTTCTCAGTGTGACCAAGCAAACACCTACGATACATAAAAGCGCAGCTAGAACATTATGCGCTTGAGGACGCTTGTGCTTTACTGCCCAATACAAAAACGGTACCATCACGCAGTAGGTTGCCGTAAAAAAGGCATTTTTTGCTGGTGTTGTATAGGTCAGACCGATATTTTGTACTAGGTAGGCAGCACCGCCCGAGATGCCAATGAGTGCACCTGCCACCAAATGCGAAGAATCTAGATTGCTACGGAGCCGCTTCCAAAAGATCGGTATGCAAAGAAGCCCCGCTGCAGCAAAGCGGATGGTAAGTAGCCATGTTGCTGGAATCGTGTCAAGGGCGCCTTTGAGCACAACAAAGGAACCGCCCCAGATCAGCGTGGTGGCAAGCAGAGCAAGTTTGTAGACCCATACAGGGAAGGCAGTTGTTCTTTTCATGAGGGCAAGTATAGCGGCAAATACAATTTTGCGTAAGCATTGTTGCAGAGTGTTACAGCTATCCCAGTCAATCCGTGCTGCGCGCTACAATATATAGATTGCAAGTACCTGACTACCAGCATCTCAAGGGAGACTTATGGCTGACAAAATCCAGATGAAAACGCCGCTTGTCGAGATGGATGGCGATGAAATGACCCGCATCATCTGGCAGATGATCAAAGACGAACTGATTTTGCCGTTTATTGACTTCAAAAGTGAGTATTACGACCTTGGCTTGGAAAATCGCGATAAGACTGGTGACCAGGTAACTATTGACTCAGCCGAGGCTACCAAGCGTTTGGGTGTTGCCGTTAAGTGTGCAACTATTACTCCCAACGCACAACGCGTGGAAGAGTACAAGCTTCATCAGATGTGGAAGAGTCCCAATGGCACTATTCGCGCCATGCTCGATGGTACGGTTTTTCGTGCGCCTATCGTAGTACGCGGTATTGATCCGGTGGTTCGCAGCTGGAAAAAGCCTATTACCATTGCTCGTCACGCCTATGGCGACGTGTACAAAAATGCTGAGATTCGCGTGCCTGGCGCTGGCAAAGCAGAACTTGTCTTTACTGCACCAGATGGCAGCGAAACCCGTGAGCTTATTCAAGAGTTCACTGCTCCTGGCATAATTCAGGGTATGCACAATCTTGATGCCTCGATTGAAAGTTTTGCACGTAGTTGCTTTGAGTTTGCGCTTTCTACCAAGCAGGATTTGTGGTTTGCCACCAAAGACACCATTAGCAAAACCTATGACCATCGTTTCAAGGATATCTTTGCTGAGATTTTTGACGCGGAGTATCGCGAGCGCTTTGAGGCGGCGGGTATTGAGTATTTTTATACACTTATTGATGATGTGGTAGCGCGCGTGATGAAGTCCGAGGGTGGTTTTATTTGGGCATGCAAGAACTATGATGGCGATGTGATGAGCGATATGCTTTCGAGCGCTTTTGGTAGCCTTGCAATGATGACTTCGGTACTTGTTTCGCCTCATGGCTACTACGAGTATGAAGCTGCGCATGGCACCGTGCAACGCCACTACTACAAACATCTCAAGGGTGAGCCTACTAGCACCAACTCTGTGGCAACGATTTTTGCTTGGTCAGGCGCCCTGCGCAAACGTGGCGAGCTTGATGGATTGCCCGAGCTTATGGCTTTTGCTGACAAACTTGAACAGGCAACCATTGATACGATTGAGTCAGGCCAGATGACGGGAGACCTTGTGCGTATCACAAGTATTGCAAATCCCACGACGCTAGATACACATGGTTTTATTGCTGCAATTGCAAAGAGACTCAAGGTGTAGCGGAGCGCTTAAATGACAGGTCCTGTGGGTACAAACCCAATGCGCGAGTCATCAGAACCGCGAGGAGGTACGGCTATGTTTGCAAATTCTGACCGTATCCTTGCGCTTGTTCTTGGGGCTTTATTTGCCGTGATAGCTGTGCTCATGGTATTTCATTGGCATTGGAGATTTCCTGATTGGCAGGATTTGCCAAGTGCGCGTCTCAATCTCTTTTTGAACGGTGGGCCAGTGACGGTATCTTTAGAAGCAGGTACCGATGCTGATGCAAATGAGACAACACAAATTCCCATCTTTCAGGAACTTTACGAACGCGAGTTATTTAATAAATTTGCTCCATCGCGAAAGCTTGTGTTGGATGAATTATCGCTGATGCCAGGTCTGGCGCATACGAGGAGTTTTGATGCCTGGGAAGGTTTGCCCGCAATGAGTAGGCATATGGTGCCCCAGGGTGTTGCCGTATCTGACAAGTGGATTTTTGTCTCAGCATATGATGGTGCATATCAGACAAATTCTGTGCTCTACATGATTGATAAGGCAACAGGCAAACTTGCCAAAACCCTCGTGTTGGAGGGGCAACCTCATGTGGGCGGTTTAGCGTATGACGATACAGTTGACCGTCTTTGGATTGCAACGCGCAAGGGCAAAGCAGCACAACTTGCCTCAGTGAGTCTAGAACAGCTTGAGGCATATAAAGCTGAGGATAACAAACTGCTTGAGTATGATACTCAGATAAGTATTGCGGGCCCTAAGCGTGCATCTTTTGTTGAGTATTTTGAAGGTAGTTTGTATGTGGGATATTTTGATGTTGCAAGCCCGGGTATTCTTTGTCGTTATCGTCTGACTTGGGGAGGAGAGCTGCTGGACGAGGTAGCAAACTCTCCTACTGAAACTTGGGAAATCCCTACGCGTGCTCAGGGAGTTGCACTGACAAAAGACTACGTATTTGTCTCACAGTCCTATGGTGTTGAATCATCAAGACTGTATGTATATGAGCGTCAGAACACTCGTACCCCGCATGCAGATCCCTTTGTACGTGAAGCCCATGCGGTGGCAGGAGATGTGGCAGAACTTGCTGGCGTGCGCGCAAAGGCAGCTGATAAAAGCGCAGATATACTCCTAAATTTTGCCAAGAAACAGACAGATAGTGTTGATACGACTCCTACAGCAAAGGCTCCTAGTACTCAGACGGGTTCAGCTGGTGCAGGTTCTGCAAGTGCTACTAAGCCATCTGTGCGCAGCCTTAATGCAAAGTTTGTAAATAGCGCTACTGAATCCATAAAAAGCATCGCCAGCAAAGCTCGTAAAGCGAGTAAAAAGGCAGCTCAATATCATTCAAATTATATTGCGTGTCTGCGCTTACCGCCGATGATGGAAGATATTTCCGTTAAGGATGGTCTACTTTACGCTGTTTACGAATCTGGTGCGGCAATTTATCGAGAAAAATATGGCGTGGGAGTTGATCGTGTAGTCGCCTACCCCTTAGAAGTCATTCTTGAGCAAGCGGGGGTGACAAATGATGAGTAGCTCCCAGCAAGATGGCAAAGATAGATTATCTCGTGCTATAGGCTTCCCGCTTACAAGACTTGTCCTTTGTTTTGGTGGCTGGCTTCTCCTTTTTTTGTTGCTGGGAACCAATAATCCTATCTCTCAAATCCTCAATCTGTCCCCTTGGGGTTTTGTGCTGGAGGCCAAACCCTTAGATTATCTTGTATGTATCGGTGGACCGTTACTTACTTTTATCTTGGCGCTGGCATTGTTGGTAGTGGGAGTTGGCTCTGTTCGTGCAAAGAAAGCTCTTTTTAGCGATCCTCTACTTGACCATCTATTCAAAAAACCGCAGCTTGAGACCCCACAAACATTGATTGCATTTATCCTACTTTTTGTGTTGGTGCGTGTGGCAGGTGAGTTGCTTGCTGTATTTTTGCCTCCCGCATTGATACCAGAGACGCCTTTGGTACTTGCAGATTTTCAGTTTGATACTCCTGAGTTAGGTGTTGCGGTGGGTTTGCAACAACTCTTTTTCATGGCGCTTCATCTGCTCATTGTACTTGCGCCCTTATCACTTGCTGTGCAGTCTAGTTTGCTAGACAAAGCTGGTATGTGGCGTTGGCCCTGTGTGGGGCTTTGGCTACTTATTGCAGGTAGTTTGGTAGAGTTTACGCCGCTTACAGGTACGTTTGTGTACTGCGCATTGGCATATGGACCGTCTCGGGTGCTTTGTGGCTGGTATTTTTTGAGGACAGGGGATTTTGCTCGGACAGTATTTTTTGCTTGGGTTATTGAGGAGGTTCTAGGCTTTGCTTTTTACTTTTTGGTCTAAAAGAAAAAGTGAATTTTGCAACGTAAAGATAGTGGGCATTATTGCCAGTCTGCTGCTGGTATTTATTTTGCTCACCGGTTGTGAGACGACTTCACCAGTACATGCGTATAACAATGCTCAGGGTGGCGTTGCAGGCGATAGCCAAAGTGAAGTCACCATCGCCAAAGGTGAAAACTATTACGATCTCGAAAGTGTTGTGCTTTATTTGGAAAGCTACGACGAGCTACCACCCAACTATGTCAGTAAAAAAGAAGCACGTAAGCAAGGATGGTCTGGTGGCAATCCCAGCAATGTAATACCAGGCGCTGCAATTGGAGGCGACTATTTTGGCAACTATGAGGGTGCCTTGCCCAAGCTGCCAAAAGGGGAGAGTTATCGTGAATGCGATATTGATACTGATGAAAGCAAATCTCGTGGCGAGCGCCGCCTGATTTATGTGGATGATGGTGATAGTAGTAATGGGGCAGGTCCGTACTATTACACCGAAGACCACTACGACAGCTTTGCTGAAGTGCAGATTCAAAATGGCAAGGTGATTGTTAATGACTGACATCGCAGCGCGTCCACACTATATTCTTAGTGCAAAAAAGATGAACGACAGAGAAAAAGCGCTCGATTATATTTACGAAACCCTGCTGTTACCACGTGATGGTGGTCGCAATCTTGATGCGATTGCTGATTTGATGGGGGAACTTCCTAGTTGTGTTATCGAACTAAGACATGTTGAGCTGCTTGATGGAAAGGGCCCCCTAGCTGAGTGGGGTTTGCAGCTTCGCGGCATGCTTTTTGATATTGCTATGCAGCGCGACGACCTTGATCTTGTCATTGTCCGCTAACCTGCAGCCTATCGCGGGGCTGTAAGCGATGAAGAAATGCGGGTTATTAGCTTAGGCCGCTTTGCGATGGCTGTCGCGGTGCATGAGAAGCCAGCTGATGCCTAGCAAAACGCAGCTGATTGTAATGGTATGCAGTCCTAAGTGTACAAGCAGAGCATTACCTAAAACAGCACCGATGACAAAAGTAATGACCACACCATAATAAAGTCCTGCTGTCCGCAAATGAGAGATTTTCTTTCCATCAAAATAATCGACGAGTTCCTGTGTACCACTACGTAGGTTGCCGATACACATGGTGGTTGCAAAAGCATGCCCATGCAGTTTGCGGAAAGCTTGTACTTGCATGCCGCAAGCGAGGGAAGTCAGACTGTTGGCAACAAGGTTAAAGTCGGATCCTAAGCAAGCGACTATGGCAAGCAAAACGATTTCTCCAAGTACGACATGCTGACGCCAATGGATGCCTGGCTCCTTTGGAGTCTCGTTTTTGTGATAGCGGCGAATTACCTCGGAGATGGCACAGCCCAGCGCAAATGCGATGATGGGGGAGAGGTAGCGGCCAATTACATCCCAGTTGCTGGTAGAAAGATTGACGCCCAAAAGTAGAAGGTTGCCTGTTTGAGCATTTGCAAATACCTTGCCTCGTGCAAGATAGGAATAGGCATCCATCAGACCACCAGATAGTGCCAATACCAGCGCAAGTTCAAGTGATTCGGATGTTTGGATTGCCTTGGATCGCACAAATAAACCTTTCGCAGTAAACCTTGCCCTATCAACAATGGCACAATCCCTGCTGGGTACAAGACTCAAGCCAAAGTTTTGACAAGAATCAAACCTTAAAGGTTTTCGCAATCCTAAATCATGCGTATAAAACCAATCATCTGAATGACTGACCCAAGCAGTACAAAGATATGCCAGACACAGTGCATATGTGGGTGTTTGCTTCCCGCCAAATAAAAGATGATGCCTATCGTATAGGCTACCCCACCAGCAAAGATCCAACCAAGCCAACCTTGCCCCACCTCAAGCAGGGTGGGCAAGGGGATAAGCATGATTGCCCAACCCATCAAAAGGTAGCTAATTTGACTGAGTACCTTGATAGGCTTTGCCGTCATATCATAGGCGTTAGCGGCAATTCCCAGCGCTGCAATACCCCATTCCACTGCAAGCAGTAATTTACCAGCAGCTGTATTCCAAAATACAATGAGTGCAATGGGCGTATAACAACCAGCAATTAACAAATATATAGAGCAGTGATCAAGGATGCGTAGCACTTTCTTTGCCCGTCCTACCGGCAGTGCATGGTAAGCAGTGCTAACGCCATATAACAACATCAGGGAGAGTGCATAGATAACAATGCCGACAATCATTGGGATAGTGGGTGCCTCAAGGGCAGAGCGCAACATCCATCCCAATGCAAAAAGACCGAGTCCGACGCCTACAAGATGCGAAATAGCATTAAAAGCTTCTTCGCTGGGGCTATATTTTGGTAGAGGAATGCGATCGAGCATAGTAACCTCCTTTGTTCCTTTTACATGATTGTATCAATATAAAGATGAGATTATAGGGTTATTAAAAACCGTACACACAAATTAACAAACCCATCTTTGACGAAGCAGAACCTAAACAATAAAATTTGTAAAGATGTGCGTACGTGCATAGTTGCTAAGGAGCAAATAAAGTGAGCAAAACAGGAAAAGAAATGCGAGCTTCTAGTCAAGCAGTGCTGACGGACTTTTATTTGCCTGCGCTGCGAGATATTCCCGATGTGGGCCTGTTGCTTGAACAAACATGCAGACTGATTAATGGTTATCTAGACCCGTTGGGTAGTGTGCATCTGACGCCTTCAATGATTTCCAACTATGTTAAACAGGGCATTATCGATTGCCCTATAAAAAAGCTCTATTATCGCAATCATGTGTGCGATCTTATTTTTGTAGCAATCACTAAGACGGTTCTACAACTGGATGATATTCGTAGTTTGCTAGAGCTTCAGCGTGCGCAATACACGCGTGAAGTGGCCTATCAGAGTTTTATTGAGCTTTTTTCCACTGCGATTAAGGGTACAGAGAGTATCTCTACAGATGAGGATAGTGAGCTCAAGCAGCTGTTATGTGAGCTGGTGAGCTGCTGTGCCAATCAGATTCGTTTAGAAAAACAGGTTCGCTATATTCTTGACAAGCAAAGCCAAGGAGAATCTGCATGAAGCGCATATTGCTTATAGCTACAGGCGGTACTATTGCCTCGGTCGCTGGCGAAGCAGGGCTTTCACCCGCAATGACAGGAAAAGAATTAGCCTTGCAGGTGCCGCTCATCGAGGGTTTGTGCAAACTAGATGTTGTTCAGCCGATGAACATCGATTCAACTAATATGCGCCCTCGCGACTGGCTACGTATTGCTCGAGAAATTCGTGATAATTACGACAGGTACGATGGTTTTGTTGTATTACACGGTACCGATACGATGGCATATACTGCGGCGGCGCTATCGTATCTTATCCAAAACAACGACAAGCCAATCGTGCTAACGGGGTCACAGCAGCCTATGGGCAATCCCTTTACCGATGCCAAACTTAATGTGTACCAAAGTCTGCTTTATGCTCTTGACGATGAGAGTAGTGATGTGAGTGTGGTTTTTGGGGGCGAAGCGATTGCGGGAACGCGCGCTCGCAAACAGCGCACGATGAGTTTTAATGCATTCTCAAGTGTTAACTATCCAGCCCTTGCGCTCATACGTAATGACCAAATTGTGCGTGTTAGTTCTGCTCATAAACTCACTGAACAACCTCGAATACCTTGTTTTTATGACAAGTTGGATGAGTGTGTGATTGTTATCAAGCTTACGCCCGAGCTTCAACCTTCAATTTTTGCTCTGCTTCAGGCGGACTATGATGCCATCATACTTGAGACCTTTGGTATTGGTGGTGTTCCAGAGTATCCCGATGCATCGTATGAGCGTGCGATAGATGAATGGATAGCCTCAGGTCGCAGTTTGGTTATGACAACACAGGTACCTGAGGAAGGCCTCGATTTAGGCGTCTATGAAGTTGGGCGTGCTTACGCCAATAAGCCTGGCATTTTGCAGGGTGGCGACATGACGAGTGAATCGCTTGTAGCCAAGACTATGTGGGTTCTTGGACAAACGCACGATACGGCAAAAATCAGTGAGTTGTTTTATCGTCCAGTCAACCATGATCGTAGCTAGTCCAAACCAATCGAGGTTGCAGCTGAACTTGCGTGTTACTTGGCTCTTATAGGTCGCGATGGGTAAACTGACGCTTGCCTGAGGCATAGTCACTTACAACATGGTTCTGTCCACGCAACAAATACTTATAACTTACGAGCCCCTCCAGTCCTACAGGACCGCGCGCATGAATCTTGCCCGTGGAAATGCCAACCTCAGCGCCAAAGCCGTAACGGTAGCCATCGGCAAAGCGTGTTGAGGCATTGACATAGACACCTGCTGAATCAACCATCTGCTGGAATTTGTGAGTCTCGGTGTCACTGCGGGTAAGAATCGCATCGGTATGATGAGAGCCGTAGCGATTGATATGTTCGATTGCCTCTTCGGTATTCTCGACAAGCTTGACACTGAGTTCAAGTGCGAGATATTCGTGAGTATAGCCGTCTTTGCCTAGCGGCTTCACCTTAATGTAGTGGGCAACCTCGTCATCGCCGTGCAGACTAACACCAACTGCCTCACAGGCTGCAGCCAAGCGGGGTAGAAATTCCGTTACGATACTGCGCTGTACTAAGACAGTCTCTGTCGTATTGCAGGCAACTACATACTGTGTTTTAGCATCAATAAGTACGCGCAAGGCTTGGTCGAAGTCCGCGCTCTGTTCAACAAAACTGTGGCAAATTCCATCGGCATGGCCCATTACGGGGATTTTGGTATTGTCCATAATGTGACGGACAAAGGCATTTGAACCGCGCGGAATTAGCAGGTCAACATCACCATCACAACCCAGTAGTTCATCAATGTCAGCATGGGATTCTGCTTGCACGAGGCAAGCTTGGGGAAGTCCTGCCTTAAGAATAGCGTTGTGGATGAGAACAAAAAGACAACGATTTGTTTTGGCGGTTTCACGTCCTCCCTTAAGAATTGCACAATTGCCCGACTTGATACATAGGGTTGAAATCTGCACGAGCGCATCGGGGCGTGCTTCAAAGATGACGCCAATAACACCTATGGGACAGCTTATACGACGGAGTTCTAGACCCTCGTCAAGTTCGCGGTTAAGTGTGATGACTCCAAGCGGATCGGGAAGACCAATGAGCTGGTCGATACCTGCACACACATCGTTTAATTTGTGTTCATCAAAGCATAGGCGTTTAATGAGTTGGCTTGCAATTCCTGCTTCCTTGGCGGCTTGTATATCTGCAGCATTTGCTGCAAAAATCGTGTCTTTAGCCTCAAGCAGGGCTTGCTTTATCAGCCCAAGCGCATGATTGCGAAGAGTAATATCGCTGGCAGCAAGCGCAGGTGCACTCAGTTTCATCTGGCGAGCATCATCACGAATACTCATCGTGTTTCTCCTTCTCAGCAATATTGCAACGACGCTATTTATGCGCTGCGAGTTGAGTTAGATAGTCTTTAAGGATGGCGGCATGGTTAATTGTGAGATCCTTGGCTGCAAAAAGGAGAGTCACTTTTGCATCTGGTGCAAGTCCTTCAACAAAGACCTCCGCCGCACCGCTTGCATCGAGTTCTGCTTGATAGGCAGTGGCAAATTCATCCATACGTTCTGGGTCATGACTCCACCATTTGCGCAGTTCAGGACTGGGTGCCAAGGATTTTTCCCACCTGTCAAGTGCTGCCCGCTCTTTTTTCATTCCACGTGGCCAAAGACGGTCTACCAGTACGCGCAAGCCGTCATCTTTGCTTGGTTCGTCATAAATTCGCTTGATATAAAAGCTCGGCATTTAGCCCAGATCCTCAAAATCAAAATGATAGGGAAGCCCTAGCTCGTCTCGAACGGCAATAAGATCTGCTTGGACACCAGAACCCACTGGCACACCTTTGTCCTTACGCTCTTGCCACGCCAACCATTCTTTCTCACCAGCGGTGTAAATACGCTCTTGACCAGGAGCTTTTTTGGAAGCACGCAGCGCACGACAGATATCGCCAGCAATTTTTTCAAAGGTCTTACGACCACAGAAAGCCTCAGGATCAACCACAAAGAAGAAGTGGCCCAAGCCATACATCTGCGGCTTTCCATCAGCAGATACACCCATGAGCGCCTTCATAAACTTGCCGCCAGCAAGTGCCGCCGAGAGGATTTCGACAACTGCAGCATAGCCATACCCCTTGTATCCTGCAGTGGCGTCACCTACGCCACCCAGAGGAGCGAGGGCTGCTGTGCCTTCCACAAGATCTTTGAGTATCTGCTGACTGTCGGTTTCGGTGCCGCCATCAGCCGTAACAACACAACCTGCAGGGGTTTCTTTGCCCTCGCGTGCGTAATATTCGATACGACCACGTTGAACAATGGAAGTGGCGCAGTCTATACAGAAGGGAAAATCCTCATCTGTTGGTAGAGCAAAGGTCAAAGGGTTAGTACCCATCATATTGTCTACACCAAATGTTGGTGCGATAGAGGGGCGAGCATTGGTACCAGTAAGACCAATTAAACCCTCATTGCTTGCCATTGTGGCCCAATAACCAGCGATGCCATAGTGAGTAGAGTTTTTGATTGCTCCACCCGCCATACCCTGGGTATTTGCCTTTTCAATAAGCATTTGCATCATTTTATGGCTGGCAACCATACCCATGCCATCGTGTGCATCCATGACAACGGTTGTTGGGGTTTCACGCACAATCTCGATATGAGTAACTGGTAGCAATGTCCCGCGCTTGATACGGTCGAGGTAGATAGGCTTAAAGCGGTTGCAGCCGTGACTCTCGATACCACGACGGTCGGATTCCATTAAGACATCGGCGCAAATCTCAGCATCGGCCCTCGGTACGCCATAGGCTTCAAAGGCGTCAACCATAAAATCGCCGATTTGCTTCCAAGGAACATAAGGACGAGTCTCTGTACTCATGGTCTGCCTTTCGTTGTCGTGAGCCTATTTTTGTCTTATAAAGTTCAGTGTAGCAAGCAAAGCGACAAATGCTGCGTTCTAGGTACGAGCAATACCTTCAACGTGCGCTTGGTTGGCGACAGCGGTTGCTACGGCTTTGGCAACGCGCTCATCAAATGCACTAGGGATGATGTAGTCTTCGCTTAATTCGTCTGCGCTTACGATGTCTGCAATTGCATGTGCTGCCGCAAGTTTCATGCCCTCAGTGATGTCGGTTGCGCGCGCATCAAGAGCCCCGCGGAAAATTCCTGGGAAGACAAGCACATTGTTAATCTGATTGGGATAATCTGAACGCCCCGTTGCAACCACGCGAGCGCCACCAGCCTTTGCCTCGTCAGGCATGATTTCGGGCGTGGGGTTTGCCATTGCAAAGACAATAGCATCATCTGCCATGGTTGAGACGAGTTCAGCGTCGAGCACTCGAGGAGCAGAAACGCCGATAAAGATATCGCGGCTAGGAAGCACCTCTGCTAGATGGCCGTGAATGTGCTCGGGGTTAGTGCACTCGGCCATGGCTGCTTGTGCGGGATTCATCCAGTCTTCGCCGGGAGCAAGTGCTCCTCTTCGAGCCAATAAAACAATATTTGTAGCACCGAGCGCACCCAACAGTTTGGCAATAGAAATACCAGCAGATCCTGCGCCATTAATAACAATACGCGTGTTCTCGAGCTTTTTCCCAACAAGACGCAATGCGTTCAGAAGGCCTGCTGAGCAGACAATCGCTGTACCGTGTTGATCGTCGTGAAAGACAGGAATATCAAGCTCTTGGCGCAGACGTGTTTCTATTTCAAAGCAGCGCGGAGCAGAAATATCCTCAAGGTTGATACCACCAAAACTGGGCGCCAATCGCTTGACTGTTTCGACAATCTCATCAGGGTCTTTTGTGTCTAGACAGATGGGAAAGGCATCGATATCGCCAAACTGTTTGAATAAGATAGACTTACCCTCCATGACAGGCATAGCTGCCAATGGTCCAATATCGCCTAAGCCCAGTACGGCAGTACCATCCGAGACAACTGCAACAAGATTGCGTTTTGCGGTGTACTCCCATACTGCATCAGGGTTGGCGGCAATTTGGCGACAGGGTTCGGCAACACCAGGAGTATAGGCAACAGAGAGATCATCACGACTATTGAGCGCAACCTTGCTGATAACCTCGATTTTGCCGTGATGCTGACGGTGCATCTCAAGTGCTAATGCGGCAAAATCCTTGTGCTCCTTCGATGTCATAAGTCCTCCAAATACTTAATTCAAACGAGCAATAACAAAAAGCGACACCATAAAGATGCCGCTTGTATTCTGCGATTTAGGCCAAGGCAGCAAATGCCTGCTCAAGGTCAGCAAGAATATCTTCGGAGTCTTCCAAACCACAGGATAAACGAATCATACCAGGGTAGATTCCTGCGGCAAGCAGCTGCTCATCGGTGAGCTGGCGATGGGTCGAAGTGGCGGGATGTAAGGCACAGGTTTGCGAATCAGAGACATGTACCTCCTGAGAAACAAGCTTAAGATGATCAAGTACTGCAGCTGCGCGGTCACGGCTGCCGCCCTTACTGCCCTTGCCATCTCCTACCACAAAGGAAATGACTCCGCAGGGACCATCAGGCAGATACTTATTTGCTAGCTCATGATAGGGATTGGATTTCAGGCCAGGGAAGTTGACCGAATCTACCTCAGGGCGTGCCTCCAGATATTCGGCAACCTTTTGAGCGGTACTTGTATGACGCCTAATGCGCAGCGCAAGAGTCTCGAGTGTCTCGTTGAGAATAAAGGCATTGGTTGCGGGGGGATATACGCCAAAATCACGCATGAGCTGCATACGGGCCTTCATGATGAAAGCAATCTTGCCATAATCACGCGTATAGATGGTGCCATGGTATGACTCGTCAGGTTCGGTAAAGTCGGGGAAGTGACCAGAAGCAGCCCAATCAAATTTGCCTGAGTCAATAATGACGCCGCCGACAATCATGGCATGACCGTCCATGTACTTGGTAGTGGAGTGCACAACGATGTCGGCACCCCATTCGATAGGACGGCAGAGTACGGGCGTGGGGAAGGTATTATCCACAACTAAGGGCAGCCCCGCTTCGTGAGCTGCAGAAGCAAAAGCCTCAAGGTCAAGTACGGCGAGGGCAGGGTTAGCAACAACTTCACCAAAAACAAGCTTAGTTTCGGGGCGAATGGCTGCGGCGATTTCCTCTTTTGTTGCACGAGGAGAGACGAAAGTGGTAGTAATGTCAAACTTAGGTAGGGTGGTAGTAAAGAGGTTTACCGTACCACCGTAAATCGCGGAGGAAACTACGCAGTGATCGCCAGCTTTGCAGAGATTGGCAACGGTAAGGAAGCTTGCCATCTGACCAGAGCTTGTTAGCATAGCTGCAGCACCGCCCTCAAGAGCTGCAATTTTTTCTTCTACTGCAGCGCAGGTGGGGTTGGTAATGCGGGAATACATATGACCTTGTTCGGGATGGTCAAAAAGATTTGCCACTGCGTCGGTTGTGTCATAGTGATAGGTGGTGCTGAGGTAGATTGGCAAGCAGCGCGGTTCGCCGTTTCCTGCCTGATATCCTGCATGGATGCATGTAGTATCGATGCTCATAGCAAGTCCCTTCCTTTGGGTAGCAGACTTGTCAAGCGTAGCGCTTAGAGGGCACCTATGTCGGTATCATTTTTGTTAACAGTTTGAGCGGCAAAAAGTGAGGATGCAAGCATGCTTGACCGCATACAAAAGCTTTGTGTAACCGATGAAAATCTGCAGGAGTGTCCACTACAAACCCAAACTGCGTGGACAGGCAAGATTTTTTCGGTTGAGACCTCCAAGGTGAGCTGTCCTGATGGGAGTATTGCTTATAGAGAACTGGCACGTCACCATGGGGGTGCTGCAGTGGCAGTCATACGTGATGGCAAGCTGTGTTTGGTGCGCCAGTGGCGTGTATCTGTGGGGCACCTGACACTTGAAATTCCAGCAGGAAAACTCGAGGTAGGAGAAGATTCTGCTGTTTGTGCTGCTCGCGAACTCAAAGAAGAAACAGGTCTTGTTGCGACTTCACTTGAGTTGTTGGCAACATCATATGGTTCGATTGGTTTTACTGATGAACATACGATGATTTACCTAGCGCATGGCGTGCATCAAAGTGATGCGACCCCCGATAAAGGTGAGTTTGTCGATGTAGTTTGGCTTGATATCCCAGAGGTTCTGGATGCTGTAAAAGCAGGACTTATTTGTGATTCCAAAACTATCATTGCTGCTAGCATGGCTTCCCAGGCATTACGACGTCGTGCCCAACTAAAATCAGCAATCTATGGACTTGCTATAGGGGATGCCTTGGGCGTGCCTTATGAGTTTTGTGAGCGTGGAAGTTTTTGTTGTACAGGCATGGTGGGTCACGGAACACATGATCAAGAGACAGGAACATTTTCAGACGATACCAGCATGACTTTGGCAACCTGTGACAGCATTCGTGCGTGTGGCTTGATTAACATTACTGATATGCGCGAGCGTTTTTGCCGCTGGTTGTATGAGGGTGCATATACGCCTGATGGCATTACTTTTGATGTAGGCAATACAACCGCAGTGGCACTGAGACAGGGGTATGGCTGTGACGGCGAGTGGGATAACGGCAATGGTTCGCTTATGCGCATAGCTCCTCTTGCCTTTACCGCTGCAAGCGATAAGGATATCCGTGCAGTTTCAGCTATTACTCATGCGCATGCCTTGAGTTGTAATCTATGTGTGAGCTTTGTTCATATTCTAAAGCGTCTGGCAGCTGGTGCGACTGCGGCGGAAGTGGCAGGGGAGTGGAAGGATAAGCCTGCGCCCGCATCCAGTGGTTTTGTACAGCATGCCTATGATGCGGCACTTTGGTGTTTGGCAAATACTTCGAGCTATCGAGATTGTGTACTTGCTGCAGTTAATCTGGGTTTGGACACTGATACCACTGCCGCTATTGCTGGTGCATTGGCGGGCGTGCTCTATGGTTATGATGCTATTCCCGTCGAGTGGATATCTGCTTTGCGAGCAAAAGATTTGATCGAGTCCTGCTTGTTTTAATATTTTTTGTCCAATCTTTGCTCTAAAGCGTTTTCACTCCCAACAATATCTAAGATACTTATGGCACGAGATGGTGTAGGTCGTGGTAGGATATCCCTGCACTAGTTGCAGTAACGGGCGCCCTTAGCTCAATGGATAGAGCACCAGTCTTCTAAACTGTAGGTTGGCGGTTCGAGTCCGCCAGGGCGCACCATTTTTTCGAGTGCAATTCTTCAGTCTTAATCAGCTTGGGCTGTGGGAGTCTGCCTGAGGGTTGGTTTGTCAGCATCGGCAGGGCAGGTTAGCTTGTATGTGATGGTAACTGTCTCACTAAAGTCAAGCTGTACAGCGCAGTTTTCAAGTTTGTGTCCATCCCATTCCATAGGCTCATGGGTGAAGCTTAGACCATTACCTGTTTGCGATTCACTTTTGGCATCAACGTCGCTTATCGAAACGCCTTCGGATGCAAGTAAGTAGAGCTGCAACATCATATCGGCATCACTACGTCTACCTGCACTTGCGTTGCCCAATACGACAAAGCTACCTGTGCTGCTCCAAAGTTCAGAAAGCTTAGACATATCGATTGTATTGGTGAGTGTTGTAGTGACTTGATAACTAACACTGCCATCAGATTCCTTGGAAGCCTTGCCAATCTCTGTTTTTGCATTTAGATACCAGTTAATGCGTCCGTTGGTTTTTTCGTTGATATAAACGCCCAAGACAGGAGATTTTTTGTCATTGTTATCTATACCAGCAAAGCCAAGCTCGGAAACGAGTTTTTCTTCCTCAGTATCAGCAAGCCAAAGGGATAACCTGCCCTGCTTGACACTGGTATGTAGAGTCTTGATGAGTTTGGCATTATCAATGCTGCCAAGCTTTTCAAACAAAGGACCCACGCTGGCATTGCAAACATCATCAATCTTTTTGCCCTGTTCCCAAGAACCGGTATTTTGCGCGAGTTCTTTAAGGACATATTCAGCAAAATTTTTGCTATCAAGAGTAGTTTCATCATCAAGGGTGACATTACCTGTTATGGCAAGCAGATTCTGCACCACATAAGGGTCAAGCAAAATCACACCATCAATGTGATTGCCAGACTGATTTTCATAAGCCTGTGCGAGTAGCTCGGCGGCACGTGATGCCTTGGGGATGGAGGTAATTTGTGATGGCTGCGAGCTCAGCGTGTCTCCTACAAGCTCATCTTCTGCAGCAGATGTCTTGAGGAGCTTGTTACCACTCAAGGTGGTACTACTAGAATCGTCATGTGAGAAGGGCTGCAAAACCAACGAACCATTGGATGCCGTCAGGATGCTCTTGCTAAGGGGGGCACCGCCCAAGGAACGCAGTTGATCGTTATCTTGGATAACCACCAGATAATTACGTGTTTCTTTAGAACCAAGAATAGTTGCGGCATGCGGTGCAAGTTTGTGAGCAAGTTGGCTGCGCTTGTCCAGCTCATCGAAGGCTTTTTGAGCATGCTGAGTTGCTTTTGCAAAGTCGGAATCTCCCGTAGAGGCAAGAGCTGATAACTGTTTTTTTGCCTCGGTTATTTTTGCTTGATTGTCTTTGAGAGTATCGAGTGTGCCTGATAGGAGCGCAAGATTAACCTTGCCACTTGAAAGGATTTGAACGCTGTTTTCCTTTTGGGCGACTTTCATAAATGGTTCGACAATGTCATGTGAGAGTAGCTGGGCAGCGGAGGAAAGTTCTTGAGCTGTATGAGCATCACTTCCCGCTACAGGCAAAATTGACACAAAAGGCCAAAGCGAACCTTGGGTAAGTGACTTCAGGCTATCTGCATCGGTAATCATTGCGGCAGAAGCTTTATTTGCTGCGGCGACATCTCCCGCATCTACAGCGTCTTCAAAGCTGGCATAACTTGCCATGACTTGTTTGGCTTTGCTTCCTGCTTCGCGTACCTCGCTGGAGATGGCATTGGTTGCAATGGCGCCGGCGATAACTAAGACTGCGAGTGCGGTGCCCAGTGCAATTCGCAGCATGGGCAGATGATGGGAACCGCGATTGTGAGTGATCTGCATGCGGTTTTCTGAATATTCGGCAACATGAGCAGTCTGCTCTTCGCGCTCGCTCATGGGATGTTGGATGGTTGCGCGACCGACAGAACGTGCACGAGCATTACGGAGGCGTTCTTCGCGGGATTTCTTGTCATTACCCATGGGCAAAATCTGCTTTCTTCAACCAGTGCTCAAAGGCGAAGTTGAACACTTCCTGTATTTGATTATTTTCCACCACACTATGATACTGATAAAGGAGATGTTTCGGTGCTGTATTGCTTGTCCGTTATGCATGTGTAGGCTGATTTTTGCGGCTGATGGCAGCTTTGGAGGTGATGAGGGCATTCAAACATGAAACCGATACCACCTTTTACCATACGTACGGCAGGCTTAAACGACCGTCTTCCAAATTATTCTCTCTTTTCGTTCCGTAAAGTCTAAGTATGTGAGAATATGAATCGAGTTGGCATTTGGAAAGGAGCTCGCGTTGATTTACACGATGACCCTAAACCCCGCCATTGACTACGTCATGCATCCTTTGACGTTGGATATGGGTTTCACTAACCGCTCTTCGACTGAAGAAATTTATTGCGGTGGCAACGGTATCAATGTCTCGACGCTTCTCAATGAGCTACAGGTTCCCAATGTAGCTTTGGGCCTGCTTGCTGGCTTTACGGGTGACTACATGCTGCAAATGCTGCAGGATGCAGGTCTCACCTGTAATTTTGTCCGCTTGGACAAGGGCTTCACCCGTATTAATGTCAAGCTTATCGGCATTGCAATGACAATGGTTAACGGTATGGGCCCCAAGATTTCTGAGAAGAAAGTCGATGAGCTGCTTGAGCGCATCGATGCTATTGGCGAGGGCGATACCCTTATTTTGACAGGCTCCATCCCCAAGTCTCTGCCTGAAAATATGTATGAGATTATCATGCGTCGTCTCAAGGGCCGTGGTATCCGCTTTGTTGTTGATGCTCCCGGTACGTTGCTGTTGCAGTCACTGGATGCAGAGCCCTTCTTGATTAAGCCTAACAACCATGAGGTTGGTCGTATTTTTAATTCTCACCCCGAAACTCCTGAAGAGTGTGAGCCTTATGCCCGTGAGCTACAGAAGCGCGGCGCACAAAACGTTATCGTTTCCTGTGGTGGGCATGGTTCATTGCTGCTTGATGAGAATGGTGTGATGCACACCGTGCCTACAGCAAAGATTCGCCTTGTTAACGCTACAGGTGCAGGCGACTCTATGGTTGCTGGTTTTGTCGCCATGGTTTCTGCTGGTGCTGATTATGAGAACGCTCTACGTTTTGCTTCTGCTTGCGGTACGGCTACGGCAGCAAGTAAGGGTATTGCCAAGCGCGCAACTATCGATCGCGTGTACGGTCGCCTCATTGAGCTCATCAACAAACAGGCAAAGCAGAAATAGGCTCGGTCTTAGACATTGTCTTCTCGCTTTATACGGAGATGGCGTCAATGGATTTGCCGCGCCATCAGGCGCGTGTCTTATGGGAACGCAAAAGAGGAGCTCATATGTTTAAAGGCGTTAATGCATCGGATGGCATTGGCATCGGTGTTGCGCGTGTCGCGGTGGTGCCTGATCTCTCCTTCACCCCGACTGCCCCCAAAGATCTAGAGGCTGAAAAACTTCGTTTTTCGGCTGCCCGCGACAAGTTTATTGCTCGTACTAATGAACAAATTGAGCGTATGAAGGCAGGCGGTCTCGAAAATGAGGCAGGCATTATGGGTGCTCATATCGAGTTTGCCGAAGACGATGGCATCCTCGAGAGTGTTAATGACAGCATTGATGAGGGTATGTGCGCCGAGCAAGCTGTCTCTGAAGCCTATGACATGTATTACAACATGTTTATCAATATGGAAGACGAGCTCTTCAAGGCACGCGCTGCTGACGTTGCCGACGTAAAGACTGGTTTGCTTGCCAATCTTTTGGGCAAAGAGTTAGTTGACCTGTCCAACCTGCCCGAGCACTCTGTTGTTATTGTGCATGAGCTAACACCTTCGATGACTGCTGACATTGACAAGAACAACATCGTTGGCATCATTACCGAGACGGGTGGACGTACTTCTCACTCCGCTATTATTGCCCGCGCTATGGAAATTCCTGCCGTCCTGTCTGTTGAGGGCTGCACGACCGCTATCAACAATGGGGACTTGCTGATTGTTGACGGCACTCAGGGTGAGGTTTTCCTTAATCCTAGCAATGAGGAGCTCGATAGCTACAAGTTTAAGGCCGAACTGCTTGCCGCTGACAAGAAGAGACTCGAGGCATATCGCGGTAAGCCAACCAATACAGCCGATGGTATTAACAAGCTGCTTGTTGCTAATATTGGCAACCCCGATGATGCAACTGCTGCTATTGAGCATGACGCTGAGGGCGTTGGTCTTTTCCGCTCTGAGTTCCTCTTTATGGATGCTTCTGAACTGCCTACCGAAGATGAGCAATTCTCTGCTTACCAAAAAGTTGCTTTGCGTATGAAGGACAAGCCTGTCATCATTCGTACGCTTGATGTGGGTGGCGACAAAGAGATTCCGTATCTTGACCTTGTCAAGGAGGAAAACCCCTTTATGGGATTCCGTGCCGTTCGCTACTGCCTTGCCAATCCTGAGCAGTACAAGGTACAACTTCGCGCTCTGCTGCGCGCCTCCGCCTTTGGTGACATCAAGATTATGGTGCCTCTGGTAACTGACCTTGTTGAGATCCGCAAGGTTAAGACTCTTGTTGAGGAATGCAAGAAGGAACTCGATGAGCGTGATGTTGCTTACAACCCCAATATTGAGGTTGGTACCATGATTGAGACACCTTCCGCGTCTTTGATTGCAGATTTGCTCGCTGCTGAATGTGACTTCTTCTCTATTGGTACTAACGACCTTATTGGTTATACGATGTGTGCTGACCGTGGTAACGATCGCATTGGGTATATCTATGAGGTCTATCAGCCGTCTGTACTGCGTTCGCTTAAGCGTATTATTGAAGAAGGCAACAAGGCTGGCATCATGGTTGGTATGTGCGGCGAAGCAGCAGCCGATCCTTTGATTATTCCCGTGTTGATTTCCTTTGGTCTAGGTGAGTTCTCCGTATCTTCGCCGTCCATTCTGCGTACACGTCACATTATTTCGCAGTGGACCAAGGAGGAAGCAGACGCTTTGACTGAAAAGATTATGAAGCTCGATACTGCTGCTGAGGTCAAAGCTGCTTTGCAGGCTGCTGTCAAGAAGTAATTATGCTAAATGGTAGATAGCTAAAGAAATAGTTATTTATACACTTTAAGAGTATTGACATAACCCCAAAATATAACCCCAAAATCTGATTTGTTTCAGGTTTTGGGGTTTGTATTAGTTTAGTATGGAGTTTATTGTCGCTACGCTATGAGTACCAGATATAAACTAACAAAGTTTTTTTATTTTTACTCATACACACTTTTTGAATTGATGGAGGAGTTCAACGAGCAGTGTGACTGCCTATCAGTCTGCCAGCAGACAGCTTCATACCAACGCTACCTGCCAGCAGTTTCCTTACAGTACTGAAATTGTACCCATTGCAATGAGGTATATCGATACTGCCATCGTGATGACAATAATCGCCGCAATAACTTTATCCACCATAGTTGGCAAAATCTTCTTGCCTTGGGTTACTTCGCCCCAAGCATAAAGAGCAATACCTGGGGTAAACAATATGGTCGTAATCATAATGCCAGTTAGTCCACAGGACCACACTAGAAAGATAGTATATGCCACGCCCAACGAACCAAAAAAGCGTGCCTTGTTGATATTACCTGCACCATCGACACCCATGAACTTGTTCTGCCAGGCGATTTTGGCAAAGTATAATACCGAGGCGACATAGGGCACTAAAATTGTGCATACGGCACAGTTGTACATAAATTGATAGGTGGTTGTTGCAAATACTGCCAAAATCAAAAATAGCTGTGTAATTGCAGATGACACAATGAGTGTCACGATGGGAGATCCTGCTTCATTTGATTGCGCAAAAATCTTGGGGAAAGTACCCATCTTTGCTGCTTCATACGGAGTTTCGGCATTGATGATGACATAACCTAACATAGCGCCTAACAGCGACAACACTACGCCGAGATTGACTATAGCAGCACCAATAGGTCCGATAGCAGCTTCGAGTACACCAGCCATCGAAGGTGTCGCGAGTTGAGCCATTTGCTCGCGAGGTACTACACCCATGCTGAGGACCGATATCAACATATACAGTACAAAAATGGAAACAAATCCAATAATGGTCGAGCGCCCCACATCTTTTGCGAGACGAGCACGTCCTGAAATTACCACGGACGCTTCGATGCCAGTAAAGACCCAAACAAGTGCAACCATAGTGGATACAACCTGCTCAAAAAAGCCTGGGCCGCCTGGTTCACCTGTAAAGTTAGTCATAAAAATAGAAGGATTAAATTTACCCAACAGCAAAATTGAGACGATAAATAGCCCAAGAGGAATAATCTTTGCAATGGTTACAAAAACGTTGAGCTTAGCTGCTTCTTTGACACCTTTTGCTGCCAACCAGACCAAAAACCACAGATATGCGGAGGCAAAAATACATGAGAGAAGATTGTTGCCGCCTTCAAAAGGCTTAAAGAAATATCCAAGTGCTGAGAAGAGTAGAAGAGCAAACGAGACGTTAGATAGGCATCCTGAAATCCAGTAACCATATGCTGAAATGAAGCCAACAAAATCACCAAATCCTGCTGCAGCATAGGCGTAAATGCCGCCAGTTAGGTCAGGCCGTGCACGTGATAAACCAAAAAAGCACATAGCAAGTGATAGTACGCCTACAAAGCAGATGCCCCAGCTGATCAGTACAGCTCCTGTATTGGCACCACCTGCTGCAAGATCACCTGCCAGTGAGAAAATACCACCGCAAATACTCGCTGTGATAACCATCATTGACAGGCGTAGCAGACCCATGCCATTGGGATCGATGATTTTGTTACCTTGCTCGTCTATGAGTAATTTTGCGGGACTACTTGTCATTACATTAGATGTTTGCATCGTAGCACCCTCTCTCCGTAGTAAAAGGTTGCGTGGATCGTTTTGCCGACCCGCGCAACCTTTTGGGGATGAAGAAAAAAGTTCTAGAAGCGCAAGCCTAGGCAGGATAGACCGCCGTCGAGTTTGCGATATTCAGACGTATCTACCACGATAGTTTTGTAACCAGCATCTTGTACAGCCTTGAGCACAACGGGATAGCCCTCGGCGACGATGACTGTGTCATTTATCCAAATACAGTTGGCGCCATAGGCCTCTTCTTCAGGAACAATGATCTTGTTGTAGCTTGCAAAATCAGTTTTTTCGATAAATTCGCCAGAGACGAGCATATTGTTGTTCTCGATATAGTTGACGCCTGTCTTTAGATGCAACACTTTCTCCAGAGGGACTTCAACACACTTCAGACCCCACTCTTGTAGGATGGCGGCAAACTGACGGATGCCTTCTGCATTGGTACGTTTTGACCTGCCAACATAGAATGTGTTACCTACCATCATGACATCACCGCCCTCAAGGGTGCCTGGTGAGGTAATGTGACGAATTTTGTCATAATCAAAAAAGCGATGCAGTACAGGTTCAAGCAGTGCTGCCTCACCACGACGAGTGTCAGCTCCTGGGTTGTCTACGATAACACCACAACGTGTAATTACGCAGGTATCCTCAACAAAGCAGCTGTCAGGGTACTCTTCGGATGCAGGAAGTACGGTGACATCTACGCCGCAACGCGTAAGGGCATCAATGTAGTCATTGTGCTCTTCAATAGCGCGATTATAGTCGGGCTTTCCAAGCTCAGGGGCAGAGGTAATGCCGTTAAGCAAAGAGTGACTTGGACGACGGACGATGCAATGAGTAAATCTAGCCATGGTAAAACTCCTTTCAAAAAACTAACTTTGCGCTTCGTAAGTCCAAAATATCTTTAAGATTTGCATACCGTGTACAATTCATACTCAAAGGTATTATTTTTTCAGTAAGCGGTAATTTATACGCTGTTTATCTTTATTTTTTTGTTTATATTGGCAAGAATGACGATTGTATACAATAGTATTGTAAATACAATAAGTTATAGGTGTGTGACAGTATGAGTAAAGAAAGATACTTTTCTCTCAAAGATCATGTGTATATGCATATTGCCAATCTCATCAATGAAGGCATGCTGGGGGAGTTTGAACATATTAGCGAGCAAAGTATTGCTGATGCATTGTCAGTTAGCCGTACCCCTGTGAGAGAAGCGCTGATGCAGCTTGCAGACGAGGGCTATTTGGAGCGTTTGCCGCGAAAAGGCTTTATTGTGCGTGGCTTTGATGAGTCGGCAGCACGCGAAGTGTTTGAGATTTTGGGGCCGCTTGATGGGAGAGCGGCTCTTTTGGCAGCAGGGCGTATGAGCGACAATGATGTTGCGCAACTAGGATTTTTGTGTAACAGTATGCAGCTGGCGATCAATAGCGGGTTATTTGATCGCTATGATGATTTGCAACGCGAGTTTCATCAGACTTACGTGCAAAAGTGTGGCAACAGTCGACTTGTAGACTATATTGATGATCTTAATCGCTTTTTTATGAAACGCGCCTATTTGCAAGAAAAGCCTGATGTGCTGGAAGCCAATGCGCGCAAAGCCAATAAGGAACACGCACATATTTTGGCACTTTTCAAGAAGCGGGATGGTATTAGTTTGCAATCTTATATACGGGATGTGCACTGGTCATTGGATAACGCTAAATATCTGTCGTGGTAGGAAAGAGCCGTGCTAACCACGTAGTCTGTATCCAGCTATATCGGGTGAAACAGCCCCGAGGAGGCTTTTTTGTTCGCATTCCTACCAAAAAAGCCTCCTCGGGGCTAAAAATATTAACCATCTATTCTTCTGAACATATATAAATGAACGATGGAATAGTGTAGATATTTTTAAGAGCAAAAAATATATTTTATTTTTTTGGAGCTGCTGTTACGCAGCGGGCTGTTTCAATTAGTCGGTAGTATTGTTCGAAATGATAACTTTCAAAGCAGCGGGGACAACATCAATGCTGTGATGTTCCTGTTTGGGTATTTTTTCTCCATCGATTTGTCCAGGAGGAATTTCCTCGGGGAAGTGTATGTCCAAATGAGTTAATTGATCAAAAGCTAAATGCCGAGATCGTGTGTGCTTTCCTAGACGAGTCAAGCCAAAGAGCCGCAGAGTGTTAGGCACCATCGGCAAACTGCAGTTATAACAAAGGTCAAGCAGACCATCAGATGCATCTGCCTTAGGTGTAATTTGGAAGCCGCCACCATAGGTTACGCCCTGTTGCACAGCAAAAATAATTTCGTGACCTGCAATTTCTTTTTTGTTGCCAGCAGCATCGCAGTAGCTTGCGCTAAAAGCCCAGCCATGATGAGCTTTGCTCATAATTTTGAGACCAGAAGTAGCAAAAAGTGTAGCTCCTTGTTGATGAGTATCTGCAGCGCGACGATTGGTGGTATCAAGAGCAATAGCTGCATCAAGCCCAAATGAGAGAGTTTCTATGTAGTACTTTTCTTGTGGAGTGTCCTTATCTAAAACACCTAGATCAAGCTGCTTTGTCGTACCCATCATAACTTCAGTAAGTGCAGCTTCAGGGTCGTTAATGGCAGATCCAAGCGTACGCGCAAAATCGTTTCCTGAACCCATGGCTATAACAGCAAGAATGGGGCGCTGGGCTGCAGGTATTTGCATAAGACCATTCACAACTTCGTTGATAAGTCCGTCTCCACCTAGCGCAATGACGGTATCTGCCTCAGCCGCTTGAGCAGCCATATCTTGAGCATGGCCACTTGCGTTGGTAAGCTGCATATGGAACTTATCTGTTGCGGAGCTATGCGCTTCAAAGTATCGGCGGACAAACTCAGCTGCATGAGCCCCTTTACCACTGCGAGCAGCAGGGTTGGCAATGGCGATAGTGCGTCCCAGTTGTCGGCTCATGTGTAAAACCTTTCAAACTCAGTTTCTTCAAATTTTGCTTGTACAAAGTATAGGCCAGCCTACAAAAGCAGCGTTGGACATGAAAATTTGGGCATATAGGAAAAACGTGTGTTGGAATGTGGCATATAAAACGCAGCATACATTACAGCGCGAAGCTGCAACATGCGAAAACGGTTCACAATTCATCAATTTCATCGGAATCGGATTCCTAATTCATCATTGACCCAAAATTTACCAGACCCCTTTTGTGGAGCCAAAAGTGAAAAACGAACCCTTTTTGGATGGGATGATAAAAAAGGAATCTCATTTTTTCTATATCCCGAAAGTTGGTGTCACACCATAGCTTTACGTATGAAAAAAAGCCAGCGCCTCAGTGACGCTGACCTCTGCATTTGTATGGAGCGGCGGACGGGACTCGAACCCGCAACAATCAGCTTGGAAGGCTGACGCTCTACCAATTGAACTACCGCCGCACATGACGTGCTAAGACAGAATAGCCCAAGTCTTCACATCACGCTACATAAATCTTGCCTTTGCTGAGTAATTCTCACAAGAATAAGAATATTTTCATGGCAGGGGTTTGTGAGCAAATAGCAAGCAAAGTAAAAAATTATTGGTAAGTTGTTCTATCCGTTGCGATAAAGGCACAGCTCATCTATAATTGCCCTCCGTCAACGGGGCGTAGCGCAGCCTGGTAGCGCGCCTGCTTTGGGAGCAGGATGTCGTGGGTTCGAATCCCGCCGCCCCGACCATACTTTATTTGTCGCCTTTGTTGCGGTTTTTTATCAAGCAGAACGTCTTATATGTCAAGGAATAGCGTCTAAGCAGTGGATAGGTAAGCGTCTAGGCGGACAGACGAGCGGACAAGTATGCACGTGTTCAGACAGACAAAGATGCAGATATCTCGACTGATAAAAAATATACGAGTGTTTAGGCTGGTACATGAGCGAACGGTTGGCGAACTGTTTCGTAACAGATAAATTTAATACTTGATTTAGTAGGCAAAGAAAAACCCACCTACTCTAGACTTGGCGTGAATGAGTACGCCAGAGGGACGTCATCTTGGGATGGCGTTCGCACCGGGGCGACAGGCGTCGTGCCCGCACTACCATGAGAGGGGAATCATGTCCGAGCAAAACTATTCCGAGCGCGTTATCGCTGAGCTTTCCGAGCGTTACGCTGACCAGCCTGAATTTATTCAGGCTGCAACTGAGGTCTTAACAACCCTTCAACCTGCCCTTGATGCTCATCCCGAGTACGAGCAAGCCGCTTTGCTTGAGCGTCTTGTAGAGCCAGAGCGCATTGTTATGTTCCGTGTGCCTTGGGTTGATGATGAGGGTAAGGTTCAGGTTAATCGCGGATATCGTATCCAATTCAATTCAGCTATTGGTCCTTACAAGGGTGGTCTGCGTCTGCATCCTAGCGTGAATCTTTCCATCCTAAAATTCCTAGGTTTTGAGCAGATATTCAAGAATAGTCTCACAACGCTTCCCATGGGCGGTGCCAAGGGCGGCTGTGACTTTGATCCCAAGGGTAAGTCTGACCGTGAGGTTATGGCATTTTGTCAGTCCTTTATGACCGAGCTTTTCCGTCACATTGGTCCTAATACCGATGTTCCCGCAGGTGATATTGGCACGGGCGCTCGCGAGATTGGATATATGTTTGGCCAGTATAAGCGCTTGCGCAATGAATGGTCTGGCGTACTTACCGGTAAGGGTCTGAGCTATGGTGGCTCTCTTGCACGTACGCAAGCAACGGGCTATGGCGCAGTTTACTTCCTGTCTCATATGGTGGCCGAAAAAGAGGGCACTCCCACCGTTGCAGCAGCTCCTCTTGCAAATAAGACCATCTGCGTTTCTGGCTCGGGTAATGTTGCAATCTATGCAGTTCAAAAAGCAGAGCAGCTCGGCGCAAAAGTTGTTACCGTGTCTGATTCATCAGGCTATGTCTATGATCCCGATGGCATTGATGTAGCCACTTTGCAGACAGTAAAAGAAGTACATCGTGCTCGTCTGACCGAGTACGCTACCGCTCGTCCTAATTCTGTCTATCATGCGGGTGAGCGTCCTTGGGGCGAGGCCTGTGATGTTGCTATGCCTTGTGCTACGCAAAACGAGCTCAATCTCGGCAATGCCAAGGAGCTTGTTGCTCACGGCGTTAAGTATGTGGTCGAAGGCGCTAACATGCCAACCACGCTTGAAGCAACTCAGTATTTGCTGCAAAATGACGTCTTCTTTGCGCCTGGCAAGGCTGCAAATGCTGGTGGCGTTGCGACCTCTGGTCTTGAGATGAGCCAAAATGCAGAACATCTCTCTTGGACCTTTGATGAGGTTGACGAAAAACTTAAAGGCATCATGGAGTCTATCTATACCGTTGCGAGTAACGCTGCAAAGCAGTACGGTCATGAGGGCGATTTGGTCTTTGGTGCCAACATTGCTGGCTTCCTCAAAGTGGCAGAGGCCATGATGGCTCAGGGTGTTTGCTAAGGCGTATTTACTAGATAATCCTAGCGTGATGGTTTTGCAGCGCCTGCCGGTCTTATGCCCGGCAGGCGCTGTTTTTCGTCTAGGATAGACCTAGGTATAACGTATTGTTTGTAAACTAAACGCTGATAGTAGGCACCCATGAGCTTTTTTACGACTGACTCCATGAATCTAGCAAAAATGTCGGCGGATAATAGAAAAAAGCAAATCCGCAAACGTACGATTCGGCGCAGCCTGCTGGTCGGTGCCAATATCGTGGCACTGTCCGTTGCATTGGGTTCCGCTTCAGGAGTGGTGTCTCCGTCTCCTATAGAACCTTTAGATACGCCTACGAGCAATACTTCAACTTCGTATGTTAGGCATACTCTTCAACATGAGCATCTTTTTGAAAAACCCGAGGTAGAGTTGCCTGCCGTTCCTACCCCCACTATGCAACCTTCAACCAAAGGTCAACGTGCGGCTTACAATCAAATGGTTGGTTACATTGCTCATAGTCCATATTCGCGCGATAGTCTTCTTAATATGCTTAAGCCAAATGATCAGTTTTCGGAGGCTGATGCTGTATGGGCTATAGACCATAGCGGTATTGACTGGAATGCGGAAGCTTTGGCATATGCATAGCAGTTGATAGGAAGTGCTGCCAGCTCACAGTCGGGTTTGCAAAAAGAATTAGCGTATTTAGGTTTTACTGACGAGCAGGCCACCTATGCTGTAGAAAATATCAAAATTGATTGGAACGAGCAGGCACTACGTTGTGCTTGGAGCTACTACGATTATGACATCATCAAAGATAAAAAAGACATGGAGCGTCAGCTCATCTTTGATGGATTTACACGCAAACAAGCAGAAGCGGCTGCGACAGAAGTATTTGGCAAGTAAAGCTTTACATAGGTAATCCGCTTACATTTCTTCCGTCAACGGTAGTCATGTAGTTGCTACGTGGTCAGTTTGAGTTTTCCTACCCAGCGGAGGGTAGTTTTGCTAATATCTTCTCCTGTGTGTTTATATGCGGGCGTGGCGGAATTGGCAGACGCGCTGGATTTAGGTTCCAGTGGGGCAACCCGTGAAGGTTCAAGTCCTTTCGCCCGCACCATTCACACTAGAGGTAAAGCCAGATTAACGTTTGCATATGATTTGGCATGAGACACTGGAGGAACGTTGAAGATTTCCGTCACTTCTGAGAGGACCGACGACGGCAAGGTCGCGGCCAAGGTTACTGTCCCTGCTGCTGAGGTCGATGCTACGGTCAAGAAGACCTATCGTGACATTGCTCAGCGCTATAACTTCCAGGGCTTCCGTCGTGGTCGTGCACCACGTCCTGTTATTGACGGCATTTTGGGTAGGGATGCAGTTCTCGCACAGGCTACTGACGAGCTGCTCCAGGAGGTTCAACCTCAGATGATTGAGGAACTCGACCTTGTTCCCGTTGAGCGTCCCGACTGGGGCGAGTCTGATCCTGTCGTTGAGCACGAGGATTTTGTTATCGACTGCACTGTTGTCGTGCCTCCCGTTGCTGGTCTTAAGAGCTATGATGCCCCCGCTATCAATATGCCTCCCGCAGAGGTAACCGAGGCGGAGATTGACAACCAAATTGAGCAGTTGCTCACTTATCGCACCACCTTTGAACCCAATAAGCGTGCCAAGAAAGTCAAGGACAAGGACATGATTACGGTCACTGCCGTTGACAAGAAGGGCGAGTCTGGTATTGCTGGTGAGGATCGTACCTTAGCCCTTGGCAATCCCAATCTTGCCGATGAGCTCGTCTCTGAAATTGTTGGCATGAAGGTTGGTGAGACCAAGACCATCTCTTGGACTCATAGCCATGGTGACCATACCCATGAGTTTGAGGTTGAGGTTACTGTCAATACCATCCAGAAGGCAGTTACTCCTGAGCTTACCGATGAGTTTGCCAAGACTGGCTTTGGTTTTGATACCGTCGCTGAACTCCGTGACGCCGTTAAGGAAGAAGTTGCAGCAGACAAGAAGGAAGGTCTGCCTGGTCTCAAGGAGGATCGCGTTGTAGCCGCTATTGGCGAGCAGCTCGACCTTGAGGAGGTTCCCGAGGCCTACCAAAATCAGGTGTTCAATGAGCTCGCTCAGGAGTTCTTGGGTCAGCTTTCTCGTCGTGGCATGAATCTTGATATGTATCTCAGTATGCAGGGTATCAAGAGCGATGAGTTCTTGACTGACCTGCACGATCAGGCCGAAGAGCGCGCGCGTCAGTCTCTGGCTCTTGACGCTTTGGCGTGCGAGCTCAAGCTTGAATGCAGCGATGAGGATATCCGTAGTGAGTTTGAGAAGGCCAACGTCAAAGATGTTGATTCCTCCATCAAAGAGTTCCTCTCTGATGGTCGTATGCCTGCTGTGCGTCAGTCCATCCGTCGCACCAAGGCTGTTAACTGGCTTGTTGAGAATGCACAGGTTACCGAGGTTGACGAGGTTGCCGAGGCTCGCGCCAAGGATGAGAGCAACAAGGACGAGGCCAGCGAGGACGCTGAGTAGTTTTTGGTCGCAAGTTTTTGATGGTCAAGTGCCCTGGCAGAAAAACTGCCGGGGCACTTTTATCCATAAATGTCTCAGAGTGTCACGAGTGGGGTACCATCGTTAGGTAAAGCATTTCGTAGGCGAAAGGATGCACTTATGCACAACCCAACAAATATTCCTTTGATTCCCTATGTGGTTGAGCAGACCCCTCGTGGCGAGCGTAGCTACGACATCTATTCAAGGCTACTCAACGACCGCATTGTCTTTCTTGGTGAAGAGATTACACGCGAATCTGCAAATCTTGTTATCGCGCAGCTTTTGCACCTAGAAAGTCAAGACCCCGACAAGGATATCAGCTTGTATATCGACTCTCCTGGTGGCGAGGTCTATGCTGGTCTGGGCATTCTCGATACGATGAATTTTATTAAGCCTGACATTTCGACCATCTGTGTTGGTATGGCAGCCTCGATGGCGTCTGTCCTACTTGCTGCTGGTACCAAGGGTAAGCGTATGGCGCTTCCTAACTCGATGGTGTTAATTCATCAGCCCAGCTCTGGTGCCCAAGGACAGCAGACCGACATTCAGATTGTGGCTGATGAAACCAAGTGGATTCGTGAGCACCTCAATGAATTGCTCGCAAGCTACACTGGCCAGCCAGTCGAAAAAATTAATGCTGACACCGAGCGCGACAATTATTTGCGTGCCCAACAAGCGATGGAGTATGGCCTAGTAGACCGTGTAATTACGTCACGCACCGAGCAGTAAGATTTTGAGTAGGAGGGCACATGCCTTCGTTTGGTAACAACAGAACAGGGATGTTTGACGAGCTGCGTTGCTCGTTTTGTGGCAAGACTCGTACTCAGGTGCGTAAGTTAATTCAAGGGCCTGATGGTGTATTCATCTGTGATGAATGTGTTGCTGCTTGTCAGGATATTATTTCAGGTTCGGATGCCGAAGATGCTCGTGCACGAGCTCAGGAACTAACACATATCAGCAATGATGCAGCTGCTGGCTTTGAGCTTGCGCCTGAGGAAGAATTTGAGCCCAGCAATGAGATGCCCCTCAAGCATCTTCCAACGCCGCATGAGATTTATGACGAACTTTCAAACTATGTCATGGGTCAAGAAGAAGCAAAGCGCGCAATGAGCGTGGCCGTCTACAATCATTATCGCCGCATTGCTGCGGGTGCTGATGAGGTTGCCGAAGATAGTGAAGACGTTGAGATTGCAAAGTCCAACATCTTGCTACTTGGTCCTACGGGTACGGGTAAAACGTTGCTCGCCCAGACGCTGGCACGCTTCCTTGAGGTGCCCTTTGCCATTGCTGATGCAACTACATTGACCGAGGCGGGATATGTGGGTGAGGATGTCGAAAATATCCTGCTCAAGCTCTTAACGGCTGCGGATGGCGATGTTGAACGTGCTCAGATGGGCATCGTTTACATCGATGAGATCGACAAAATTGCTCGCAAAGCTGAGAATCTCTCGATTACGCGCGATGTGTCGGGTGAGGGCGTCCAGCAGGCATTGCTCAAGATTCTTGAGGGAACCGAAGCTGCAGTACCTCCTACAGGTGGTCGCAAGCATCCTCAACAAGAGCTTATTCGCATCGATACCACCAATATTTTGTTCATCTGCGGTGGTGCTTTTGTGGGCTTGGACAAGATTGTTGCCGATCGTATTGGCAAGAAGGGCATCGGCTTTAATGCTGAACTTTCGCGTAAAGTCGAGGAAGACCAAGACGAGCTGATGAGCAATGTCATGCCTCAAGACCTGCATAAATTTGGCATGATCCCTGAGTTCATCGGGCGTATCCCGGTGATTTGCTCAACGCGTGAACTGACAGCAGATGATTTGGTGGAGATTTTAACCAAGCCGCGCAATGCTATTGTCAAGCAGTACAAGCGTATGTTTGACCTTGAAGGCGTGGATCTGAACTTTACTGAGGATTCTTTGCGCGAGATTGCTGACCAGGCTATTGCCCGCGGTACGGGCGCTCGTGGTTTGCGATCCATCTGTGAAGCAACGCTGCAGAACACGATGTTTGATTTACCAAGTGACCTTGATATTACCGAGGTTATTGTGACGCCTGAATCTGTAGGTGGCGCGCAGTCTCCCCAGATTGTGCGTTCTAGTGAAGGCGCCAACCGTTCGAACTTGTAAGTTTTATTCCGCCAAGACGAAGCGCGCTCTAGACATGAGTGCCCACCACGTCGCGGCAGGAGAGGGAGGATTTTCATGGAAGAAATGCCCAAGACCTACGACCCTGCTACCAACGAACCCGAGCAGATTGAGCGATGGGTTCAGGCGGGCTGCTATCAGCGTTCTCGTGGTGTAGGGGACTGCACGGTTACGATCCCACCTCCCAATGTCACAGGTATTTTGCATATGGGTCATGCGATGGATGACAGTATCCAAGATACCTTTGTGCGCTATAACCGTATGCGTGGTCGTTCTACTCGCTGGATTTTGGGCACAGACCATGCAGGTATTGCTACCCAGACCAAGGTCGACAAAAAGCTCAAGGCAGAAGGTGAGTCTCGTCTTGAAATGGGTCGTGAGAAGTTCTTAGATGCTTGCTGGGACTGGACTCATGAGTATGGCGGCACAATTGTCAATCAGATTAAGCGTATGGGTTGCTCCATTGATTTTGATGACGAGCAATTTACGATGAGTCCTGAGTTTTCACGTGCGGTTCGCAAGGTCTTTGTAGACTGGTACCATGACGGCCTCATTTATCGAGGTAAGCGCATTGTTAATTGGTGTCCCCATTGCCGTACCGCTATTTCTGACGACGAGGCCGAATATCACGATGAAAAAGGCCATCTCTGGTATTTGCGTTACCCACTGGTAGAGCCTGTAGGTGATAAGACCTATATCACTGTAGCAACCACGCGTCCCGAGACCATGCTTGGCGATACGGGCGTTGCGGTAAGTCCTCAAGATCCAGAAAAAGCTGACTTTGTGGGCAAAAAGGTTTTGCTTCCCATCGTCAATCGTGAGATTGAAATTTTTTCTGATTGGCATGTACAGCCTGGTTTTGGTACGGGTTTTGTCAAGGTAACCCCTGCTCATGACCCTAATGACTATGCCATGGGTCAGACTCACAATCTCGAACAAATTAATATTTTTGACGAAACTGCGCACGTGGTTGAGGGTTATGGCGCCTACTCGGGCATGGATCGCGATGAAGCTCGAGAGGCTATTGTTGCTTGGTTTGATGCACATGGTCTGCTTGATCATATCGAAGATATTGAGCATTCAGTTATGCACTGCTATCGCTGTGATACTGCGCTGGAGCCGTGGCTGTCCGAGCAGTGGTTTGTTGCTGTTGACAAACTCAAGGAGCGCGCGACTCAGGTTGTAAAGGATGGTGAGGTTACGTTCCATCCCGCGCGCTGGACCCAGACGTATCTCACTTGGATGGAAAACCTCAAGGACTGGTGTATTAGCCGTCAGCTTTGGTGGGGTCATCGTATTCCGGTGTTCTACTGTGAGGATTGCGGTTGGGAAGATGCTCTGCTTGAAGATACTGATGTCTGTCCACATTGTGGAAGTCATCATATCCATCAAGATGAGGATGTACTTGACACATGGTTTTCTAGCCAGCTGTGGACTTTTGCTACGCAAGGTTGGCCCGACCACCCCGAGTGCATGGAAGGTCATCATCCCACAAAGGTGCTCGTGACTGCTCGTGACATTATCGCCTTGTGGGTTGCGCGTATGATCATGAGTTCTTTGTACTTTACCGACGAAGTACCGTTCCACGATGTGTATATTTACGCGACTATCTTGGCTAAAGATGGTAGTCGTATGTCCAAGTCCAAGGGCAATGGTGTTGACCCAATGGATTTGATGGAAAAGTACGGCGCAGATGCCATGCGTCACAATCTGCTTACTCTGATTACCAACAATCAAGATGTTAAGTTTGACGCTGATATCGACAAGAAAACACGCGAACTCATTAAATCAGATCGTACTGATGCGGCACGTTCCTTTGTTACCAAGATTTGGAATGCCAGTCGTTTTGTACAGATGAACCTTGAAGGCTATCAGCCTGGATCTCCTGTTGCCGAGACGCCCGAGGACGCGTGGATGCTTTCTCGTCTTGCCCGTGCGGTTGCTACGGCTACTCGCCAGCTAGAGGCATATGAGTTTGGTGACTATGCTCGCGATTTGCAATCCTTCTTCTGGAATGAGGTTTGCGACTGGTATATCGAGCTTTGCAAAGGTCGCCTGCTGGATGGTACCCCCGAAGAAAAGCTGCAAGTACAGCGTAATTTGATCTATGTGCTTGATGCTAGTTTGCGTCTACTGCACCCCGTAATGCCCTTTGTAACCGAAAAGATTTGGGATGCGTTGCCTGCAAGCGAACTTGATCGTGATGAAAATGGCAGTTATGTCAGTCACGATGGTCGTTTCCTTATGATGGCCGCTTGGCCTGAGGAAGCAGACTTTGCCTCCTATGTAAATGAGCGCGCGGAGCATGACTTTGAGTTGGCAAAGGCGCTGGTGGGTGCTGTGCGTTCCACACGTGCGCGCTATCGCCTGTCACCACGTACTGAGCTTGATGTGGCGGTACGTACTATGGGCAATGATGCCGAGGTTATCGAGGCTCAGCGCAGCTTTATCTGTAGTGTGGGCCACATTGACCAGATGGTAGTTGGTGCGCGCATCGACAAACCTCAGGGCGCTATTTCTGTAGCTTTAGGTGATATGGAAGTATTTGTGGCACTTGGTGGCCTCATTGATTTTGAAGCAGAAAAGAAGCGTCTGAGCAAGCAGCTTGAGGCAGCTCGTAAGGAGCTTGCCGGTACCGAGCGTACGCTTGCCAACGAGAGTTTTGTTGCTAAGGCAGCCGCAGCTGTTATTGAGAAGAAGCGCGCGCGTGCTGATGAGTTGAGTGCAACTATCTCGCAACTTGAAAATCAGATTGCTGACTTTAGCTAAGTAGAAAAATAGCGCGGCAACAAGCAAATTTTTGCAAGTTGCCGCGCTATAGCTATGTTTAAAGCAAAGTTATGGTAAAAGCTCGCTCAACGGTTTCGCCAGGCTGTGCTGTGAGGCTGCCTTGCTTGTGTTCAAGTATGTCATCTTCGTCGGTACGCGTTGCAGTACCTGTCCATGGCTCGATAGCGACAAACGGTGCATCGCCTGACTCGCAGCCAGGAGACCAGATACCCAGATAGGGAAATCCTTCAAAATCCAGATGCAGCACTGGCTTATCAGCGCCATCCACCAAGGTTACGCGAGAATCTGGTGTGCCCTCCAACTCGATGGTGTCATAGCAAAAAAGCTGACGGTCTAAAGGAAGTTTATCTGCCTTATCAACAATAGGCGTCTTGATTTGATAGTCCCAAAGGCCCTCAGCATTTACACCAGGCGAAACATAAGACCAGGGCTGCGTGAAACGCAATGCATAGTCTTCCCAAGCACCCGTATGTTGCGGTGCAGGAACATTAAAGGCGGGATGCCCACCGACTGAAAAAGGGAGTGGATCGGTGCCTGTATTAGTGACAGAGAAGCTCTGGCGCAGAGTATCCACAGCTCCACCAACTGCACTTGCTTCGAGACTATAGCTCATGTGTAGTACAAAGGAGTAGGGAAAAGCAGCCGTGGTATCTGCATCAGAGCAAAGCTCTAGTGTTACTGTATCTGCGCTTTGCTCGGCCACAGTGAAGTCCTTGAGACGTGCAATACCGTGGCGACCCATATGGCATGTACCCGCCGCAGTCTGAGCTTTATCGTTGCGAATACTGCCTACGATGGGAAAGAGTACCGGAGCGTGACGGCCCCACCAGCGTTCGTCGGCTTGCCACAAAAATTCATCGTCTCCTCGTTGTAGGCTCGAAAGCTCAGCTCCGTGTAGTTTTATTTGCGCGGAAAGATTGCCCGAAGCAATCGCAACAACTTTGGACATGCGAATCCCTTCTTTGTGTGAGTGACAGGATTTTCTTATTGCTCCAACACACGCTTTGTAGTCATTCTAGAATGAGCACGAAGAAAGCGACACTATACAATTCAAAGATTTACATCTGCAGAGAGGGAATCGGACAGATGACGACATATGATTTCACCACGGTTTATGAGCGCCGTGGTCACGACGCAACCGCTTATGATGCTGCAGGAAAAGAAGTCTGGGGCTTTGAGCCAGCTGCTCCCAAGCAAGGCTTTGACTTTATCCCCATGTGGGTAGCCGATATGAATTTTGCAACTTGTCCAGCGGTAACGGATGCTATTGCAAAACGTTTAGCACATCCGCTTTTTGGATACTTCCAGCCTAGCGATGCCTATTACCAGGCAATTTGTGACTGGCGTCGTTCTGGACATCCCGATATCACGCCTGAACTTATTGGTTATGAGAATGGTGTGCATGGTTTTATTACTTCAGCAATCCAAACGCTTACCCAACCAGGGGACAAAATTTTGCTGCATAGCCCTGTCTATGTGGGTTTTCGCTCTGATGTAGAAGGTACGGGTCGTCATAGTGTCTATAGTTCGCTTTATCGCGATAAGCAGGGCATCTGGCGTATGGATTATGAAGATATGGCTCGTAAGATTGCAGAAAATAACATTAGGGTTGCAATTTTCTGCTCACCTCATAATCCTTGCGGTCGCGTTTGGGAGCATGAAGAACTCAAGGCTGCAATGGCTGTTTTTGAGGCCGCGAACGTAACAGTTATCAGCGATGAAATTTGGGCTGACTTGGTGTTTGCGGGTCATACGCATATACCTACACAAATGGTATCTCCTTGGGCGCGCGAACATGTTGTTGCGGCATATGCGCCAAGCAAAACTTTTAATCTCGCGGGCCTTATTGGTAGCTATCATGTGATTTATAACGAAAAGTTGCGACATCAGATTAGTGAATTTGGCGAGAAAACCCACTATAACGAGATGAACGTACTTTCTATGCATGCCCTTATCGGCGGCTATTCTCCGCAAGGTCATGAGTGGAAAAATCAGCTTATGGATGTCATCGAAGACAACGCGAGTCTTTTTGTTGACTATATCGCAACACACTTCGATGGAGTGAGCTGTGCGATGCCTCAGGGTACCTACATGCTTTTCTTGGACTGTACGCAGTATTGCGAGCTACATGCTTGCACAATTGATGATGTACTGCAGGCGGGGTGGGATGTAGGAGTAGGTTGGCAGGATGGTCGTCACTTTGGTGGACCTTGTCATATCCGTATAAACCTTGCATCACCCCGTTCACTTATTGAAGAAGCACTTTTGCGAATAAAAAATTATGTCTTCGTGTAATCTGTCCTTTTAAGCCTCGCATGAGGCCATATGGGAGGATGAATGAAGGCACTGCTAAGTTATCGGGAATACGCACGGTATGTTCGCCAAGATGCGGAGCATATTGCTGCTGACTGTCGTATCGAGTGTTTTCATGCGAGCGGTCCTGGTGGGCAGGGGGTTAATACCTCGGACACAGCGGTACGTATGTGTCATCTGCCAACAGGTATTGCTGTAACAAGTCGGGATTCGCGTAGTCAGTTTCAAAATCGAGCACACTGTATTGAAAAAATCAGAGCTGAGTTAAGACGTCGTTCGATTCCGCCCAAGCAACGTCATGCAACGCGTCCCACTAAAGCTTCTATACAGCGTCGCCTTGACAGTAAAAAGAGACGGTCACGTGTCAAAACTATGCGTCGACGCGTTGAGGAGGATTAACTATGTTTCAGGCATCTCGTACACAGTCTCGTCTGTTATGTATATTGCACAAACATAAAGCACCAAGCTTTGTGCGACGTTTCGCTTTTGCGGGTTTAGTTGCTCTGCTTACGCTCGGCTTGGGAACAAGTTGCAGTGTTTTGGGCGTGAGTCATGATGGTTCGGCGACTCAGTCAAGCCAGCTTTCGGCAACGCGTCCTATGGTGGTTCCACACTACAAAAAATTTGATACAGCTAGCTTTCAAAAGGATTGTGACAAACTTACTAAGCTTGCAAAAGATGGAGATGAGGCTGCAGTTATCCAGCAGTACGATTTGCTGTATAGCAAGCTAGCAAAACTCGATGACAATACCAATGCCGCCTATCTTGCGTATTGCTCAAATATAAATGATGAAAATATCTCTGAACAATTTACCGAGGCTCAACTGGATTCGGATAGTTGTCATAATGCAGCAAATGTTGCATTTGCTGCTGCCTGTACAGGTCCTACTGCAGATGCTTTCAAAAAGCATGTAGGCCAGGTGGCCTTTGATTATTACGCACAGTCTGAAGAACCCAGCCAACGCGAGCTTGAACTTGACGAGCAGGAAGCCAAACTTAAGGAAGACTATTTCTCGGCAATCAATGAAGCCGATCTAGACGAATTGACACCCACCGAGCTTAATGAGAAGGTTGGGCCTATCTTTGTTAAGCTGGTTAAAATCCGCACTGAGCTGGCAAAACTTAATGGTTATGATAACTATGCCGACCTTGCGGATGATATGTATTTGCGTGATTACGAACCCGAAGATCTTGAAAAGCTTTATGCGGCTGTCAAAAAGATCGGACCACGCTTCTTTGAACTTTATTATGAAAGTGATGCTTCTTTTGCTTTTACCGAAGAGGCGCCCGAACAGGATCTTGCAACTACGCTTAATAAACTCCAGTCGGCTGGCAGCAAGATTGATCCGATTGTGAGCGATTCGGTTGAACTGCTTAAAAAACATCATCTTTTTAATATCGGTAGCGATGACAATCGCATGGATGGTGCCTTTGCAACGGTTTTTGTTGAAAATCAGGTACCGTTTATCTATATGAAGGCGAATGGTGTGACCGATCTACAAACACTTTCACATGAGATTGGTCATTTTACTGATTACCGCCTTAATGCATCGCCCAATAATCTGGTATATGGTGGCGGCAATCTTGATATCTCTGAGATTCAAGCGAATGGTCTTCAATCTCTTTATACCAATTTTTATGATGAAATATATGGTGTTGAACTTGGCAAAAAGGCAGCAAGTGCCAACCTTATGGATCAATTAACCAATGTGATTGATGGCTGTATCTATGACGAATTTCAGCGTGAGGTTTATGCGCATCCTGATATGACTTTGGATGAAATTAACAAGACCTATGCGCGCATTGCGAGTGAATATGGCGATGAAACCGATGATGAAAGTGCTTATTGGTGGCAGTATGTTAGCCATACCTTTGATTCGCCGCTTTACTATGTGAGTTATGCAACCAGTGGCATTGCAGCACTGCAACTTTGGGATAACAGCCAGACTGACTTTAAGGGTGCTTGCAAGACTTGGCGCAAAATTATCGATGCGGGTTGCTATAACTATGGCTATCGTGAACTCATGGCAAAAGTCAAACTCGTTGATCTCACGGACACTAATAAAGTGAGCAAGACATGCAACGATGTGTTGAGCTATATCGAGAGGCTTTAGTGTGGCGCTCGTGGCTTCAAATGGGCTAAAGGTAGACCTGTATGTATTACATACAGAAGGTTTAGAGAGGCTGTGGCAAAGACGACCCGCACAGCTTCTACCCGCTGCTTGTGCGAAGGCAGAGCATCTCTTTAGTTTGCAAACCCCACGCGCATCAGCTGCAGGGTTAGGTGTTTTTGGCTCTGCTTTACTTTTGAGTGCTGTGCTTGGAATTAGCGATGCGGAACAACTTCGCTATGGGGCGTATGGCAAGCCTTATCTTGCGGGTGGAGGTCCCCACTTTAACCTTTCAGATGCTGACAATTTAGTGGTGTTGGGAGTATGCGAAGAAGAGCTTGGAGTAGATGTTACGCCAGTCATGAAAAACATCTCTGACCGGGCTTTACTTGCCTTGGGGCGGACACTTGGTATACCTCATAAAAAGGGCGATGAGCCGAGCGCGCAGCTACGTAAATTGGCATCAGATCCTGTAAATTTTGCACGCCAATGGGCTCGTATCGAAGCAGTGCTCAAAGCGCAGGGTACGGGTTTCGGCGTGGATTCGTCTATTTATTTACCGTGGATGAATGAATGGCAGCTTGCCTATCTCAACTATTCAGCATCGGTAATTTGTGTGGCGACAGCAAAGTGCGCACAGCTACGCTTGCATGAATTTGATGCAGACGCGTGGGTGTGCAAGTTCAAGGCATAGCTTTAAGGGGTACGTATGGACAGCAACGAGATTATGGCGCAAAAAAAAGAGCTGAGAAAGCAGTTCATCCAGCTACGCAAAGGCTTGTCTACTGATGAGCGTGCCCGTATTGATATGGTTATCGCCAAAAATGTGGTAGCGACACCTGAATGGTGCAATTCTGTTTTGATTTTGACCTACCTTTCGGTCAATGAAGAGGTCGATACTCGCGAACTTATCGAACTTGCGTGGCAGGCAGGAAAGACAGTCGCGGTTCCTCGCGTTATCCCTCATACCCGTCTGATGGACTGGTATCGTATTCAAGATTTCAATCAGTTAGAAAAAAGCAAGTTTGGCGTGCTAGAGCCTTTGGCGGATCCAAAGAATTTAATTCGTCTGTCTGATGAAGATGTATTTGGTATTCCGTCTTTGGCAGTTGTGCCTGGATTGAGCTTTGATCTTGCAGGCTATCGCATGGGTTATGGCGGTGGCTTTTATGACAGCTTGCTAGCAAGTTTTGCGGGTTATTCTGTTGGTCTTTGTCGTGAAATTCAGATGCGAGATAGTTTGGCGGATTTAGGCGTTATTGATATTCATGATCAACCCGTAGAACTTGTTGTAAGTGAGCAGCGAACCATAAGGGTAAACGCTTAGTAGCTGTCCCATTAACTTAGGTGCAAGTTCAAGCCGTACTGCTTCTTTGCAAAAAGGGCGAGCGCTGTATTTCGTGATTCCAAATAATTACTAAGATAACAAAACATATTTGTGTGAATTACTAAAAGAAACAGTAGAAAAAGTGTAATAGCAGGTAAAACAGCGTGTTATAGTGGGTATATAAGTTACGAGAATGTTACAGCGGCGACGGAGAAGGGTGGTTCATATGGCAGTCATCGCTTTTATTTTTGCTTTGGTTATTGGTGGACTCGTTCTTTCTGCAGTTCCTTGTAGCACGGCATCTGAAAACGCAGATCAGCCAGACTATCACTATGTTCCTTATGCAGGAGATGTCTGGAAGGCATAAGTTTTAGTAGTAACACAATTTAAATCTCATTGGGACCCCATTTGCGAGACGGCACACCCATGGTGTCGTCTCGTTTTTATGCCCCCATACGCTGTGCTACCTAGATGCTGTTTCAGTTGTTCCTTGCAGGTGGTTCAGGAAGCACTCTTTTACCCGCATCGGGTTCAATAAGCACCTTTCAGCCCGCATCGGGTTCAATAAGCACCTTTCAGCCCGCATCGGGTTCAATATGCATCCTTTTGTCCGCATCGGGTTCAATATGCGCCCTCGCGCCATTTTTTACCTGGGCATTCTTCGACGGTTTGGTACGCTTTTGAACCGTCTGCGGAAAAGTGGCCACAATGGGTTCAAGAAGCACCCTTTTTGCTCGCAGGCGGTTCATAAAGCTCCCTTTTACCCACATCGGGTTCAATATGCGCCCTTGCGGAAATTTTTACCAGCGGTTGGGGCGTATAAGGTACGGTTTTGAACCGTCTGCATAAAAGGAGATGCAACGGGTTCATAAAGCACCCGCATGCAAGCCATGAGCTGGGGTAGAAAGGTAAGCAATGCGGACGCTATTGAATCGTTTACGGACGGTTTGCTTTAACATTGGCATTAGTAATTTTGTCGAGAAGCGGGGTAGTATCCAGATGAGCTGCGTTTTCACTGGCAGCTTTCACGATATATTTTGATTGACAAGTATAAGTATAGGAGAACTCCCATGCCCATAGATGTACAGGCATTACGCGATAACCTGCTCAGCCGCAAACTTAAGTCAGTTCTTATCCTTGGTTCACCTGAGGTGATGCGTACCAAACAGATAAAGGGTCCGCTTGCATTGGCGCACATTGCAGTTCTTACTCCCAGCGATGAAGAAAAAGCATGGCTCGAAGCAGTGATAGAGATGGGCGCTGAAAATGCCGATACCGAGCACTTTAGACGACTTGTAGATCACGCGGCAGAACACGGATCTCAGCTTGCAGTTATTCTCGATCCGACTTTAATGAAATTGGCAAGCAGGTCTCAGCTAAAGACACCTGTTTTGGATGGTCAAATGTATGTAGTTAATGGTTAGTTTTGGGTAGTTTATGCTGCTAAAGCAGACCAAGATTATCTGCAAGCCCAAAATGTCTCGCGCTTACCATATAGAATACAAGCAGAACTTTTGCAATGAAGTAGTTTATCTTCTGCAATAGTTCTGCTTTTGTTTTCCGATATGTGCTCTGATTGCTCTGCAGACATCACAAGAAGGGGAGTTTGCAACTATGGCCAAGTCCGATATTGAGATTGCCCAAGAAGCAGAAATCAAACCTATCAAAGAGATTGCTGCAAAGTTGGGTTTGACCGATGATGAGCTCATTCCCTACGGTCACTTTATGGCCAAAGTTGATGTTACCAAGTTGGCAGACAAGCCTAAGAAGGCCAAGCTCATCCTAGTGACCGCTATTAATCCCACGCCTGCTGGTGAGGGCAAAACGACAACTTCGGTTGGTCTTGCTGATGCGATGAATCGCCTAGGTTACAACACAGTCCTTGCCTTGCGTGAGCCTTCGTTAGGCCCTGTTTTTGGCGTTAAGGGTGGCGCTGCTGGTGGTGGCTATGCCCAGGTCATCCCCATGGAAAACATCAATTTGCATTTTACTGGTGACTTCCACGCTATCGAAAACGCTAACAATCTTTTGGCGGCCATGCTGGATAATCACATCAAGCAAGGCAACGAGTTGAACATCGATCCTCGCCGTATCGTATGGAAACGCGCGATGGATATGAATGACCGACAGCTCCGTCAGATTGTTGATGGCATGGGCGGTGTTGCCAATGGTATGCCGCGCCAAGATGGATTTGATATTACGGTTGCCTCAGAGGTAATGGCTGTGTTCTGCTTGGCAACAAGTCTGTCGGATCTAAAAGAGCGCCTCGGTCGCATCGTGGTTGCCTACACCTATGACCGCAAGCCGGTATGCGCACATCAGCTTAAGGCAGAAGGCGCGATGACTGCATTGCTCAAGGATGCTATCAGTCCGAATCTTGTGCAAACACTTGAGCACAATCCTGCGTTTGTCCATGGTGGTCCCTTTGCCAATATTGCACATGGCTGCAATTCGGTATCCGCTACAACTACGGCAATGCAGCTGGGCGACTATGTTGTCACCGAAGCTGGCTTTGGTGCTGATCTTGGTGCTGAGAAGTTCTGTGATATCAAGTGTCGCTTGGCGGATCTTTCACCTGATGCCTGTGTGGTTGTCGCTACAGTTCGTGCGCTCAAGCATCACGGTGGGGTCGCAAAAGCCGATCTCAACAGTGAGAATCTCGAGGCCCTTGAGGCGGGTCTTCCTAATCTTCTGCAACACGTTGACAACATGAAAAACGTTTACGGGCTGCCCGTAGTCGTTGCTATCAATGCCTTCCCGACGGACACCAAGGCCGAGCTTGATCTCGTCGAAGCAAAGTGCAAGGAATTGGGTGTTAACGTTGCGCTCTCTGAAGTCTGGGCGCAGGGTGGCAAAGGCGGCGAGGCTCTTGCGCGTGAGGTTGTGCGTCTCTGCAACGAGCCTTCGGATTTCCACTTTAGCTATGAGCTGGGCAGTATCCAAGATTCTATCGATGCTATTGCCCGTCGCGTCTATCATGCCGATGGTGTGGACTTTACAACAGCCGCAGAAAAGCAGATCAAGCAGCTTGAGGACCAGGGCTTTAGCAATATGCCCGTGTGTATGGCAAAGACCCAATATTCCTTTAGTGACGATCAGACCAAACTTGGTGCGCCCAAGAATTTCCGCATTACCGTGCGTAATGTCAAAGTATCTGCAGGTGCAGGCTTTATTGTGGCACTTACAGGTGACATTATGACCATGCCAGGTTTGCCCAAACATCCTGCAGCAGAAAATATCGATGTTGATGAAAATGGCAACATCGTTGGTTTGTTCTAAACGTATGAAGAGTGCAGAAGTTTCCAATCTGCACTCTTTTTCTCTCAATTTGGGGTGGGCTTCATGACAGAACAACTGAGCAAGCTTAGCTGTCGTGATTTTGCGATGGCATTAGCTTCAAAACAGGCGGTGCCTGGAGGCGGGGGAGCAGCAGCTCTGGTAGGTGCACTTGCGGCTGCACTCTGCTCGATGGTGGGCAATTTCACCACAGGCAAAAAGCGCTATGCCGAGGTAGAGACAGACATCCAACGTATGCTTGTGGACGCCGACGAGCTTCGCGAAAAATTGCTTGACCTCGTTGATGCTGACGCTATTGCTTTTGAGCCGCTCTCATGTGCCTACGCAATTCCCAAAGAAGATCCTCAGCGTACAACAATCCTCGAGACAGCTACTCAAAATGCTTGTAAAGCCCCCCTTGAGATGATGCAGGTATGTGCCCAGATCATTGACCTTTTAGACGAGATGGGGAAGAAGGGCTCACGCATGTTGCTTTCTGATGTCGCATGCGGCGCTTATTTAGCTGTCGCTGCCATGCAGAGTGCGGCTATTAATGTCTTTGTGAATACCAAGCCATTTCGTTCAAGTGGTTGGGCAATTGCTGCTGAGGCCGATGCAAAAGCACTATTGGATGTTTACCCCGAGCGCGGTAACTTAGTTGCTCGAAAGATATTTGACCAACTAAAGAGGTAAAAATGGCAAAGCTATTAAAAGGTGCGCCTGTTGCTGCTGCACTGACAGAGAAGCTCCAGGCGCGCACCATGATGCTCAAAGAGCAGGGCATTACGCCTACTTTAGCAATCGTGCGTGTAGGTGAGCGCGCGGATGATCTCTCCTATGAGCGTGGAATTCTTAAACGTGCTGAGAAGATAGGGCTGGGTGTTCGCAAGTTCGTACTGCCTGATGACTGCAGCCAAGAAGCGCTGCTTGACGTAATCCATGAGGTAAATAAGCGCAACGATCTCCATGGCTGCTTGATGTTTCGTCCGTTGCCTGCCCATTTGGATGAGACTAGCGTTTGTGAGTCTCTTGATTCAGCCAAAGATATTGATTGCATTACCATGGGCTCACTTGCTGGCACCTTTGCCGCGCGTCCTAAAGGTTTTCCACCTTGTACAGCAGAAGCAGTTGTGCGCTTGCTTGAGTATTACGGCTATGAGCTTTGTGGAGCGGATGTTTGCGTTGTTGGGCGTTCTCTTGTGATTGGTAAACCAGTATCTGTGATGCTCCAGGCGAAAAATGCAACAGTGACGATGTGTCATACAAAGACACGCAATCTAGCTGAGCATTGCCGTGCCGCAGATATTTTGGTGGTTGCCGCAGGTCATGCAAAAACCATCGGAGCTGCTTTTGTGCACGAGGATCAGATTGTTGTCGATGTTGGTATCAATTGGGATGCTGATGCAGCACAACTTGTTGGTGACGTAGACTTTGAAGCTGTTGAATCTCTTGTTGCGGCAATTACTCCTGTACCAGGTGGGGTTGGTTCTGTGACGACAGCAGTGTTGGCGCAGCATGTGGTTGAAGCAGCTGAGAGGACGGTAGCCTAGATGGCTGACGAACAAACCTATACGCAGATGGCAGGGCAGACTACAGGCAAGATTGATCGTCCTCGTGCTGAAGCTGCCATCCGCGAACTGCTCTGTGCGATAGGTGAAGATCCTAATCGTGAGGGCTTGCAGGGCACTCCTGATCGTGTGGCGCGTGCCTGCGAAGAGCTTTTTGGTGGCCTATCTGATGATCCTGCCCGCTACCTGCGCAAGCAGTTCCAAGAAGACCATAACGAAGAAATGGTTATCGTGCGGGATATCCCTTTTCATTCCATGTGTGAGCATCATTTATTGCCTTTTATTGGTAAGGCACATGTTGCTTATATTCCGCGCGCAGGTCGCATTACAGGCCTTTCCAAGATTGCTCGCTGTGTGGCAGGTTTTGCCGCACGTCCTCAGGTACAAGAACGCTTGACGGCAGAAGTGGCTGATGCAATGGTAGCCGAGCTCAATCCCTTAGGCGTGATGGTAGTTATCGAAGCAGAGCATACCTGTATGACCATGAGGGGTATTCGTGCCGCGGGTGCCGTGACAGTAACCTCCTCGGTCCGTGGTTGTTTTAAGCAAAACGAAAAAACTCGTATCGAAGCGCTGCGCCTTTTGGGTGTTAGCCATTAAGGGGTGGTCATGGCCTATTCTCTTCCTTTTAAGGTTTTGAACTGGGATTATGGGCAAGCGCTTGATCAACTGCATCAGGCGCTACATTTTGGTATTCAACCCATGCTCGAAACCGTTATCGATATGCTTGCTGAGCTGGGAAATCCTGATTTATGCTTTGATGCTTTGCAAATTGCTGGCACTAATGGCAAAACCAGCACCGCACGCTATACCGCAACAATTCTTACGGGCGAAGGTCTTACCTGCGCTTTGTATACCTCACCAGGTCTTACGAGCTATACCGACCGTATGGAAATTGGCGGGCATGCAGTGCCAAAGGAGAGCTTCGCACATGGTCTTTCGGCGGCAACTCAGGCAGGTATGCGTGTTAATGAGCGTCGTATACGGGCGGGGGAGCGTCCATATGACATTACGGAGTTTGACCTCATTACGGTAGCCGCAGCGGTTGTTTTTGCCGAAGCGGATGTTGATGTGGTGGTACTGGAATGCGGCATGGGTGGTAGATGGGATGCTACCTCTGCCTATGGCAACATCACTAACTGTGCAATTACGGGTATCGGTCTGGATCATATGGCAGTGCTGGGTGATACCCTCGAAAAGATTGCTGCAGAAAAAGCTGCCATTATTAAGAACGGTCGTAGCTGTGTGCTCGGTGTGGGGACAGCGACTCCCGCTAGCGTTGAAGATGTTTTTCTTTCGCAGTGTCAGGCACAAAACGTTATACCCAGCTTAGTGCGCCCCGATTTGCTCTCAGATGCGATGGGCCTTTTGCATCCTGGCACTCCTGCAGCACATAAGATGCTGCCTCATGCAAGCTATCGCATTTCTCGGCATGCTGAGCGTGTGGGTGGCTCAATGGTGATGGATATTACGAGTACGCGGGCGAGTTATCAGGATATTTCTGCACTCAAACCTGACTATCAAGCGGCAAATATCTGCTGTGCGGTGCAGCTTGCCGAAGACTACCTTGACCGTGCTCTGGATGAAGATAAACTTTTTGATTCGGTTGTAACCTGCCCAACGCCAGGGCGCTTTGATGTCTACCGAACAGAGCCGCTGGTACTGGTAGATGCAAGTCATAATCCTCAGTCCATCGCTGCGTTTATTTCAGCAATACAAACTATCGAACCGGATGTCTCCAAACGTCCTGCTCTGCTTTGTGCGATTTTTGCTGATAAGAATTACCAAGAAGTTATGCGCCTACTCGTCCCTGAATTCCCTGAGATTTATTGTACGCAGACAGATTCTCCGCGTGCACTGCCAGCAACTGAACTTGCTGCAAGCTTTGAGCGGGCAGGAAAAAAAGTGAGCGCTATCTATCCCACAACAGCAGAAGCGCTCAAGGCGCTTGCTGATGCTCATCGAGACTGCGTTTGCTGTGGCACTATCACACTGGCAGGGGAGATTGCGGCTCTACTTGGTCATCCTGTGCCGCCTAAGCATTAATTTCATATGCCTATCTTGTACAACTAGGCCAGCAATTGTTGTTGTGCCTGTCTAAATGGACACCTTTTGCTATCATGATTCGAGCAACTAACGCCGTTGAAAGGCTGCTGTAGTTATGTCTGAGCTTATGAATCAAATTATCACGCCCGAAGTTCGCATGGTTTTGTACCTACTTGTTGCTTGCATCGTGATGCTTTACATCCTTTCGATTGTTTATGTCATCCGTGATGCGCAACGTCGTGGAGCCGAGCCTTGGTGGTTGTGGGCCATTATTTCGGTCATTCCTGTGGTAGGTCTTTTGGCCTACGTCATCCTTCGTCCATCCAGCTATCTGGTAGATCGCGAAGAGCAGGACTTGGATATTGCTTTGCGTGAGCATCAGCTGTCCCACTATGGTATTTGCCCTAAGTGCGGCGCACCTATTGACCGTGACTTTGTTGTCTGCCCTATCTGCAACACACAGGTGCGCAATGTCTGCCCGACTTGCCACCGTCCTTTGAATGCTGACTGGAAGGTGTGTCCTTACTGCCGTACGCATATCCAATAGCAGCACATATCTCGCAAATCTGACACCCGCTTCGGCGGGTGTTTTTGTGTGTATCTTTACCGAAAAGCGTCTTATCTGCGGGAGAGTGGAGTGAAATCTATCCCATTAACAAAGAGTGTTGTAAAGTAAGACAGTCTGTGTATGCCGTTTAGCCGGGAGGCAAGAAGCATGTGGCATCTTTGGGGGTATAGCCTCACGATGAAAAACAACTCGATGAAGCCTCTTGAAAAAACCATGCGCACGCCAACTATCTAGGCGCCTGCCTCTTGATACGGCCTCGTGGTCGCGGGCATGCGCCTTGGTATTGCTGACTTTTATTTGCAGGGAGAGGTTTTCCATGAAGGTTCTTTTTAACGATGGTCATGTGGATGAGATTCCCGCTGAGGAGGAGCTCCACGTTATCCGCCATACGGCAGCACATATCCTGGCAGAAGCTGTAAAGTCGCTCTATCCCCAAGCTCACTTTGGCTATGGTCCTGCCAATGAGAATGGTTTTTATTACGATATTGACCTTGGTGATGCCAAAATTTCCGAAGATGATTTGCCTGCCATTGAGGCGCAGATGCGTGCAATTACCAAGGCAAATGAAAAGATTTCGACCTTTGAACTACCTCGTGCCGAGGCCATTGAGCTGATGCAGGAACGTGGTGAGAAGTACAAGGTCGAGCATATTGGTGATTTGCCTGAGGATGCACATATCACCTTCTATCAGCAGGGCGACTATATTGATATGTGTGTTGGTCCTCATCTCATGTATACCAAAGGACTCAAGGCGTTTAAGCTTACCGCTGTTTCTGGTGCATATTGGAAAGCTGATGCCAACAACAAGATGCTTACTCGTATTAGCGGTACTGCTTTTCGTAATAAAGAAGAGCTTGCAGAGCATGAGCGTCGCATTGAAGAGGCCAAGAAGCGCGACCATCGTAAGATTGGCGCCGAGATGGAACTCTTTATGATGGCAGACGAGGGTCCAGGTTTTCCTTTCTGGCTTCCCAACGGCATGCTACTTAAGAATTCCCTCATGGATTATTGGCATGAGATGCAGATGAGTCACGGTTATGACGAGGTTCAAACACCGATTATTTTGTCCCGTAAGCTGTGGGAGACCTCAGGTCACTGGGATCATTACAAAGACAATATGTATACCACCAAAATTGATGATGAGGATTTTGCCGTCAAGCCAATGAACTGCCCTGGTGCCTGCCTAATTTACAAGAGCAAACCTCGCAGCTATCGTGATTTGCCTCTCAAACTTGCAGAAGCAGGACTTGACCACCGTCATGAGCTCCGTGGCGCACTCCATGGTCTTTTCCGTGTCCGCTCCTTTACGCAGGATGATGCTCATCTCTTCATTCGTCCTGATCAAATTACCGAGCAGGTTACCGATACGGCACATCTGATTACTGCTTATTACGAGCAGTTTGGCTTCCCGTATCGTGTTGAACTTTCTACCCGTCCTGCCGACTCAATGGGTTCTGATGAAGATTGGGAGCGTGCTGAGGCGGGTCTTAAGGATGCCCTTGAGAAGCTTGGTGTTGACTACAAGCTCAACCCCGGTGATGGTGCTTTCTATGGACCTAAGATTGATTTCCATTTGGAGGATTGTTTGGGCCGTGAGTGGCAGTGCGGTACCATCCAGCTTGACTTCCAACTTCCGCAGAACTTTGAGTTGGAATACACCGATGCCGATGGCAGCAAGCAGCGTCCCATCATGATTCATCGTGCAGGTTTTGGTAGTTTTGAGCGTTTTATTGGCATGTTAACCGAGCAGTATGCTGGCAAGTTCCCCACGTGGCTCTCTCCTTGCCAAGTCAAGATTTTGCCCGTCTCTGAAAAAACCCGTGATTATGCTCACAAGGTTGCCGACGTACTTCGCGATGCCCGTATCCGCGTCAAGGTTGATGACCGCGATGAGAAGATCGGTTACAAGATTCGTGAAGCGCGTGGTATCGATCGCGTGCCTTACATGCTGATTTTGGGTGAGCAGGAGCGTGATGGCGGATATATTTCTGTTCGTGATCGCAGTAATGAAACCCACCAGAGCCAGCTTGATGACTTTGTCACTGCAATTACTGCTGAGATTTCTGAGCGCAAGTAAAGAATAGGTAAGGATTTATGCTCATTGCCAGAAGCTTTATCGCTTTTCTCTTTTTTAGTTTTTGCGGCTGGCTGTGGGAGACTCTTTTTTGCACGGTCAATTCAGGGAGCTTCCAAAGTCGAGGCTTCCTGTTTGGACCGATTTGTCCCATTTACGGTGTTGGTGTTCTCAGTGCCCAGTTTGTCTTTGCTGTTATTGAAAAATGGACTGGTACCTTACTTTTGCTGCAGACTTTCATTATCTGCGTAGCAGGAGGTATTCTCATTGAGTACTCTACTTCTTGGTATCTCGAGCAGCGCTTTCATGCGCGTTGGTGGGATTACAGCCATATGCCCTTGAATATCCATGGACGTGTCTGCCTGCCAGTTTCTTTGATTTTTGGTGCGGTGGGTTGTTTTGCGCTCAGGATTGCACTTCCTTGGTTTGCCTCCGTTGAGTCATTGCTTAATCCTTTAGCGCTAGAAGTGATTTCGCTGGTTGCGGCAGCTATTTTTGGTGCAGACTTCGCCTTAACTGAGGCAGTATTGTCTGAGCTTCAGATGAAGGTCAAAGAACTAGACGACGAGCTCACACAACGTGGCGAGCGTATGTATCAGGTGGTTGCAGGAGCGCCATCTGAGTTAAAGGCCAAGGTCAGCGAAGTGAGTGCTGAGGCAAAAGCTGTAATGGAAGCTAGTGGCGATCAGTTAGCCACTCTTGCGAGCGATTCTAAACGTAGTGTGAGCAATCAGATGACAAAGGCTGTTTTTACGCTGACTTACTGGCAGCAAAACCAGCTACAGAGAATGCGCAGTGTGCAGCCAAGCTCTTGGGTTGGCAAACTCAAAGGCAGAATGTCCAAGGACTTAGCTAGCAAAGACAATGATGTGCGACGCTAGGGAATGGCTATGAGTCAAACTGAGCTAGAAGATCTAATTTCTCGCTTATTAGGCAAAGCTTATACCCGCGTTGTATTGCTTGATGGAACAGAACAGGCTGTGTACCTGCAGAGTCTGGCAAACAAATGCGGAACATTTAGTAGCTTGGAAGTGTTAGGCAGTCTACCTTTAACCTGCTGTGATATTCGCAAAGAAGCACAACGGACTCACAAGCAGGAGAGGGCTCTGCTTGTCAATGCGAGTAATTGTAGCGCCTTTGCGTGCGCAGCAATTCGCCTAGGCGCTGATTTGTGTTTCGAGCGTTTGGAAGATATTTGTGGAAGTAGCGCAAAGGGAATCGTGGCGATTTCGGTGCCTCGCAAGGGCTCTGTTTGGTCTGCTCGGGCTCGGGAAGTTATAGACCGTCTACCTCAGGTGGATGTAGACAAGCAGAATGCACTGCTTTTGCTCTATCGTGCCTACGAGAAGGTATGGCATGAGTCGAGTGATGTTGCTCTTGCTGTGGCAGCATATTTGGTGGCACATCCTGTGGTAAAGCATATCTATTATCCTGGACTTTTGCGCAATCAAAACGACTCAAGCCAGCGCGATCAACTGAATGCTTGTGCACCGTCTATCCTGCAGGGTGGTTTTGGTCCCTATATTGAACTTGCCTTAGCAAAGAAGCTTGCTGCAAAAAAACCTGCTATTACAAATGATTTGCTCAACTACCGCGGTCCCCTGGATGGGCTTGAGATTTATCGTCTTGATTGTCGTCACATGAGTGTGGATTCCCTCATCGGCCAACTTGAAATTTTGCTTGGTGCATAGCCAATTGGTGCTTGTTCGTTGGCGCTTTACGAATCCGCTGTCTCCCCTTTATGCAAACGATTCGAAAGCGTACCAAATGGCTGAAGAACCCCAGATAAAAACTTCCGCGAGGGTGTTTATTGAACCCTCTGCAAGTAAAAGGGTGCTTCTTGAACCCGTTGTGGGCTTTGGGGGTGCATTGTGAACCCGATGCAAGCACTTTATTGCAGGCGGTTCGAAACCGTACCAAACCGCCGAAGAATGCCCAGATAAAAAATGATGCAAGGGTGCTTCTTGAACCCGATGCAAGCAAAGGGGTGCTTTGTGAACCGCCTGCAGGTAAAAAGGTGCATTGTGAACCGCCTGGGGATATGTGGGGTAGTTAGACCGGACCATCTGAGAAGTGCATGAGCTTGTGCAGATGAGCAGGACGAAGCATCTCCGCTTGCACCGTTAGGTCTACTTGTATACGGGACGCTGGTCAACTCATATTTTTGCTTAATTGAATGCGCTTTTTGATGCAAAAATGATGCTATGCCTAGTACCATAGAGGGCAAGGCAAACTCGCATCCGACATGGGAAGGGGAGCCATGGCAGACAAACAAGCCTATATCGTCGTGGATAGCGACGACGCGCTCGATGGAGCGCTTGCGCAAATGCGCGAGGCACAAGCCATCTTCGCGACGTATACCCAAGAGCAAGTTGACAAGATTTTCTACGAAGCGGCAATGGCAGCCAATAAGGCGCGTATTCCGCTTGCTCAGATGGCCGTCGAGGAGACGGGCATGGGCATCATGGAAGACAAAGTTATCAAAAATCACTTTGCCTCCGAATACATTTACAACAAGTACAAAGACACCAAGACCTGTGGTGTAGTAGATGAAGATCCTGCGTTTGGTATGACCAAGGTTGCAGAGCCTCTGGGTGTTGTAGCGGCAGTTATTCCTACTACCAATCCCACCTCTACGGCAATTTTTAAGTGCTTGCTGTGCCTTAAAACCCGCAATGCAATCATGATCTCTCCGCATCCTCGTGCAAAGAATTGCACAGCTGAGGCTGCTCGTATCATTGCCGAGGCAGCTGTTAGCGCAGGTGCACCTGCAGGCGTTGTTGGCTGGATTGCTTCTCCTTCGCTCGCTGCTACCAATGGTCTTATGCGCTCGGCAGATATCATTTTGGCTACCGGTGGCCCTGGCATGGTGAACGCTGCCTATAGCTCAGGTACTCCTGCTCTTGGTGTTGGTCCTGGCAACACACCTGCCATTATTGATTCTACGGCCGACATTAAGCTTGCCGTTAACTCCATCATCCATTCCAAGACCTTTGACAATGGCATGATTTGTGCTTCCGAGCAGTCTGTGACTGTTTTGGCTGACATCTATGATGAAGTCAAAGCTGAGTTTGAGCGTCGTGGCTGCGTCTTTTTGTATGGTGATGACCTCGAGAAGGTCAAAAAGACCGTTATCATCAACGGTGGCGTCAATGCCAAGATTGTTGGCCAGTCTGCCCATACCATCGCTCACATGGCAGGCGTTGAGGTTCCTGAGGGCACCAAGATCCTTATCGGTGAGGTCAGCGATGTCTCTCCTGCAGAAGAGATGGCTCACGAGAAGCTCTCTCCTGTGCTTGGCATGTACAAGGCTGAGACGTTTGAGGAAGCTCTTGCTAAAGCAGAGCGTCTGGTTGCCGATGGTGGCTATGGTCACACCTCTTCGCTGTATGTCAACGTAAATGAGCGCGAGAAGATCTCCGCTCACGCAGCTGCTATGAAGACTAGCCGCGTGCTTATCAATACTCCTTCTTCGCAAGGTGGTATTGGTGACATCTATAACTTTGCTCTAACCCCGTCGCTAACGCTGGGTTGCGGCTCTTGGGGCGGCAACTCCTTCTCCGGCAACATTGACGTCCACCAGCTGCTCAATACCAAGTCGGTGGCAGAGAGGCGTGAGAACATGCTGTGGGTACGTACTCCCGAGAAGGTCTATTTCAAGAAGGGCTGCATGCCTGTGGCGCTGCGTGAACTGGGTGCTGTCTACGGCAAGAAGCGCGCCTTCATCGTGACCGACCAATTCCTCTTTAAGTCTGGCTTTACCAAAAAGATTGAGGAGAGCCTGGATGCTCAGGGCATTGCTCACTCCAGCTTCTGGAATGTCGCTCCCGACCCCACGCTCCAGTCTGCAGAAGAGGGCCTAACCCAGCTGCGTGCCTTCGAGCCTGATTGCATTATCGCAATCGGTGGCGGCTCTGCTATGGACTGCGGCAAGATCATGTGGGCCATGTATGAGAACCCTGAGGAGAAGTTTGCTGATATGGCCATGGACTTCATGGACATTCGCAAGCGTGTCTATGACTTCCCCAAGATGGGCAAGAAAGCCTTCTTTGTCGCTATTCCCACTAGCTCAGGTACTGGCTCTGAGGTAACACCGTTCTCCATCATTACCGATGCGACGACTGGTGTTAAGTACCCCATCACCGACTACGAACTCATGCCCAATATGGCTATCGTAGATACCGACAACATGATGACTCAGCCCAAGGGCTTGACTTCTGCATCGGGCGTTGACGTGTTGACGCACTGCCTTGAGGCATATGTCTCGGTGATGTCGAGTGACTTTACCGACTCTTGGGCCCTGCGCGGTATGAAGAACGTCTTTGATTACCTGCCTCGTGCCTATGATAACCCCAACGATGTCGAGGCACGTGACCACATGGCCAATGCTTCTTGCTTGGGTGGCCTTGCCTTTGCAAATGCATTTTTGGGTGTCAATCACTCCATGGCTCACAAGCTAGGCGCCTATCACCACATTCCTCATGGTTGGGCAAATGCAGTGTTGCTTCAGCGTGTTATGCGCTACAACTCCTCTGAGCGCCCCGTTAAGATGGGGACCTTCCCTCAGTATGATCATCCCAAGACCTTGGCTCGCTATGCTGAGTGTGGTCGTTACTGTGGGTGTGAGGGCAAGACGGATGAAGAAGTCTTTGAGAACTTCCTCAAAAAGATCGCCGAGCTCTTTGATCATGTAGGTGTCAAGCACACCATTGCCGAGTACGGTGTTGATGAGAAGTACTTCCTTGATACCCTCGACGAGATGAGTCTTAATGCCTTCAACGATCAGTGCACAGGCGCCAATCCTCGCTATCCGCTGGTCTCTGAGATCCGTGAGCTCTATCTCGACGCCTACTATGGTCGTCCCGCTAGTTCTTACGACGCATAAGCCAATCTGTACCGTTTCTTAAAAGAAGGGATGGACATGAAGCTCTCTGATAGTAAAACTGAACTTGCACGTCGCCATAACAAGGTGGTTTACCAGGATGGTAACCGCGTTGTGAAGGTCTTTAACGACCAAAAGCCTGCCTCTGATGTTTTTAATGAGGCACTCAACACTGCTCGTATTATGGGTACTGACATCAAGGTATCTGAGGTGCTCGAGGTCTCGCGCATTGAGGGCGGTGAGTGGAATGGCAGCTGGGCTATTGCTAACAGCTACATCCCTGGTCGTACTCTGCGCGATATCGCAAGTGAGGTTTCCTACCCCGACAAAAACAATCCTGATCTAGACAAGCTTCAAGAGTTCACCGAAAAGATGGTTGACCTGCAGATTTCTGTCCAAAACGTCAAGGCACCTCTGCTTAATCGCCAAAAGGACAAGCTTGCTCGTATGGTCAATTCGGTTAAGGCAATAGACCCTTCGACTCGCTATGACCTTGAGCTGCGTGTTGATGGTCTGCACAACATCGGTGCGGTTTGCCATGGTGACTTTGTTCCCAGCAATATCATCGTTGCTGATGATGGGGAGCTCTACATCTGCGACTGGGCACACGTTACCTCTGGCGATCCTGTGGTGGATGCTGCCCAGACTTATCTGCTGCTCAAGCTTCGTCATCCCATTTGGGCTGAGAGCTATCTTGAGCTCTACACCCGTAAGGCTGATGTTGCCAAGCAGAAGATTCACTACTGGGTACCTGTCGTTGCTGCAGCCGAGCTTGCTCGCGGTCGTAAGCGCGACGAGGACTTCTTAATGGCACAAGTTAATGCAGGCGATTTCCAGTAAATCTTTTAATCAGGAGGAAAAGAGATGAAGCTTAATTCCAAGATTCAGCGTTTTTTTGGTCTAGCATGCACTTGTGTGTTGGCAGTTGCAATCAGTTTAGGTGTAACTGGCTGTGGTAATAATGACAAGCAGGTCATTCAGGAAGGTCTTGAGGATGTCCTTGATACCTTCAAGAATCCTACGGTCAAGTCCATCAAAAAGGCAATGACCAAAGCAGGTGCCACCAAGGATGAAATTGAGTATCTGGATTCCTCCTTTGCGGCAATCGAGCAAATTGGTATCGTTCCAGATGATTTGTTCCACTATCTTTTCCTGGACTTTGACTACAAGATTGGCGATATTGAGGTTAATGGCGACAAGGCTACCGCCAAGCTTTCAGTAACCACCAAGGACTTTGAGGCCGCCACCAAGGCATTCCAGACTGAGCTATCCAGTGATAGCATCAAAGATGAAATGACGAATATTTATTCTAAGTCTGGCAATGACACAACAGCACTCTATAAGTTTGTCTTTGAAAAGCTCTATGCTTGCATTGAAAAGGCTGATACCAAGACCCAGGACATTACTCTTGATCTCAAGAAGAATTCCAAGGACAAGTGGGACTTTGAAGCCAAGAGCATGAACGATTTCAATAACACGCTTTTTGGTGGCATGAATAAAATGGGTACTGCACTGCAGCAGTAGTTAAAGTCATAACGACAGTAACAAAAAGAGTCTCTCGAAAGGGAGGCTCTTTTTGTATGAGCAGGACAGGCATATAGGAAAATACGTGCCCGTACAAATCGCAAATGGTTCAAGTTTCGGGGTAAGCAAGCGTAAAGTCGCAGGTCACATTTTCCTATAGTTCGAAAAATGAACCATCTATCGAAGCTCCGCGATGTAACACAAGATAGCTGCCCCCAACTTTCATAGGAAAAGCTGTGATAGGGAAGCGTGTGGTTTATGCGCGGGTATAGCGGACGAATGAGAAAGGGATACCTTCGGAAGTGCTGCCACCATCTTTGATTTCGGCAAGCTGCCAGCTAGGATCCTCATCAAGATTGGGGAAGAAAGCATCAGCACGACGCAGACAGTCATTTTTGGTTACAACAACCTCGCTGCAATAGGGGAGCAGCTGACGGTAAACGGAGCTACCACCAATAACCCATACCTTATCGGGTTGCTCTGTACTCACAAGCTCTAGTGCTTCTTCTACAGAAGCAGCACGTTCTATGTCCTCGCGACAAAAGTCGTTCTGACGTGTCAGTACAATATTGCGCCGCTCTTTAAGTGCGCGACCGCCAGGAAAGCTATCGAGGGTACTGCGTCCCATAAGCACGGTGCCGCCCTTGGTGTAGCGTACAAAATGACGCATGTCTTCTTTATTATTCACAAGGAGTTGTCCCTGATTTCCGATGCCCCAGTCGGAGCACACTGCAACAATCGCTCGCATACTGCTCCTTATACTGCAATCGGAATATTTTTAACCTGGGGACCATGTTCATAGTCATTAACTATAAGGTCCTTGGTTGTAAAGTCATAGAAGTTGTGTATCTCAGGATTAAGGCTCACCCGTGGCGCTGCATATTGAGGCCTGCTAATCAGCTCTTCAATAACAGGCACATGGCGATCATAAATATGTGCATCGGCAATCATGTGTACAAGCTCGCCTGCATTCATATCAGAAACTTGTGCCACCATCATGAGCAACAGGGCATACTGGCATATGTTCCAGTTATTTGCCGCTAATACATCTTGGCTACGTTGTACGAGCAGCATATTGAGGGTGGGTCGCGACTCGTTTGGCTCCTGCGTTACATTGTAGATAGCGTTAAAGGCACAGGGATATAGGTTCATCTCAGGTAGATCAGCAAACTGATAGAGATTGGTCATAATGCGACGAGAGTAAGGTTCATTTTTGAGTTGCCATAGCACGCGATCCATTTGGTCCATATCACCTTCGGGATAGCTTGTTTTTTGAGCTACTTGGTATCCATACGCTTTGCCGATAGAGCCACTCTCATCTGCCCACTCATCCCAAATATGGGGTGCCAAGTCTTTGATATTGTTGGATTTGCGTTGGTAAATCCACAGAACTTCATCCATACAACTCTTAAGACCAGTGCGGCGTAGCGTTAACGCAGGAAATTCTTCGCTAAGCTTATAACGATTGCATACGCCAAACTGTTTAATGGTATAAGCAGAACTACCGTCTTCCCAATGAGGGCGCACGCGCTGTCCTTGGGTGGTAGTGCCATGGTCAATTATATTGCGACACATGTCGACAAAAATCTGGTCTGCCTTGCTCAAAATATTATCCTCTCAATAGGTCGCCAACGAGAGAACTGTCCATAGGCTGATCTGAATAGAGCCCATTCGATTCATCTTCAAGAGATTCGCCACCATAGCTATTATTTGAAAACACATAGGGGTCACCTGAGGAAAGCATCTCATCGCCCACCGCTTCAAATAGTGCGCCAAGACCGCTAAAGCTAGCGCCAATCAGCAAGAAAAGTAGCAACACCGCAATGCCCGCAATAACATAAGCCTTATTTCCAGATGTGCTGTTATCAGGTGAAGTAGTACCAGAAATGGATTCGATTACTGCAGGAACTGCAGGCATGATCGATTGATCGATAACAACACTTTCCTCTTGTTTTGCTTCTGTTTCCTTTTGCTTTGGTTCTACTTGCTCTTCTTGTAAGTCTTCTTGCAAGGGGTTGTTTGGATTAGTGGTCATGAAAGCCTCCTTAGGGTCGGTGAAGCAAACTGCCATGCAAAGGTGCAGGATACGAAGGTGCTATCGCTTCACCAAAGCGAGGATTGTCTTCGCTGTGAGCATCGTTAGAGTCATGATAGCTGCTCAAGCCGTCAACGATAACGCGGTTTGCTTGTGGCAATACACACGCCTCATAGCTAATGACTTTGCCATCAAAAGTTTCTCCGTCATATTCGAGTGGGGCAGGTTTTGTTGGCTCTACACGAATATGTTTACCGCGGAAAACCTCAATAGCAGGACGTCCAAGATTATGCCCCTCTTTGTCTACTAGACTGGCCATAATCGGACGTAGTAGACTAACAGGGCTGGACTGCTCGAGCACAATAACCTCTAGCAAGCCGTCATCCATGCGTCCATCGGGGACAATACGAACATCAGCCTGTATGGTTGAGTTGTTGGCAATGAGACAAGAAATGCCATCGCGTTCAAAGGTCTTACCATCTACGGTAATTTTGAAATGATGAACCTCGGGGTGAGCATTGGCAAGAGCTGCGGCAAAGTAAGCTGCTTCACCAAGAGTTGGTTTGCCTTCAACTGCTGCCTGCATAATCTGTGCGTCATAACCCGTACCCATCATGATGGAAAAACCACGAGTATGAGCAGTACCCTGCTCATCAACAAAGGTAATCTCACCCAAATCGGTTTGTGCTGTGCGTCCAATACGGCAGGCGCGTGCGAGTGCGGGCGGCTCTGCAGCTGTACCTAAATTGACGCAAAAGAGGTTTGCGGTGCCTGATGGGAAGACGCAGGTGATGACCTTGCGATTGCGTAGCGCATACAATAAGGAAGTAGTTGTGCCATCACCACCGGAGACAACCACTAAGTCAAAGTCCTCGGCATCAACAACGGCCTCATCGGCTCGTTGATTGTCCGCAAGGAGGCGCAATACACACTCATCACCGCCGCTCAGCAGTGCTCGTTCAAACTCATATATGGCTGAAGAGCCAAAACCAGAGCGTGAATTATGCACAATTAAGCACCGCATCAAATCCTCCACTAACTACTTTGTGTCGAACGCACCTACCTACCTTCGTTGGCTATCATGGTAGACGGCCAAAAGATGGGAAGGCATGACCGCGTGAACTAGCTTCACAAGTCATAAACATACCCCATCTACAGGAGAATCAGTACCGGGGAGATTGCGTGTACATAACAAGCAAAGATGAGCTTGAAAGCTTTTGCGAGCATGCGCGTACTGCCAAGATGCTTGCGGTAGATACAGAATTTTTGCGAGAGAAAAGCTACTATCCCAAGCTGTGTTTGGTGCAGCTCGGCACAGATGAGGAAATTGCTCTGATAGATCCCTTGGCAATTTCTGACCTGTCGCCTTTGGCACATATCATGGTCGATTCACAAATCATTAAAGTTTTTCATGCGTGCAGTCAAGATCTCGAGGTGCTTTTTGATGTGCTGGACGTGGTACCTCAACCAGTTTTTGATACGCAATTTGCAGCAGCATTTTTAGGTATGCGTCAGCAGATTAGTTATGGTGATTTGGTTAACGAAGCATGTCGAGTGCGTTTGCCCAAAGCGCAGTCTTTGAGTGATTGGTCACATCGACCTTTGACTGCCGAGCAGTTGGAATATGCTGCTGATGATGTGCGCTATCTCCCTCGCATCTACGAAAAGATGATGGATGAATTGTTGGCAAAAGATCGCCTGGGGTGGGTTTTGCCCGAGATGCAGCAGCTCATCGATAAAATTTCGCTAACACGTGATCCTCGTGAGGCATACATACATCTCAAGCATTCTGCTTCACTTACACGCCGGCAGCTTGCTATTGCGCGCGAGGCTTGTGCGTGGCGAGAAGAAAAGGCGGCCCAGCGTGATGTCCCGCGCCGATGGGTGGTATCTGATGAGGTGCTTGTTGAGTGTTCTCGTCACCTTCCTCGCGACATCAATGGTATGAAGCGCATCCGAGGAGCAGAGAAGATTTCCACTTCAGATGCGGAAGCTTTACTTGCAGCGCTTCGTAGGGGAGCTAGGTCGGACGGTTCTGATTTGCCTCGTCGTGCTCGCAAGGAGCGTCCGTCCAAGGAGTCTGAGGGTGTTATCGATTTGATGAATGCGATGGTGCGTATTAGCGCGGCGGAGTGTGGTATTGCACCTCAACTTTTGGCAACTCGTGATGACTTAAACGATCTGCTCTCGGGCAAGCGTGATTGCGTACTTTTGCAGGGCTGGCGTAAGGAAGTCATAGGTAAACGCCTTCAAAGGCTTCTGTCTGGCGAGCTGGGCCTTACCGTTAAAGACGGTCGTATCGAGTTGCTGTAAGTATGCGGTACTTCTTGGGTACAACAAAACTAAGCGATTTAAAGGGGGTTTGGGATGTATCACGGTGACGGAGCCTATATTCTACTACTCATTGTGACCGCTGTTTTGGGAATGGGTACACAAGCTCATATCAAACGTACTTATAAAAAATGGTCTGAAATTGATGGTTCTGATTCAGGAACAGGTGCTGAAGTAGCGCGTCGTATGCTCGATTCTATGGGGGCTAACGATGTTGGTATCGTTCGTACGTCGGGTCATCTCTCGGATTACTATGACCCTCGTGACAACAAGCTGCACCTGTCTGATGAAAATTTTGATGGTGGTTCGGTTGCTTCAGTTGCTGTTGCTTGTCATGAAGCAGGACATGCGGTGCAAAATGCCAATGGTTATGCTCCGATGAAGATTCGCACCGCAATTGTGCCTGTGGTCAATTTTACACAGCAAGCTTGGGTTTTTCTTTTTATGCTTGGTCTTATTACTGGCATGTTTGGTCTTGCCAAGATAGCTGTTCTGCTTTTTGCCTTCTCAGTGGTATTCCAGCTGGTAACCTTACCAGTTGAGATTGATGCTTCAAGGCGTGCAGTTGCTTATCTGGGACAGAGTGGTTCCGCCATTGATGAACGCGGTGCTCGCAAAGTGCTAACTGCGGCAGCTCTGACCTATGTGGCCGCCGCATTAGTCTCGATCTTGCAGCTTTTGTACTATGCGAGTCGCGTAAGGGAGCGTTAAGGTGAGCTGGAATTGGGAACACGGAGAAGAACCCATGGCCGTGCCTGAGCAACCCGTCGCAGAAGAAAAATCCACATATTCAGTTGCCGAAGCGGTGGGTCTTGCTAAGTTAAAAATATCCGAGATTCCCCGCCTAACTGTTCTGGGTGAGGTTACGGGTTTTCATGGCCCTAACGCTCGCAGTGGTCACTGTTATTTTCAGCTCAAAGACGAATCCTCTGCAATGGACGTCACTATGTGGCGTGGAAGCTTTCAGAGACTTTCCTTTGATTTGCGAGATGGTCTGCAAGTAGAGGCTACGGGTAGTTTTCAAGTCTATGACAAGAAGGGAAGTCTTTCCTTCAATATCAGCTCGATGAAACTGGCCGGTGAAGGTGCTTTACGTCAGCAGGTAGCCGAGCTTGCCCGCAAACTGCAGCATGAGGGACTGATGGATCCTGCTCGTAAACGCAAGATTCCCCTGTTTTGCGAACGGGTCTGTGTGGTGACTTCACTTTCTGGTGCAGTTATTGATGACGTAAAGCGCACGCTTGCACGTCGCAATCCATTGGTGGCAATTCAGGCTGTGGGTTGTACCGTGCAAGGTCCGGGTGCCGCTTCAACTATTATTGATGCTCTAGAGATTGCAGCAGCAGCACATCCCGACGCGATTTTATTGGTGCGTGGCGGTGGTTCTTTTGAGGATTTGATGACCTTCAACGATGAGGCGCTCGCACGTGCGGTAGCTGCTTGTCCCGTGCCTGTGATTACGGGTATTGGCCATGAGCCCGATACCTCTATTTGCGACATGGTATCTGATCGTCGTTGCTCTACTCCTACCGCTGCTGCTGAGTCTGTTGCACCTGCGATGAATGAGCTGGAAACCGCTATTAATGGCAGACAGATTCGTCTTGGACAGTCTATGTCGAGCATGCTGACAAAAAGTAAGCAGTATATTTTGATGCTTGGCGACTCTTCCAAGCTTTTGATTGAGCGTGAACTTAGCCGTAAAGCGCAGGAAGTTGATGCTCTTGCTGCTCATCGCTGTCTGCAAGATCCCCTCGCTATTGTTCGTGAACCCATGGAGAGTCTTGAACTGAGTGCCGAGCGTCTGCACGATGCTATGCCGCGCATTATGGTTGCGCTGCAGGGCAAAACAAATGAGCATAAGACTCGCCTTGATGGTATAGGGCAGCGGCTTCTGCGTCCTTATCAGCAGCAACTAACGCATTCAGCAGCAACACTTGATGCGCTTTCGCCCTTGCGGGTGTTAGGGCGTGGCTATTCGCTTGTTCAGACCAGCGAGGGACATGTGGTAACTGACGTAGCCCAACTCAAGCAGGGCGATCTCGTCAAACTGCGTTTGCGCAAGGGTTCTGCTTGCGCTCAAATTAGCAAAGTGAGCAATGAGTCGAATCTCGCGTCCAACACGAAAGGAAAGTAGCCATGGCAGAAGACAAAAAAATAGAAGAGTTGAGTTTCAAAGAGGCCTCTGTTGAGCTTGAACAAATTGTCCGAGCGCTTGAGGCGGGCGATTTGGAATTGGAAGATGCCTTGGCTCGCTATAGCCGTGGTGTTGAGCTGCTGGCCGATTTAAGGAAGCGTCTTGCTCATGCTGAGCAACGTGTACAGGTATTGCTTTCTGCTGACCAGACGGCCACTACCGATACCACAGCTGCTCCTGCGACTGCATTTTTGAATGAAGACTAACTTGCTATATATGTTTTGCTAGGAAAGGGGAGTGCTGTGGCCGACTGCATCTTTTGTAAAATTGCCAACCACGAAATTGAGGGCGACTATGTCTATGAGGATGATTTGGTCTGTGCCTTTAGGGATCTTAATCCTCAAGCACCCGTACATGTATTAATTGTCCCCAAGGCTCACTATGACAATCTCATTGACAACGTTCCTGCAGAGGTCATCGTTGCGCTTAATCATGCAGTTGCAGAGGTTGCGCGCATTACAGGTGTGGACAAGACGGGCTTTAGAGTGCTTGCCAATACAGGTGCTGCTGCGGGCCAGACAGTGATGCACTTACATCTGCATCTCTTGGGTGGCAGGTCACTTGGTGAAGGATTGCTTCCTGAGGTATAAGGGTTTACAAAGAAGCTCTTGTCGTTGGCAAGAGCTTCTTTGCATTGGCGTATGATAAGTGCGGCTTATCTGCACCACGAGAGGAGATTCATGAACGTCCTGGTCATTAATGCTGGTAGCTCATCTTTGAAATATCAGCTGCTCGATGTTGATACCCGTGAGGTTTATGCAAAGGGTAACTGCGAGCGCATTGGTATTGACGGCTCTTTCATTGGTCATGAGGAGATGGGTGGCGACAAGCAAAAGCTCGTCGTTGAACTTCCCGACCATAAGACCGCTATGAAGTATGTCAACGAAATTTTGAGCAAGCTAGGCAAGACCGTAAATGGCATTGGCCATCGTGTTGTTCAGGGCGGCTGGTATTTCCCCGAATCCAAGGTTGTTACCGATGAGACTTTGGGTTGGGTCCGCGAGGTTGCTCCTTTGGCTCCGCTTCATAACTATGCTGAGGCGGATGTTATCGAGATGTGCCGCGACCTTTATCCCGGTATTGGTAATGTTATCGTCGCAGATTCTGCTTTCCACTATTCCATCCCTGAGCGCGCTCATCGCTATGCTCTGCCTCGTGACGTGGTTGATAAGCTGCATATCCGTAAGTACGGTGCACATGGTACCAGCCATCGTTTTATCTGGCGTGCCGTTGATGAGTTCACCAATCATACGGCTCACAAGTTGGTGAGCTGCCATTTGGGCTCAGGTGCTTCTCTTTGCGCTATTGAAGATGGCAAGGATATGGACACCACAATGGGCCTGACGCCACTTGATGGTCTCATTATGGGTACCCGTTGTGGCACCGTTGACCCTGCTACAGTTTTTTATCTGCAGCGTGTGGGTGGTTACAGCATTGATGAGATTGACAATATGATGAACAAGCAGTCTGGTCTGTTTGCTGTTTCTGGCGTGTCTTCTGACTCCCGCGATATCGAAGATGGTGCTGCTAAGGGCGACAAGAATTGTCAGATGGCACTCGACATGTTCTCTTATCGTACAGCCCAGCTTTTCTGCGAGATGGCAGAGGCTATGCACGGTGTTGACACCATGGCTTTCTCTGCTGGTATTGGCGAAAATTCATCTGCCATGCGTGCAGGTGTCTGCCGTGAGCTTGAGTGGTTGGGCGTTAAGATTGACGAGGAAAAGAACAATGTCCGTTCTGGTGAAGTTCGTGACATTTCTGCCCCTGACTCCAAGATTCGTGTTCTCATCGTCCCAACCGATGAAGAGTATATGATTGCGCTCGATGTTAAGGAACTGCTTGGCTAAGCGATTTTAAAACACAGAGATTGATAGCCGGAAGCTTTGCGCTCCCGGCTATTTTTATGCTTGGTTGAGTTCAAAAGCAAGACACGCGTCGCCAGTCTCGAGATAGATGACACCGCACTTTCTAAAACCTCTGCTTTTAAGAAGTTGCTGCATAGGGTAGTTGTCACGGTGTGTGTCAATGCGAATTGCCTGTGCACGTGCGCAAGCCCAGTCAAGCAGAAAGCTCCCAATACGTTCACCCTGTCTGAGTGTCGCTATGCGATGTATAACATGGTAAGGATCTTCATCCAACCATGCGCCTTCGATGTAGTGGTAACAAGGGTCGGGTCCCTCCTCAAAATCCATATAACCGCAGATTTTTTGTGCTGTATCAAGACATACAAAAGCAGAGCCATGGGCAAGATCGCGTTTAATTTCGATTTCTCCAGGATAGCTTCCTGGCCATTGATAGGGATTCCCATGGCTACGCATGTAGATGCGCGCTGCATCAAAAACACGGCTAATCGCTGGTATATCGGTTATTTGAGCAGGTCTGATTTGCATCGTGAGCGCTCCTCTCAAGAATTTTCTGCGCGATGGCTCTGCTTTCCACTGATGAACTAACTATGCTCAACTGTCGCCAACGTGTAAATAATGATTCTAATTGGATTTGTTTAATAGACCTTGCCCGTAGAATATTTTTCTGCACTTTGGGTATCCATTGAACGTCTATCTATCCTCGTTTGAGGATGTGTCAAGCAGACCGTGTATAGGAGGCATCATGCCAGCAATGACTACGTCCGGGGTCGCCACACAGCTCATGTCTGTTGGTGTCGACGTTGCGCACCCTCAGCTCCTCATTGACTCATCCCCTTCGTTGCTTGTAGAACGCGCAATCGAAGCACATGAGGGTGTCTTAACCAGTACGGGTGCTTTGTGTGTTGAAACAGGTAAATACACAGGACGTTCACCTGAGGATCGTTTTATTGTTGATACCCCCAATGTGCATGACAAAATTGCTTGGGGCAAGGTCAATATGCCTTTTTCTGATGAGGCATATCAAAAGGTAAAGGCGACGGTCTGTGATTATCTCAGCTCTCGTGATGTGCTTTTTGCTGAGCGTTGTCTTGCGGGTGCTATGCGTATTTACTCGCGCAAATTCCTTGTAGTGTGCGAAATGGCAAGTCAGGCGCTTTTTGCGCGCCAGTTGCTTATCCGTCCTGCAGAAGAGCGTTTGAGCTCTTATGGTTTTGCTGATTTTGTTGTACTTTGTGCTCCAAAACTCAAGCTTGATCCTGAAAAGCATGGCACGCATTCTGAGGCATGTGTCCTGATTAATTTTGAAGAGCACATTATTATCGTTGCAGGTACTGCTTACTCTGGAGAGATAAAAAAGGCAGTCTTCTCTACCATGAACTACCTTATGCCAGTAGAAGAAGGCGTTTTGCCTATGCATTCTTCTTGCAACGTTGATCCGCATGACCATACGACGGCAGTTTTCTTTGGTCTGTCCGGCACAGGAAAGACAACCCTTTCCGCAGATCCACGTCGTTCGCTGGTTGGCGACGATGAGCATGGCTGGTCTGATCAGGGTGTCTTTAACTTTGAAGGCGGTTGCTATGCAAAAGCTATTCGCATTTCTCCCGAGACTGAGCCAGAAATTTTTAATGCGATTACCTTTGGTTCAGTTGTTGAGAATGTCGTTCTTGACCCTGTGACACGCATTCCTGATTACTATGACGATACACTAACCGAAAATACCCGTGTTGCTTATCCTATCGAACATATTCCCAATGCAGTTGCGGGCGGCTTTGGCGGAGTACCTAATGTTGTTATTTTCCTTACTGCTGATGCTTTTGGAGTGCTCCCTCCGATTTCTCGTCTGACTACCGAGGGCGCAATGTATCAGTTTGTGTCGGGCTTTACGAGTAAAGTTGCAGGCACCGAGCGTGGAATTGTTGAGCCCACACCTACCTTTTCGACACTTTTTGGTGAACCTTTTATGCCGCTTGATCCCCTTATTTATGCCCGTATGTTTGGTGAGCGTATGAAGGAAATGGGTACTCGTGTCTACCTTATTAATACTGGTTGGACTGGAGGTCCTTATGGTACGGGAGAGCGCATTAGTCTTACCTATACACGTCAGATGGTGACGGCGGCTTTATCTGGTGTGCTTGAGAGGCAGCGCGGTCTCAAACAGCGTTGGCGCCATGATGAGCGCTTTAACCTTGAAGTGCCTACATCTGTGCCTGGTGTGCCCGATCGTATCTTGGATCCACGTCTGACTTGGTCTGATCCTGCGGCGTACGACAAGCAGGCGGCCAAGTTGGCAGCTATGTTTGTCAACAATCAGCGTGGACGCTTCCCCGATATGGATCCTGAAGTGATCGCTGCTGGTCCTCGTATTATTGAATCCTAGCGTCGCGTGGTTTGCGACACAAAAAGACAAGACCTTAAGCTCCTGTAGGTTCAACTGTAGGAGTTCATTTGATAGTGCGCTACCATAGTTTGTGTACAAGTGTCACATGAATGTCAACGTGCGTTGAAGGGATTGCCGTGCATACGTTTTCACGTAGGGATTTTATTGCTATCGCAGGAGGAATGAGCGCTGGAGCAGTACTTTCTGCTTGCTCTCATCAAGAGAAAACGCCTGCTGGAAGTGCAGAGACAAAATCCGAATCGAGCGAAGTTGCTATACGCGTAGCCACACTCAAGGGTCCGACTTCTATGGGCTTAGCAAAGCTGCAAAAAGATGTGCAGGATGGCAAATCCGAGCATTCCTACGCGTTCAAGATGTACACCAATCCAGCTGATGAAGTGTTACCGCTGTTGGTAAAAGGCGAAGTTGATATCGCCTGCCTTCCGGCAAATGTTGCTGCTCTTGCCTACAACAAGACAAAGGGTGCTGTACAGGTAATCGACCTTAACACGCTCAGTGTGTTGTATGTGGTAAGTGCTGATGGGGATATTACTCAGCTCAAGGATCTGACAGAACGCACACTCTATGTTCCCAATCAAGGAGCCAGTCCTGATTATGTGATGCAATTTTTGCTCGCAAATGCGGGTGTGACTGATCAGGTGACGATTCAGTATGTGAGCGAGCCGACAGAGATTATCGCTGCGCTTGCGAAGGATCCAACTGCTGCTGGCGTCTTGCCTGAGCCCTTTGTTACTGCAGCTCTGACGAAAAATGACTCTCTCAAACGTGTTTTGAATTTGAATTCTGAATGGACACGTGCAGTGAACGATGATAGTGGTCTGGTGACGGGAGTCACGGTAGTTCGCTCCGAGTTTGCCAAGCAAAACAGTGATCTTGTGGATCAGTTCTTACAGGATCATGCCGAATCCGTTGCTGCAGTTATCGCAGACCCACAAATCTATGGCGAGGTTGTTGCTGAACTGGGTATTGTTGATGCTGCTCCTATCGCAACTCAGGCAATTCCTTACTGCAATCTCGTATGCCTTACAGGCGATCAGATGCGAGAGTCTCTAGAGGGTTACCTCAAAGTGCTGTTCGAGGCAAATCCCAAGTCTGTAGGTGGTCAGCTGCCGCAAGATGATTTCTACTTCATTGATTAGCTGCGTTGTGAAAAAGCAGGTCAGACACATATGGCGTAATTCGAGACTGCTGCAGATAGCAGTAGCAGTTGCGGTCTGGCTGTGTGTTTGGCAGCTTGTGGCCCTTGCGGTAGGAACAGATCTGCTCCTTGCGGGACCACTACAAACTTTTCAGGCTGCAATACGGCTTTTAGCGAATGGTGAAGTAGTTACTACGGCACTTTGGTCGTTTTTGCGCATTGCTGGCGGCTTTGTGCTGGCTTATGTAATGGCACTTTTGCTGGCTTATAGCGCATGGTGTCATGTGGCACTTGAGATTTTCTTGTGTCCCGCGTTGCTTGCTATCAAAAGTACGCCTGTGGTCTGCATTGTGGTCATGTTGCTCATTTGGTTTGGCGCACCCTGGGTGAGTCTGTGTTGTGTTCTGCTTGTCGTATTGCCCGCGACGTATTTTGCAGCTCTCGAGGGTTTTCGCGCACTTGATAGCCAGCGTTTGAGGATGCTCAAGCTATATCGAGTTGATTCGTTGCGTCAGTTTGGAGCCTATATTTGGCCTACTCTCCAATCGTACTTGCTTGCTTCCGCAAAAATGACTGTAGGTATGAGCTGGAAGGCGGGAGTTGCCGCTGAACTCATAGGTAGTCCTGCAGGGAGTATAGGTGAGCGCATTTATCAGGCAAAAATCGTGCTTGAGACAGCCGATGTGTTTGCGTGGACCATTGTTATTGTGTTGCTTGCATATATCTGTGAGCGTGTTTTTTTACATCTACTTGTACAGTCGGCTGATGTTTGTACTGCTTGGGCTGTGAAGTCTGCAGCAAAAAAGAGACAAACTATGCCTACCTCAAAAAAGCTTGTTATTACATCACTTAGCTGTTCGCGCGGAGAAAAGCAGCTTTTTGATGACTTTACACAGAGTTTTGCTGCGGGTTCCAAGACTTGTCTTATGGCTGCGTCAGGGATGGGCAAGACCACGCTCTTGCATATTATTGCGGGGATAGAATGCGCTGATGGGGGAGAGCTTGAGCATGTGGGGCGTGCTTCTCTTGCCTATCAGAAAACCTGTCTGCTCGAACAACTCAGTGCTTTGGGTAACATCGTACTTGCTACGGGTTTGCCTTTTGCAGAGGCAGAAAGGTTGCTTACCGAGATTCTTCCTACAGAGTTGCTTTCCAAGCCTGTATGCCAGCTTTCTGGCGGTGAACGTCACCGCGTTGAGCTGGTGCGCGCACTTGCTGCACCAAGTACTCTTGTTTTGCTTGATGAACCCTTCGCTTCGCTGGATGAAGAAACTCATCGTCGGAGCGCTGAGTTCATTTTGCGTCATTTAGCTGGGCGCACTCTTATTGTTGCTACTCACGATGCTTGTGACGCGGCCCTTCTTGCGGCCTCTATTCTCCAGCTCCATAAGCCGACAAAGAGCTACGCAACCTAGCGCTTTTCCCGCAGACGGTTCAATAAGCTCCCTTTTGCTCGCATCGGGTTCAATAAGCATCCTTTCATCCACATCGGGTTCAAGAAGCACCCTCGCGTCAATTTTTACCTGGCCTTTTCTCGCACACTTGGTACGGTCTTGAACCCTCTGTGGAAAAGTGGCTACAACGGGTTCAATAAGCACCCTTTCTACCTGCAGGCGGTTCAATAAACGCCCTTTTTCCCACATCGGGTTCAATATGCGCCCTTACGCCAATTTTACCTGCCCTTTCTCGAGCCGTTTGGTACGGTTTTGAACCCCAAGCATCCGCAGTAAAAAATTGAGCAGCCCCTTTTGTGGAAGTAGAGCGACGGTTTTGAACCGTCTGCGGAGGGTGAGGCAGTATGAACCGTCTGCGGGGAATGAAGCCATGCGCCTGCATGCTTTGAGCAAAGAAAAACGGGTCGCAGCTGGAACGGCGACCCGTTAAGTTGTGACCCATTAGTGTGTAGCACACAGCAAAATTGATGTGAACTTAGGTCATTTGCTGGGCTTGGACGGCGGTAATGGCGACAACACCAACGATGTCCTCGGCGTTGCAGCCACGAGATAGGTCATTGACAGGCTTAGCAATGCCCTGCAGGATGGGACCGTAGGCCTCGGCCTTACCCAGACGCTGCACTAGCTTGTAGCCAATGTTGCCCGACTGCAGGTCGGGGAAGATAAGGACGTTCGCATTGCCTGCGACGGTCGAGCCAGGAGCCTTGAGGTCTGCTACAGACTGTACCAACGCTGCGTCAAGCTGGAGTTCACCATCGGCCGCAAGTTCAGGAGCCTTTTCGTTTACAAGCTTAATGGCCTCTCGCACCTTGTCAGCAGAATCGCCCTTGGCAGAGCTCTTGGTTGAGTAGGAAAGCAGTGCAACCTTGGCCTCGCTACCCATGAATGCCTTCCAGCTGGCGGCAGAAGCGATAGCAATCTCAGAAAGCTGGTCGGCATCAGGATCAATGTTGAGACCAATATCAGAGAAGATAAAGTTGCCGTCTTGTCCGAATTCACAATCAGGCACACACACAACCATAAAGCCCGACACAAGCTTGGTACCAGGAGCGGTCTTTAGGATTTGCAAAGCAGGACGCAGAGTGTTGGCGGTGGAATGACATGCGCCAGAAACTAAGCCGTCAGCATCACCCATCTTGACCATCATGGTGCCAAAATAGGTAGCATCCTTAACCTGCTCGCGCGCCTGCTCGATGGTAACGCCCTTCTTGGCGCGAATCTCGGCAAACTTTTGTGCATAAGCCTCTGCACGCTCATCAGAAGCAGGATCTACAACAACGGCACCAGGAACATCAATTTCTGCAGGATTACCGAGAATGACCAGATTTGCTAGGTCTTCAGCAACAATCTGTTTTGCTGCCTCAATAGTACGAGGATCTTCACCTTCTGGTAGCACAATGGTTTTTTTATCAGCTGCAGCAGCTGCTTTCATGCGTGCAAGGAAGTCGCTCATGCATCTCTCCTTTTTCTTTGTGAGAAAATTTCTCACCTTGCCCGGCATTGCTTGGTCATTTGATGCCTTTCTAGGTCATTATAGAGGCCTTGGCGTCATGCGTGGTAAACTCTCGAATAATGTTGAATCAGACAGTTTGGCACGGTTGTGCCATAGATAGTGATTTCTTAGGAGAAATCACTAGAGAAGCGCGGGGAAGTTACCCGCGCAGGAGGATGACATGAGCATACAGATGGGCCTACCCGCTGGCTTTAATGGCAGTACTTACGATGCAATTATTGTCGGCGCAGGGTATGCGGGTGCCGTGTGTGCACGCCGACTTGCTGAGCAGTCTGGCTTTAAGGTGGCAGTACTAGAGCGCCGCCCGCACATTGCAGGTAATGCCTACGACCGCATTGACGAGGCTGGTGTACTTATTCATGAGTACGGTCCCCACATTTATCACACCACTGATGAACGAGGCTTCGATTTCCTGTCGCGCTTTACCGACTGGACCGATTACCAGCACAAGGTGCTTGCCAATATTCATGGCACTCTCATGCCTGTGCCTTTCAATCACAAGTCTCTAAAGCTTGCCTTTGGCGAGGAGAAAGGCGAACACCTCTACCAAAAGCTCGTGGCAACCTTTGGCGAAAACAAAAAGGTTCCCATTATGCAACTTCGAGAGGCAAATGACCCCGAACTGTCTGAGGTTGCAGACTATGTTTATGAGAACGTCTTTTTGCACTATACGATGAAGCAGTGGGGCAAAACTCCTGCCGAGATTGACCCCGCTATTACTGGCCGAGTTCCTGTTTTTGTGGGCGACGATGACCGCTACTTCCCAACTGCTCCCCATCAGGGTGAACCCGTTGATGGCTATACCGCCCTTTTTGAGCGTATGCTCGACCACGATCTTATCGAGGTATATCTCAACGTTGATGCTCGCGATGTACTCTCTGTGTCTGAGACGCGCGTACAAGTTTGTGGTGTTCCCTATGGGGGCGAGGTTATCTACACGGGCCCTCTAGATGAACTTTTCAATATGGATTTGGGTCCTCTTCCGTATCGCTCTCTCGATATGCGCTTTGAGACCCTAGATATCGATCAGTTCCAGCCTGTAGGTACCGTTAACTACACCACAAGCGAAGACTTTACTCGCATTACTGAGTTTAAAAATCTTACTGGTCAGGTGCTACCTGGCAAGACAACCATCATGCGCGAATATCCCATGCCTTACGAGCCGGGTGGCAATCAGACGCCTTACTACGCTATTCTTGAGGAGCAAAACATCGAACTCTACAAGGCTTACCGCGCAAGAGTTGAGGGTCTGCTTAACTTCCACGTGGTAGGTCGCCTAGCAGAGTATCGTTACTATGATATGGACGGTGTTGTTAGCTCTGCTTTGGCACTTTCGGACGAGATTATTAAGGCAAATCACTAAGGTGAGAAGGCCCTCAAATAGGGCCTTTTATTAGCGAGAATAGGTTTTATTGCATGCAAAAGACCATCAGTTTTGGCATTCCGTGTTACAACTCCTCCGAGTACATGGATCACTGCATCAGTTCAATCCTCGAAGGCTCTGGATATGCCGATGACGTTGAGGTCATCATTGTTGATGACGGTTCGACCAAAGATGATACCTTCGCCAAGGCTCAGGATTGGGAGCGCCATTATCCCAATCTTGTAAAAGCTGTTCACCAAGAAAACGGCGGCCATGGTATTGCTGTTCTTAAGGGTTTGAGCAATGCAACGGGCGTGTATTACAAGGTCGTCGACTCTGACGACTGGCTGGATGGCGACGCCTTGCAGGCTCTGCTTGCCAAGCTTCGTCATTTCATTGAGTTTGATACTCGTGTAGACCTCGTTATTAGCAATTACGTCTATGAGCACGTTGAGGATGGCAAGCAGATTGTTATCGACTACCATCGTGCAGTGCCTCGTGGAAAGATTTTTACTTGGGACAAGATTGGCCACTTTAATATGTCCCAGAATCTGTTGATGCACTCTTTGTGCTATCGCACAGATATTCTGCGTGATGGTGGCATACCTATGCCCGCTCATACCTTTTATGTGGACAACATCTATGCTTATGTACCCTTGCCTCGCTGCAAGACGCTTTATTACCTTGATGTTGACCTCTATCGCTACTTCATTGGTCGTGATGACCAATCTGTTAGTGAGAAAGTTATGATTGGCAGGATTGATCAGCAGCTACGTATTACTCGCATCATGATGTATGCCTATCATCTCTATGATGATGTTGAGCCAGTAGAGTTGCGTAGCTATATGCTGGGATATTTCCAACTCATGATGGGTGTCAGCTCGATTTTCTCCAAGCTTTCTGAAAAGCCTGATGCTCAAAAGAATCTCGATGAGTTGTGGGAGGAGCTGCGCCAATATGACCATCGCATGTATGTACGTTGTCGCCACGGTCTTATTGGTGAATCAATGAATCTGCCTGGTGATATGGGCAAAAAGGTTTCTGTTGGACTCTATCGCGCAGCGCAAAAGCTGGTTAAGTTTAATTAAGCTCTAGCGTAGTCTTCATCTTGCTGGTAGTATCTCGACCAGTCACGTGAGTGCGTACAAAGACTACTAGCCTTACGCGTACAAACGTGTAAAAATGTAGTAACGCTTGGATAAGGGGTTCAAGCGCGAAAGTGAGAGGATTTATCATGAAGGCATCTGTTTCCGAGGATTGCATCGGCTGCGGCATGTGCGAGGGTACTTGCCCCGACGTATTCGAAGTTGGCGACGACGGTCTTGCCCATGTCATCGTTGACGAGGTTTCTGCTGACGTCGAGGATGACGCAAAGCAGGCTGCTGAGGATTGCCCTGTTGAGGCCATCACTGTCGAGTAGTGATTGTTAGCCCAATCTGCAATCTCAGATTGTCCAGCGTAGAGGCCGGCTCCTTTGGGGGTCGGCCTTTGTTATAGGGTTTGGACGAAGATAGGGAAGGGGATATATCGTGATACTCGCTTCAGCATCACCCCGTCGAGCAGAACTACTGCAGGCCGAGGGGTTCCAATTTGAGACACATCCCGCCTGGACAGATGAAACGCGTGCTCCAGGAGAAGACCCTGTCTCATACGTACGTCGTCTCGCCAGAGCAAAAGCTTGGGCTGCACACAATGACAACCCTCAGCTGGCTCAAGGGGAAACTCTCATAGCTGCTGATACTATCGTCTGGACTGATGATGGCCTAGTATTGGGAAAGCCGAAAGACGCTGACGAGGCTCGTCAAATGCTGCATTTGCTGTCTGGTCGCAAGCACTTGGTGACTACAGGTGTTTGCATCTTGATTGATGGCAATCCTATGGCAGGATGTATCTCTGAGACCACCTTTGATGAGACAACTTCGGTTGGCTTTTATGAGTTGAGCGATGAGGAAATAGAATGGTATATTTCCACGGGTGAGCCTTTTGATAAGGCTGGCGCTTATGGCATTCAAGGTCGTGGACGCAGGTTGGTGAGCGGCATTTGTGGTGATTTTTATAACGTAGTTGGCCTGCCAATAGCCCATCTTATCCGCGAGCTCGATCGCATCCACTCAAATATTGATAACGTTTCTTGTTATTGGTTTTAGGAGGAAGTCTCGTGCAGCAGATTAGTTCCATCACTCAAATTCCCGGTATCTATGCTGGTCATGCAACGCTTGCTGAGGCAGGGACAGGATGTACGGTTATCGTGTGCCCTGCAGGTGCTACGGGTGGTGTTGATGTGCGAGGAGGAGCTCCTGCTACACGAGAGACTGATTTGTTGCGGCCTGAAGAGACGGTTCAGACCTTGGATGCTGTGGTGCTCTCTGGTGGCTCTGCATATGGCCTCGCGGCAAGTTGTGGTGTCGCAGAAGAGCTAGAGCACCGCAGAATCGGTGTCAATGTTGGAGTGGGTGTTGTACCCATAGTGAGCTCTGCTTGTCTTTTTGATCTAGCCTGTGGGCGCTCTGATGTACGTCCTGGTGTCGCAGAAGGTGCTGCTGCTGTTCGTGCTGCTTTTGAGCATGCAGAAGAGCCACTTGAACGGGGAAATGTGGGTGCAGGTACGGGATGTACGATTGGTAAAGTAGCTGGCCCTACTCGTAGTATGAAGTCTGGACTAGGGGAGGCGGTAGAGCGGGCAGGAGAGCTCATTTGCGGAGCGGTTTCGGCAGTTAATGCTGCAGGAGATATTTGGGACCCTGATACTCATAAGCCGATTGCCGGTGTGCTTAACGAGGATGGGACAGGGCTTGCTTCGACTGTCGAGCTGGTACTTCAGATGCAGCGTGAGTCAGATTTTGCTCGCTCGCATGGTGTCCCGCGCACTAATACCACTATTAGCTGTGTTGTCACAAATGCACGTCTTAGTAAAGCTGAGGCAACAAAAGTGGCACAGATGGCAGCCGACGGCTATGCTCATGCTATCAAGCCTACGCACACCACCAATGACGGTGACACTATCTTTGTGATGGCAACCGGTGAGGCAGAAGCTCCTGTTGATATGGTAGGTATACTTTCTGCGCAGGCCATCGCACATGCCATTGTCGATGGTGTTCGTAGCGCTCAGAGTGCCTATGGAGTTATCTCTGCAGCTGAGTTAAGACAAAATCTGTCGCAAAACCCATCTTTATAAAAAACAGGTATCCGCACCGCAGTGAAGATACCTGTTTATAAGTAAAGACCAAAAGGCCTGTCGCACTACTAGCTTGATTGCTTTTCTGATGTATTGGAAGCTTTCTTGGCAACCTCAGCTACCGTAGCCGCAGAGTTTGCATCAAGAGAAATATTGCGATTGACCTTGGCATCATAGGTATCAGCACGCATGACATCCGCAAGGTCTACACCTGTGACAGACTGCACCATATCAAAGGCAGCCTTGATAGATTGGGGAGCGATACTTGTTACGCCTGCTGCTGGTGACCCCTCACTGTCTGTGTTGCCTACTGTGGAGTAGATATTGATAGCATCGATACCCTCGATAGGTTTGGATGCAGCAGCAATAATGTCGGGAAGAAGTCCGATAATTTGCTGGGCAAGTGCTGCTTGGCCATACTTGCGCAAAGCCTCTGCTTTTTTATCCATGGCTTCTGCCTCAGCGATGCCCTTTGCCTTGGCCGCCTCTGCCTCTGCCTCGCCCTTGGCACGTACCGCATCTGCTTCTGCAAGGCCACGCATACGTGTTGCTTCGGCATCTGCCTGTGCCTGTGCTTTAATCTGCTCGGCCTTCTTTTGAGCAGTATAGAGTTCAGCTTCCGCCTGACGCTGTTGTTGTGCAAGATCTGCTTGTGCACGCTGCTCTACAGCATAACGATCTGCATCGGCTTGCTTTTTGACGGTTGCATCAAGCTCTTGCTCTCTGACGGTGACTTCCTTTGCCTTGAGCTCTGCTTCACGGTCAGCTTTTGCAATTTCAGCATTAACTTGCTCGGTATTGATTTCTTTCTGCTGCTTTTGTGCCTCAATGCCCATGGCTGCGTCTGCCTTGGCGGCTGCAGTGTCAGCTTCGGTCTTAAGAGCAGCTTGCTTAAGTGCAAGAGCATTGTTTTGCTCTGCAATTGCGGTTTCGGATGCAATACGGGCATCATTTGCAACTTTGTTAGCCTCGGCGCGGGCAACAGCAATCTCTTTTTCGGCATTGGCCTTGGAAATTTGCGCATTTTGCTGGATAGCAACGGTGTTGGCAATACCTAGATTTTCAATGACACCGAGCCCCGCATCATCAATGTTTTGAATATTGAACGAAACGATTTCAAGACCCATACGTTGCATGTCGGCACTGGCGTTTTCCTGAACCTTCGCCGCAAAAGCTTTACGGTCGTTCATGATCTCGACAAGACGCATGCCACCGATAATCTCGCGTAAATTACCTTCAAGTACGTTCACAACCATTTCGTTGATATAGTCGGAATCGCGATTGAGGAAGTTTTCTGCGGCGCGTGAGATAGCATCAGGTTCATTTGCGATTTTTACAACTGCGACAGAATCAACCATGATGTTGATGTAATCGAGTGTAGGGATGGTTTTTGTGGTTTTTACGTCTACCGAGAGCATTTTGAGCGACAGGCGGTCAACACGCTGTAGGTAGGGGATACGTACACTCGATTTACCGGTAAGGTAACGCGGCTGTTTGCCAAAACCCGAGATGATATACACCTGATCGGGTGGTGCTTTAACATATCCTGTTGCCAGGATGACTATCAGCAGCACAACCAATGCTCCGATGAGAATGACCTGTAATAGCTCCATGAACTCCTCCTTCTAGGTACGGAATGCTGTCAAGTGTACACGTAAATCTTGAGTGCATATCCCGTGTTTGAAGCAATGATACCTGTTACATTTTTGCGTTACGCATTTTTTACTATTTGCAAATGGTTCAGGTTTCGCCATTTGCAAATGGTTCAAGCTTCGAGGTAGACGGCAATAAACTCGCAGGAAAAAATCTGCAGAATTTCGAAGGATGAACCATCTATAGAACCTAGCCGACAATTTGTTCAAGACAGCGGTACTGAGTAGTCATGCCCTGCGCTGCATAAAATTGCTCTGCTTGAGTGTTGCCTGCCCATACATGAAGGGTGACATTGTAGTAACCATGAGTTTTGGCAAAATCTAAGACTTGCTGGTAGAGTGCTCTGCCTACATGCTGTCCGCGACAAAGTTCATCTACACACAAGTCATCTAGATACAAGGTCTTGACGGCGGTTCTAAGAGGGTCGTTCATTGCTTGCTCTGTTTGACAGAAAGCGTAGCCAAGCACAATGTCTTTATCATTTACTGCAACAAAGATGGGATTTTCTAAGTCATCCAGCATGCTTTCAAGTTGACGCTTTGAATATTTGGTTGTAGGACCTTTAAAAAGGTCGGGTCGCGCTTTGTGATGCACCATATTGACTTGGACAAGCGATCGTTACTGTTTTTATCATGCTCTGTCCTTTTTAGTAATTGGACTAACTTGAATGCATTTCATAAATCCACAGTAGTCATAGGTCTCTCCAGACGCGTCACATGCTATCTCCCAAGTTTTGGTTCCACGTCCGGTCGGTGACCGACATTTACCCAAATTCTACGTTTTGTGTATATATGACCCACGTTTTATCCCTTAAGATTATATGCAAGGGCTCGCGGGAGGGGAGAGGAACCTGCGTCTGCGGGCTGCAACCCTCTGGGAGAGGATAATCGAATGGCTAGGCTTCATGTCATGGAGCGCAGCCAGGCTCAGGTCGTCATGGATGGTCTCCATGAGGCGGTAGGCAAGCGACTCGCTGTGAGTTCGCTTGCACCATGTCCTGTGGAGTTTACTGCGGCCTTTGTCGGCATGTGCGCTATCCAGAGCTGCGGCAAGTGCACTCCCTGTCGTGTCGGTCTTGGTGTCCTCAAGGAGCTCATGGAGGACGTCCTTGCCGGTAGGGGAGACGAGCATACGCTCGAGCTCATCGAGAGAACTGCCCGCACTATCTATCTGTCGAGCGATTGCGCCATCGGGTACGAGGCTGGCGAGATGGCGCTCACAGCCATTCGCGGCTTCCGCGATGACTTTGAGTACCACATTGCTCACAAGGCCTGCGGCTTTGTCCAGAGCCAGCGTGTCCCCTGTGTGTCGGGCTGCCCAGCAGGCGTCGACATCCCTGGCTACATTGCCTTGGTCGAGGCTGGTCGCAACACCGACGCCGTGCGCCTCATCCGCAAGGACAACCCACTGCCCCTCGTTTGCGGCCTCGTCTGCGAGCATCCTTGCGAGATGTACTGCCGTCGCGGCATGGTTGACGATCCCATGAACATCCGCGGCATCAAGCGCTTCGCGACCGACCATATGGAAAGTGACTACACGCCTAGCCACGCCGACCCCACGGGCAAGCGCGTGGCCGTTATCGGCGGCGGCCCTGCGGGTCTCTCTGCCGCCTACTACCTAGCTCTCATGGGGCACAAGCCCACAATCTTCGAGGCCCGCCGCAAGCTTGGCGGCATGCTGCGTTACGGCATTCCAGCATACCGCCTGCCGCGCGAGCGCCTCGACTCCGAGATTCAGTGGCTGGTCGATCAGGGCATCAAGGTGCACCTGGACACTCCTGTCACTGACCTTGAGTCGCTCAGGCGCGACTACGATGCTGTGTATATCGCGATCGGCGCTCACAGCGATAACAAGCTCGGACTTGAGGGTGAGGACGCCGAAGGCGTCATCTCCGCCGTGCAAATGCTGCGTTCCATCGGCGATGATGAACTTCCCGATTTTACGGGCAAGCGCGTGTGCGTCGTGGGAGGTGGCAATGTTGCCATGGACTGCGCACGCTCTGCCGTCCGCTGCGGTGCCGAGAAGGTCACCATCGTCTACCGTCGTCGCGTTGCCGATATGACGGCACAGGACGAGGAGATTGTGGGTGCCAAGGAAGAGGGCTGCGAGCTCCTTGAGCTGCATGCGCCTCTGCGTATCGCCACTGATGACAACCGCGTCTCTGGTCTCGTCGTGCAGCCTCAGATCATTGGCGGTCCCAAGTGGGGTCGTCCCGCGCCGCGCAATGCGCAGGCCGACGAGGTCTGTGTCCCCTGCGAGCGCGTTATCGTTGCCATCGGTCAGAAGATCGACTCAGACGCCTTTGCTGCTCAGGGTGTGGTCACCAACAGGGGTAAGATTGTAACCGACTCCCTCGGTAGCATCGAAGGCTTCGAGGGCGTCTTCTCGGGCGGTGACTGCCAGACAGGCCCCGCCACGGTCATCCGTGCCATCAACGCTGGCAAGGTTGCTGCAGCCAACATCGACCATTACCTTGGCTTCGACCATCGCATCGAAGCCAACGTCGAGATTCCCGATGTTCAGTTTAAGGGCAAGGTCAGCTGTGCCCGCTGCGAGCTCAAGTTCCGCGAGGCTGTGGAACGCAAGGACGATTTCGATGAAATCGAGGATGGGTTCACGTCCGAAGAGGCTGTGCAGGAGGCCTCTAGGTGCCTGCGCTGCGACCACTTCGGCTTTGGCGCGTTCCGCGGAGGGAGGTTCACGCAATGGTAACCGTCACCATAGATGGCCGTGAGATTCGCGTGCCCGAGCGCACTACCATTCTTGACGCTGCGCATGAGGCGGGCATCGAGATACCCACGCTCTGCTACCTCAAGGACGTTAACGAGATAGGTGCCTGCCGTGTCTGTGTGGTTGAAGTCGAAGGTATCGACCAGCTCGTTGCCTCGTGCAACAACTGCGCACTCGACGGCATGGTCGTTCATACTGATACTCCTAAGGTCCGTCAGGCTCGCAAGGTCAACACTGAGCTGCTCCTCTCGCAGCACGACTCCGAGTGTACGAGTTGCGTTCGTTCCGGTAACTGCTCACTGCAGTCGTTTGCCAACGACCTCGGTCTCGTGGGGCTTCCCTATGAGAAGCATCTACCCGACATTGAGTGGGACCAGAACTTCCCCCTCATCCGTAACAACGACAAGTGCATCAACTGCTTGCGCTGCATACAGATCTGCGACAGGGTGCAAGACTGCCACGTGTGGGATCTCGCCAATCGAGCGGCTCACACCTCGGTCAATGTTATCGGCGGCCTGCCAATCGACTCTGTCGCCTGTGCACTCTGCGGTCAGTGCATCACGCACTGTCCTACGGGTGCACTACGTGAACGCGATGACACCGACCGCGTCTGGGAGGCACTGGAAGACCCCGACATCACCACCATCGTTCAGATTGCACCCTCCGTGCGCACCGCCTGGGGCGACCACTGGGGCATGTCAAACAAGGAGGCCACTGTCGAGCGCCTCGTTGCCTGTCTCAGACCGATGGGCTTTGACTATATCATCAATACCGACTTCTCCGCCGACCTTACTATCATGGAAGAGGGCACAGAACTGCTCGAGCGCCTCAAGGAAGGTCCGCACGACCATCCCATGTTCACGAGCTGCTGTCCAGGCTGGGTACGCTATGTCAAGTCACACTATCCTGAGCTCGTCGATGATGTATCGACGTCCAAGTCGCCGCAGCAGATGTTCGGTGCAATCATCAAGAGTTACTACGCCGAGAAACTCGGCGTCGATCCGCACAAGATCTTCTCGATTTCCATCATGCCCTGCGTGGCCAAGAAGTCCGAGTGTGCGCTGCCCACGATGAACGACGCATGCGGTGATCCTGACGTGGACGTGGTTCTCACGGTTCGTGAAGTCGACCGCATGATTCGCTCAGAGCACATCGACCCGCGCAGGCTTGAGGATGAGCCTTTCGATGAGCCGCTCGGCGAGGGTACGGGCGCTGGCATCATCTTCGGTGCCACGGGTGGCGTCATGGAGGCCGCATTGCGCACTGCGTCCTTCCTCGTTACAGGCAGCGCTCCCGAGACCGACGTCTTCAAGGACGTTCGTGGCCTTGACGGGTGGAAGGAGGCTACCTACAACCTTGCTGGAACGCCGTTGCGCGTCGCTGTGGTAAGCGGCCTCGCCAACGCCGGGCGTCTCTGCGAGGCGATTCTCGCGGGTTCCGTGTCCTACGACTTCGTCGAGGTTATGGCCTGTCCCGGCGGCTGTGTTGGTGGCGGCGGTCAGCCTATTCACGACGGTCAGGAGCGTCAGAGGCTTCTGGGTGACGTGCTTTATGGTCTCGATCGCGTCGCTAAGTATCGCAATTCCTATGAGAACCCTGCGATTACGACCGTATACGCGGAGTACCTAGGCGAGCCACTCTCCAAGCGCGCCGAGGAGCTTCTCCATACGAATCAGCATGCTTGGATCATGCCTGGCGAGGAGTAGAGAGCGTCTCATAATCGCTAGCTAGCGGAGGACCCCATGCCTTGCCACGGGGTCCTCGTCGGCGAAGCGGAAATAGATTGCAAAGGTCGGCCGACCCTAAAGAAGGGCAACGGCGACAGACCGCCCAACAGTAGTAACAACGAACGGCGAGGAGTCAGCAGAGGCCATAGTACCAGTGAAACTGGGAAGGGCTGAACCGAAGTTGGAGGGAGCGACAGCAATACCTCTGATTGTCATAACCGTTCATCCTCTCTTTGTGCCATTGCGCTTTTTGTCTTGCTTGCGCGAAGGTGAACCATTGTTGTGTCTGAGAAGCCAAGAAAAACTTTATCAGAGGCAGCGGATTCCAATTCGTTATGTTCAAAGAGATAGGGAAGCAGGTGATAAGTATCGTCACCGCCGATCGCACAATTCATGCTTTACAAACGATTTCCCAATTACTCCGCTTGAAAGGCTCACGATCGTTACTGTTTTTATCATGCTCTGTCCTTTTTAGTAATTGGACTAACTTGAATGCATTTCATAAATCCACAGCAACCCAATTCTGAAAGCTTATGAAATCCCATTGACTGATAGAAGGCGATGGTCTTTTCAGTGCTATCTGTTGCCAGTGCTATTTGGCGTACATTGCTATAGCGACTAAGCACCGCTTTGACTAATGCTGAGCCGATTCCTTGTCGTTGTTTTTCAGGGAAAACCAAAATATCTTGGATAAACACAATCGTAAAGCCGTCTCCGACAGCCCTGATGATGCCGAGTAACTCATCGCTTTCATAGGCAGCTAAGACCAGCAAAGAATGTGCAAAACCATTTCGAAGAGCGGTGGGATTTTCTGTATATGCTGTCCATCCCACAGCCTTATAAAGCGCCAATATTTCGTTTTCACGATAAGTTGTATATTCTCTTATCTCCATTCGTAATTCCTCAAATTCCAATCTCTTTGTTAGACCAGATTTGACACATAAAGAAAAAGGTTTGTTCAATAAAGGGGTATATGTAGCTAGGCTTATAAATAATGATATATTGTAAACGCTTTCTCGCAGATTAAGCTGACTTTATACGCTTAACCAATCAATCGTGAACCCTTTCGGATGTTGTAGCTCCGCGCTGTAACGGTTCACAATGTGCCCTTTTTACCCGCAGGCGGTTCACGATGCACCCTTTTGCCCACATCGGGTTCAATAGGCACCCTTGGAAGAAAATTTACCTGCACTTTCTTGAGCCGTTTGGTACGGTTTTGAACCGTCTGCAATAAATGGAAGACGGGGGGTTCAAAAGGCACCCTTGCGGTAATTTTTACCTGGGATGGAGCTGATGAATCGTGCACCCTTTTCTTATGTTGTAGCTCCGCACCGCAACACGTCTCTTTTACTTTCTAGTTTTTATTCTGAGCATATATGCCATAGCTACAGTATGAATAGTTGCCCTTTCATTTGCATTGCAGCCTGTAGACGCGCAATGTTTTAAGGGCTTTTGGGCTTCTAGGCAGTCTGTCTTGACAATAAGCAAACCGTCTCGACGTGGTAAGTCTGGGGGAAGAGGTCAACAGGGGTAATGTGCAGCGGCTGGTAGTTACCTAGTGCGCGGAAACGTGCAAGGTCACGTGCAAGCGTTGCTGGATCGCAGCTTACATACGCAATGCGACGGGCGCGCTGTTCTGAGAGCTGCTTTACCACATCCTCAGCAAGCCCAGCACGTGGTGGATCAACAACAATCAAGTTTGCATCGCTATCAGGAAACTCTCGACCAGCATCTCCGCCAATAACATCAACGTTTTGTAACTGTGCATTATCAAGATTACGACGGAGATCACGAACAGCAGGCCCAGATGCTTCTACAGCAGAGACAAATTCGCATCGCTTTGCAAGGGGTAGGGTAAAGGTGCCCGCACCGCAGTACAGATCCATTGCCTCTTCGTCTGGCTGAGGATCAAGTCCTGCAAGTACCAGCTCAATCAAGCGTTCTGCTCCTAAGGTATTAACCTGAAAAAATGAAGGAGCAGAAAGAGCCATACGCTGACCTGCAATACGCTCGGTCCAATGACCCTTACCAGAAAGCACTTCTACACCAGTGACGCGGCGCGCTTTTTTTGGTCCTTTGGTGAGTACCCGTACAACAGAGCTTGCATGCGTGGCGTCACCGAGGACTTTTGCAACTTGAGCGCGGGGAAAAGCACCTGGTTCTCCCCAGAGTGCAATTTCAATATCTTTAGTATGCAGTGCTACACGAATACCAACTCGTTCGAGGCCAAGTTCATTGGTACTACCGAGATAGCCCAAGGCGCCTGATACTGCTTTGACAAGTTTTGCATGCTTGTCTTGCAAAAGTGGGCACGAATCGACTTTGATGACTGACCCATCTATTGCATGCATGCCTATAACAAGACGACCTTTTTGTCGGCTTACGGCGAGTTCCACTTTGTTGCGATATCCCCAGTCGGCAGAAGGACGCTCGCAGTTTGCAACCAAGGACTCAGCTGTTGCCATCTCAAAGTGTCCGATGCGAACGAGTGCATCCACAACAGAAGAGCGCTTTGCTTCAAGTTGGGCATCTTTTGCAAGAACCCCCCAAGGGCAACCGCCACATATACTTGCATAAGGACAGATAGGAGCGACGCGTTTTTTAGATGGCTCGACAATATGCTTGACTCTGCCTTTTGAAAAGCTTGAGCCATCTTGTACGATTTCAACCTCAGCAATATCACCAGGAACAGCCCCGGCAACAAAAATGGTCTTTCCTTCTGGAGTGTGAGCGATTGCGTCAGCTCCATAGGCCATACGCTCTATTTGCAGTGTGAGCACTAAATATGTCATCTCCTCAAGCCAAACAAGGTGGCAATGCCTTCACCAATCAAGTGGAACGCTTGGCTCATGCGCCCGCGTGGGATCTCAGGTTTCTCGGCGATTATCTCATTTTCGTCCGTTTTGCTACTCATATTGGCAGTGTTGGCATCCTGTACTTTGGGTTCAGATGTAGGGGAAGATATACGAGTAGTCTCTCCCACAGAAGGACCTTTACCATCGGCGCTCTGAATGCGATGACGTTTGGCCGTGGCCTGAGCATCAGCTGACGCTCGGGCGCGTTCACTGGCAAGTGCGCATAGTCTTTCCTGAGAGTTAACGAGTAACTCACCTTCACCCAGTTCAATCTTTTGCCAGATGCCATCTGAGGTGAGCTGGCGAGCCTTGGTGTTATCGGCAAGCTGGAGATCCATGTATTCTTTGACCATCTGACGACAGCGTGGATCAAGCACAGGATAGGCAATCTCAACGCGACGTTCGGTATTGCGTGTCATCATGTCGGCAGAGGAGAGATAGATGGTATCCATCTCGGATCCAAAGGCGTAGACACGGGCATGTTCAAGGAAGCGCCCTACAATCTGGCGCACGACCAATCCATCTGTTTTGCCTGGGACGCCTGCTTTGATACAGCAAATACCACGGACGATGAGCGTCACTTGAACACCCGCTTCGCAGGCTTCCGAAATCTTATCAATGACATCACGGTCAGTTAGCGAGTTCATCTTCATGAGAACTGCTGCTTCATGACCACTTTTGGCGCGATGAATCTCGCGATCAAGGCCACTCATCACCAAAGGCTTGAGACGGGTAGGTGCCACGCCAAGATAGCGGTAACTTCCATGCAGATTACCTAACGAAAGGTTGCGGAAAAATACATTGCCATCTTCACCAATGCCCTCATGTGCTGTAAGTAGCATAAAGTCGGAGTACAGACCCGCTGTCTTCTCATTGAAATTGCCTGTACCAAGGCAGGTGATTCGCTTTATTTCACCCTGTTGGTGGTAGGTAATCTGGCAAATCTTAGAGTGCACCTTAAAACCTTCTTGACCGTAAATTACGGTGCAACCCGCATCTTCAAGGCGTTCTGCCCAAGCAATATTGTTTGCCTCGTCAAAACGCGCGCGCAGCTCCATTAACACGGTGACATCTTTGTTATTTTCGGATGCCGCAATCAAAGATTCGCACAGCTTAGAGAGTTTGGCTACGCGGTAAAGCGTAATTTTAATCTGGATACAGTCATCATCTGATGACGCTTCATGGATAAGTTGTAGCAGCGGATCCATTGACTCATAAGGATAAAAGAGCAGGATATCGTTAGCTTCAACCTGTGGACGAATGGGTTTTGACATATCAACCATTGAGGAAGGCTGAGGCGAGAAGGGATTATACAGTAGCGTCGCTCGCGAATCTACAGGTAGGTGCAACTCAAGCGAGAAGATATAGCCTAAATCTAGAGGCATATTAACGCGGAAGACGCGCTTGCGGGGCAGTTCTGTCTCGCTGAGGATAAATTTCTCCAAATCTTTGGGAAGTTGTCCCTGGACTTGCAAGCGCACTGGTTGCAAACGCTGGCGTAGCTTGAGCACGCGTTTCATGTGCTGACGATAGTCTTCTTCTTCACCGACACCTTCGCCATCAGGATCGATATCGGCATTGCGTGTTAGACGAATGACCGCAGAAGCAGTTGGTAGGTAATTGCCAAAGAGTCCATCTAGGCGAGTACGAATTACATCTTCGATGAGGGTGTAACGCCATACTTCTTGCGTGCTTGGTAGGGGAATCACACGGGGGAGTGACGCGGGCACTTCAATAATGCCCAGCATTCCCGACTCATCAGGTCCATTGAGTGAGCAGGTCACATAAAGCTGCATATTGCGTAGATTGGGGAAGGGATGGCGAGGATCGACAATTTGCGGCGAGATGATAGGTGCAATATGTGTGTCAAAATATTTGGAGGCAACAACCTTGTCAGCATCGTTCATGGTTTCACAGCTCGCACGTTCAAGACCGCGATGAGAAAGTTGTGACTCAATAGTCTCCAGTGCCTTTTCTTGCTTTTCAATGTAACTGGGAAGTACTGTAAAGATGGCTCGAAGCTGTTCGGCGGGAGTTTGGTTGGATTTGTTATCTGTAGGCTGATGTTTGAGTAGATTCAAATCAGAAAGACCACCGATGCGAATCATAAACCACTCATCAAGGTTCGAGCCAAAGATGGATACGAATTTCAGTCGTTCAAAAAGAGGGACAGTTTCATCTAACGCTTCGTCAAGCACACGGTCATCAAAGCGTAGCCAGCTGATCTCGCGGTTTTGCGTATACGAAAAGTCATGTTTTGGTGATTGGATTTTATCCTTTTGAGAAGAATTCTTCGGGGTAGCAGTTTCCTTTGTAGTCTTTGCCGACTTTTCAGGATTTTTGCCTTGTGTGGCTGTAACTTTGTCCGCCATAAACGAGCCCCCATTTCTCACTTACTCAATAGACTTTATTTTATCAGCTGCTTGAGTTAGCTGGCTGTGTTCGAGCAATATAAAATGCCGCGGGGGTACTGTTTTTTGTCAGTGGAGTACGTCAGCGAAGCATTTTAAAATTTGTTGGAAATTTGGCTAAAAATTTGCTTTAGAAAAAGTTTTTTTAGAGATGTTTATATGTCAAATGCATTCTCTAAAATAAGAATAAAAATCTATATTTAGTAAATAAACTGTATATTACATGACTGTTACATCACTCTCTCAAATTCTAGAAGAAAAGCCAAATAAAAAGCAGCCCAAATGAAATAATCAAGAAATAATGGTGACTTTATGCAGGTAATCAGGGAAGAATTGTGAATATAACCATCTAAATTTGTCACAAATAACCGCTCAACGAAAAAATAATACCGTTCCCCCGTGAACAAATTTATAGCTATCGAAATTAAAAACTATTGGATATAGTTAGGAATTGTAATGCAGCGGCTTGCGACTTTAGATATAAAACTGCGATGCCGATGTGATGTTTCTATTCAAGTTGTGCCAGAAGACTGGCACAAAGGAGTGGGAGGAATCATGCCTAAGGGACTTAACGTCCACAGCGAGATTGGTGCCCTCAAAAAGGTACTGCTCCACCGTCCTGGCGAGGAACTGCTCAACCTGCCGCCCGACGAGCTCGGTCGTCTGCTTTTTGACGACGTGCCTTTCCTCGAGGTAGCTCAGGAGGAGCACGATCGCTTTGCAGAGATTCTGCGTGAGCAGGGCGCTGAGGTTTTGTACCTCGAGAAGCTCGTTGCTGAGGCTCTTGATGCAGCAGGCACTCGTGAGGAGTTCACCAACCAGTGGCTCGACGAGTCTGGTCTTCGTGGCAGGCACACCCGTGCAGTTGTCAAGGAGTTCATGGATTCCATTGAGGATACCCAGGCCTTCGTAGAGAAGTCCATCGCTGGTATTCGTAAGAACGAGCTCGAGCTTCCGACTCGTTCCAGCAACCTGCTTGCTGACCTCGTTGGTGCAGATCAGGACAGCGAGTCTGATCTCCTGATTGACCCCATGCCCAACACCTACTTTACTCGTGACCCCTTTGCAATTGTTGGTCACGGCGTTAACCTCAACCACATGTACTCTGTCACTCGTAATCGCGAGACTTTGTATGGTAAGTACATCTTCCGCGATCACCCTGAGTACAAAGAGTCTCCCCTGTGGTATCGTCGCGATTCTGCTTACCACACCGAGGGTGGCGATGTTCTCAACATCAACGCTCACACCTTGGCAATCGGTATCTCTCAGCGTACGCAGGCTGCCGCCATTGACGCTTTGGCACAGCACATGTTCTGGGAGAAGGCAGACCAGTGCGAGATTGACACCATCTACGCATTCAACATCCCCGTGTCTCGTGCCTTCATGCACCTTGACACCGTCTTTACCCAGATTGATGTTGACAAGTTCACCATTCACCCAGGCATCATGGGTACCCTGCAGGTCTTCAAGCTCACCAAGGGCGCTTCTGAGGGCGAGATTGCTATCGAGGAAATGAACGACACCCTCGAGCACGTTCTGGCAAAGGCTATGGGTCTGGATACCGTCCAGCTCATCAAGTGCGGTGGCGGCGATCCCGTCGCAGCAGCTCGTGAGCAGTGGAACGATGGTTCCAACACCCTCGCAGTTGCACCTGGCAAGATTTGCGTTTACCAGCGCAACACCGTTACCAACGATGTTCTGTACAAGGAAGGTCTCGACCTCCTCGTTGTTCCCTCCGCAGAGCTTTCCCGCGGCCGTGGCGGCCCCCGTTGCATGTCCATGCCCTTCTGGCGTGAGGACCTCGTGTAGGCGGCGCTTAAAAAGTAATACCCAAAGGGCAGGTCTTACCTGCCCTTTGGCTTGTAGGTCAGATATAGAAAAATTTTTATGAAAGGAACGAATTATGGCCATTTCTTTGTCCGGCCGCAATTTCCTTAAGCTGCTTGACTACACCCCTGCTGAGATCAACTACCTTCTTGATCTGGCTGCTCAGTTCAAGAACATGAAGCGCGCTGGCATCCCTCACCGTTACCTTGAGGGCAAGAACATCGTTCTTATTTTCCAGAAGACCTCTACTCGCACCCGTTGCGCATTTGAGGTTGGCGCTTATGACCTTGGCATGGGCGTTACTTATCTGGATCCTAACAGCTCTCAGATGGGCCACAAAGAGTCCACTGAGGACACCGCCCGTGTTCTCGGCCGTATGTTTGATGGTATTGAGTACCGCGGCTTTGCTCAGGATCAGGTTGAGGAGATTGCAGAGAAGTCTGGCGTTCCTACCTGGAATGGTCTGACCGATAAGTTCCACCCCACCCAGATGCTCGCTGACATCCTCACCATGAAGGAAGAGTTTGGTGACATCCGCGGCAAGAAGCTCACCTTCTTTGGTGATGCTCGCAACAATGTTGCTAACTCCCTGATGGTTGTTTGCGCCAAACTCGGCATCAACTTCTGCGCTTGCGGTCCTGAGGAGCGTATGCCGGATGCTGATCTTGTTGCTACCTGCCGCGAGATTGCTGCTGAGAACGGCTGCGAGATTGTTCTGACCGAGGATCCCCACGAGGGCGCCAAGAACTGCGATTGCCTCTACACCGACATTTGGGTTTCCATGGGCGAGTCCTATGACCTGTTTGGTGAGCGCATCAAGCTTCTGACTCCTTACCGTGTTACCAAGGAGCTCATGGCTGAGGCTAACCCCAACGCTATCTTTGAGCACTGCCTGCCTTCCTTCCACGACACCAACACCACCCATGGCAAGGAGGTTGCCGAGGAGTTTGGTATCACCGAGATGGAGGTTACTGACGAGGTCTTCGAGGGCCGTCAGTCTCGTGTCTTTGACGAGGCAGAGAACCGTATGCACACCATCAAGGCTGTTATGTACGCAACCCTGAAGTAAGTTCTTGCTCTATATAAAGCAATGCACCTCCTTGGATTTTGAATCCAAGGAGGTTTTTGTTGCTACTATAATTTTTCTATTTTGTCAAGTAACAATTTTTTTACGGCGACTTTTGTATTCTCAAAATATTGCAAATTTTAGTTGAATAAAACATAAGGATGGGAACTCTTTTTATGTTTATTCTTCTAAAACATGCAGGTTATTCATGCTCAAATTCGGTGAGTGCGGCTGAAGTTATCCAAAATAGATAATCGAATATTTTCACCGACAAATTGCCTACGCTCACCATTGTGATGGAGTTGTGATATCTTAGTTTCGCTAACATTACACACGTTCTGGTGTGTGATTTGCACAAGTTTTGTTGGAGCGCCTGCGGGCGCAAGGAAAGGAGTTGGAATGGCTGAGGCAACTAAGCCAAAGAAGAAGAGGGAGATGCTAACTTCGTTTAGTATCATTTACATCCTCATGATTGCTGTTGTGGCAATCTCATGGCTGCTCAATGGCCAGGCTACCGGCGCTTTGACCGAAGATGGCGCAAAGGAGCTTGTCACGGGTGCTTCTCTCGGCACGTTCACCATGGCATCCGTTAATGGTTTCGGCGATGCTATGTCCGTCTGTCTCTTTGTTATGGTGCTGGGCGGCTTCCTCGGCATCGTTAACAAGACCAACGCACTTAACGTTGGTATTACCAACCTTGTTAAAAAGATGCATGGCAAGGAGCTTATTCTTATCCCTCTCTTGATGCTTCTCTTTGCTGTACTGGGTTCTACCTATGGCTTCTGCGAGGAGACCGTCGGTTTCTACATCCTGCTTGCTGCAACCATGATGGCTGCAGGCTTTGACCCCATGACTGGTGTCATGATGATTCTTTTGGGTGCTGGTGTTGGTTGCCTCGGCTCCACCGTCAACCCCTTCGCAGTGGGTGCAGCTGTTGACGCACTCAGCGCTGAGAGTGTTGGTATTGCTGTTGATCAAAGTATTACCATTGCGCTCGGTCTTATCCTCCTCATTGCTACTTGGGCAGTTTCTTCTTTCATCGTTGTCCAGTATGCCAAGAAGGTTCGCAAGGATCCTTCCGCAACCATCATGTCTGACGCTGAGCTCGAGGCTGCTCGCGAAGCTTACGGTAACAACATTGCTGAGGTTGGCGATACGCAGCTTACTGGCAAGCAGAAGGCAGTTCTTTGGATTTTTGCTATCTCCTTCCTTATCATGATCCTCGGCTTTGTACCTTGGGGCAGCTTCGGTATTACTTTCTTTGAATCTTGGTCTGGCTTCCTGACCGACCTTCCTTTGGGTGAGTGGTACTTTGCAGAGTCCACCACTTGGTTCCTTCTCATGGCCATCGTCATTGGTGTTGTCTATGGCTTCTCTGAGCACGAGATTGTGGACACCTTTATGTCCGGTGCTGGCGAAATGATGTCCGTTGTCTTGATCATTGCTGTTGCTCGCGGCGTCACCATGATCATGAACGCAACCAACCTCTCCAACTATGTTTTGAACAATGCTTCTGCAGCACTGGAGGGCACCTCTGGTCCTGTCTTGGCTATCGGCAGCTACCTGCTTTACTTCCTGCTTTCCTTCCTGATTCCTTCGACTTCTGGTATGGCTGGCGTTTCCATGCCCATCATGGGGCCCTTGGCCGCCAATCTTGGATTCAACCCTGCAGTCATGATCATGGTCTTCTCCGCTGCTTCCGGTGTTGTCAACCTGATTACCCCGACCTCTGCAGCAATCATGGGTGGCCTTGCTCTTGCTCGTGTTGAGTACTCCACTTGGTTCAAGTTTGCCATCAAGCTTGTCGGCATTCTGTCCGTGGTTTGCGTGATTATTCTTGCTATCGCTATGACAGTGATTCCTGCATAAGTTTTTACGCAACAATTGTTAGACAAGAAGGACTCCTGGTTTCAGGAGTCCTTCTCTTATGTCACAATCTTGAGCGTTGGCTAGTTCTCATACTTTGAATGGATAAATCTTTATGTTTCCTCAATCTCAAGACCTAACCAAGGTTTCGTCGCGTGTCGCTTTAGCCGCTGGTGCGATTTCTGTTATTGCTACGCTCGTGACCGTTATGCATCCTGACAGCTTTGCGGTAGTTTCAGGTAAGTCTGCAAGTATTGGCAACATTGTTTTGCTTGTTGCTTTAGTACAGCTTGCTTTGGGTGTAGTGGGGGAGTTGCGATACCGCTCTCGAGCGCGCATAGATTATCATCCGTCTTTGGGGAAAGGCGTTGCATCTGGTGCCTTTGCCTTTGTTTGTCTTGCTCTTGATTATGTGTTTGTAAGTTCGTTTTATTCAGCGGCTTTTGGCACTACGCTTAAACCTGTGGGTTCAGCCGAGCTCTTTCATATCTTTGCGCTTATTGGATTTGTTGATGCACTCTTTACCCTTTTGCTAGGGGCAGCTCATGCAATTGCGGCGATTCTTGTCTTGCGTGAGGAAGCTGCGGAGTTTGATGACTAAAGACCTTTTGGTCAAAGCTTTTGTCCAAGCATTACGTTTTTGACTATCCAGCCGCTGGGATGTATAGCCTATGATAGAGAGCGTTAACGAGATTAGAGGAGGCTTTGATGCCCAACGAGGGAAGTTATGAAGCAGCGCTGAGGCGTAGCAACCAAATTCAGGCAGATCTTGCCGATGGCAAAACCGAAGCGTATACCATGCTTACTGGCGATCGTCCTACGGGTCGTCTGCATATGGGTCATTATTTTGGCACTCTGATTGAGCGGGTACGCTTACAAAATATGGGCGTTAAGTCCAATGTCATTATTGCGGACTATCAGGTCATTACCGATCGCGACAATACTGAGCATATCCAGGATAATGTCTACAACATGGTGATGGATTATCTTGCTTGTGGCATTGATCCTGCAAAGACCATGATTTTTACCCACTCAGCAGTGCCTGCAGCCAATCAGCTGATGCTGCCTTTTCTCTCCTTAGTTTCTGAGGCCGAGCTTGAACGTAACCCTACGGTTAAAGCCGAGCAGGAAGCCAGTGGACATGCGCTTACAGGTTTGCTTTTGACTTATCCCGTGCACCAAGCCTGCGATATTTTGTTCTGCAAGGGCAATATCGTTCCTGTTGGTCGTGATCAGCTGCCTCATATTGAGGTAACAAGTAAAATTGCTCGTCGTTTTAACGACCGTTATCACTGTAATGTGTTTCCTGAGGTCTCGGGTCTGCTTACCTCTACCCCCTTGCTTCCTGGTCTAGATGGTCGCAAGATGAGCAAGTCTTATGGCAATGCGATTTCTTTGTGCATGACGGCAGAAGAAACCGCAAAGCTTATCAAGAAGTCCAAGACTGACTCCGATCGCAATATTACCTTTGATCCTGAGAATCGTCCTGGTGTCTCTGCTCTGCTTACCACAGCAGGCATTTGCACAGGCCGCGATCCCAAGGAGATTGCAGAAGAGATTGGTATGGGTGGCGGCGGCGCGCTTAAACGTTACGTTACCGAGGCGGTTAACGGCTATTTTGCACCAATTCGTGAGAAGCGTCGTGAGTATGAGCAGGACCTTGATTACATCAAAGATGTATTACACGATGGCAATAGACGCGCCAACGAGGTCGCTCAGGCCACGCTTGCCGAGGTGCAAGAGGCGATGGGTATGGTTTACTAAATCCAGCTTGTGTGGCGGTATTTTGCTTTTTTAACGGCGGGGTGGATGCGTGTTGAGATAAATACGCGCCTCCCGCCATTTTGGATAGACACTTTCCATCAGTGCATAAAATTCGCTATTGTGTGAGCGTATCCTTAGATGACAAAGTTCATGCACTACAACAGATTCAAGACAGAATTTGGGCAGATGTGCAAGCTCGGTGTTTATGGTGATTTTGCCGCTTCCTACGTTGCAAGATCCCCAGCGGCTGATCATATAACGGGTGCGCCAGTCAGTACACTGTACCTTAAGTATAGGCTCGTATTTTGCAAAAAGAGCAGGTAAGAGCCGCGAGAGTATTTCCTTATCGCGAGCGATTTCTTCTTTGCTAGGTTTGTTTGCAGAAGTCTTTTGTTTCGTTTTGAGTACAGTATTTTTAATCCAATCTAGATGGTCGAGAATAAAAGCATCAACTTGAGCTGGGCGTACGCTTGACGGTACAGAAAGACGTACGCTGGCATCAGGTCGTATTCGAAGGTTGAATTTTTTTACTTCTCCGCTTACGATGAGCACATCGATACCATCAAAGGTCTTATGCGAATACTTAGGTGTATAAGAACGTGGCATGAGTTTATCTCCAACGTATGTGAAAGCTTTTGCTATGATTTTTAGACTTACACTGTAGCGCAGTAGAGGGGAAATGCATGGCAAGCTCAAATGGAGCAGATGCAAGTAAGACTGCACTTGAAGCAAGTTATCTGCGTGCATTACCGACTCCTGTTATCAGCAGTACCACAGACAATGAAGGCGCACTTGAGTTGTTAAGCAAACTTGATTTGTGGACTCGTGCGCAGGTAGTGTTGCTACCTGTAGGTGACCAAGGCGGTATCTCTATGACAGCCCTAGCCACGCGAGCTTTTGCTGCTGGTAAGCGTGTGGGACTTTGCTTGGATTGCAATGGTGTTGCCGACTGTATTGAGATCTTTGCTGAAGTAGAGCTTGACGTTACAGAACGTACGATTCCCGAGGCATCTAGCTGCCGTGCCGAAGGTGATACGTTGGGCTTCAGCTGTAGCGAGCTTGTAGAGTCGCTCTGTATCGTACCTGGGCTGGTGTTTGATGGCCAAGGTTACCGCGTCGGCGAAGATGACGATAAACTCGATGAGTTTCTTACCTTCTATCCTGGTCACAAGCTCGCTCTTGTCCGCTCGATGCAGGTCTCAAGTAACCCTTTGCCACATGAAGACAAAACAATCGCTGTTGACTACCTCATCACCGAAAATGCTATTTGGCGCTGCGGTTAGTTTCTTCTCCGCAGCGGGTCTACAACACGTTTTTCTGCTCCACAGGCGGTTCACGACGCACCTTTTCGCTTGCGCTCTCTTCGCAGACGGTTCAATAAGCACCCTTTTACCTACATCGGGTTCAATAAGCGCCCTCGCGACAATTTTTATCTGGGGTTTCTCGAGCCATTTGGTACGGTTTTGAACCGTTTGCGGGGGTTTGGGACGGTATTGAACCGTCTGCAGAGGCTGTATAGGACGTGATGACTTATAGACTATAGAGAAAATGACGACTACAGGTTGCAAGCGGTGACATTAAGATGAGCAGCCATATCCCTAATGGCTTTGGCGTAACCCTCGATACCTAAGCCCACAATAGACTCAAAGCATGCGTCGCGCACGTAAGAAATCTGCCTAAAGGCTTCACGCTTGTCTACCTCAGAAATATGCACCTCAATAGTGGGAATACCAACCGCACGCAGGGCATCAAGCAAAGCAATTGAAGTGTGTGTCAGAGCCCCTGGATTGATGATGATGCCGTCATAAACCTGATAGGCATCTTGGATGCGGTCAACAATATCGCCCTCATGGTTGGACTGAAAACACGAGCAAGTACTAAAGCCAACTTCACTCGCTACAGCCTTGCAAAGGGTTAGCAAATCATCGTAGCTGCTATGACCATAAATATCAGGTTCGCGAATACCAAGCATATTGATATTGGGTCCGTTGATGATAAGAAGTCTGTAGTCTTGAGTATGGATACTCTCATCCTCAGAATCATCAGCAGCGCTTACTTCGTTTGACTTTTCTTGCATGGCGTCTGCTTCGCCCGTCTTATCTTGCTCAAAAAGTTGGCTGAGTCCTGCCAAATCATCAACATCAGCATTAACATGACTCAAAAGATGCACACCATCAGATAAAGCGGCATCGTTGGCGCGCGATTGTGCTTCGTAAGAGCGCTGACGAGAAGGACTAATACGCACACGTAGATTAGATGCTAAAGGAGATGTACCCACTACAGTATCTGCATCTTCAGGATTAAGGCCAGTGAGCCCAACAAAGGAGTTATAAACATCGCGAACAAGACGTGGTCCAAAAACCACCTCAAGACCATCAGAGCCTCGCGAAGCCAAGCCAAGTACACCAGGGATGGATTCCAGCTCTTCATCGTCAACTTCTTCAGGATTGACGATACGCAGCCTGAGTCGCGTCATGCACAAAGAGTTAGAGCGGACATTTTCTTTGCCGCCTACACTCGAAAGTACTGATTCTGCGATTGACGAAGGCGAAGCTTCGGCTGCCATAAGACTCTATCCTCCTTGAAGTTGCGAAACTTCAGTATAGGAAAGATTCTGCTCTACATATAGCTTTTCCAAAGCTCAAACGGTGAGTGGCAGCTTGCTTAGGCAAAAAAAGAAATTAATTGAGCAAATCAATTTCTATGTCGTTTGGGTTTTGAGGAAGTCAATAATAGCACATGCATCACCTGCAGGAGAGCCAGTGCCTGCAACAATTGTATCCGCCCAGCTACGATAGAGATCCATGCGTTCCTCCGCGAGCTGCTCTAGCCCTTTGGACTGTGAGAGGGGTCTGCCCCTGGTGGAAAGCTGTTCAAGAGGGCGATCCAGCATCACGATAAGTCCATTTTGGTGAAGCAAATCATAGTTGTCTTTGCGTACAACTACACCGCCACCACAGGAGATAACAAGACCCGACTTGCTTGCATAATCTGCAAGTATTTGGGATTCAGCGTCGCGAAAAGCAGCTTCGCCATGTGCGCTGATAAAGTCTGCAGCGCTGGTATCTTCTTTTATTCTAAAAGCCGCATCAAGGTCAATAAAAGGACGATGTAATTCGCGCGCTAAAAGATTGCCTGTACTTGTCTTGCCAACTCCTGGCATGCCAATTAAGCAGATATTGGTCATAGAGCAGCGCAATTCACGCTCAATCACTTCAACGGTCTCCAGTGAATGCGTTGTGCTCAAGAAAAGCTCAGATGAAAGAGCTGCCTGAGCAACAAGCATGGCAAGTCCAGACTCAAAAGGAATGCCGTTCTGCTTGTAAACAAAGACCTGTGCGTGCAGGGTTGTAGACAACATCAATGACTCCTCGCAAGTGGCTGAGCTTTGCCAGTTTCGCCTTGCTAAGAGGACTTGCTGGACAGTCGGGATACATACCTACAGGCGTCGTATTGATGAGAAGTCCAGCATCTGCATGACGTGTGACAAGCGTGTCATAGTTATCGTCACTATAACGAGAGATTACACTGACATGGGCTCCAAATTCCTTCAGAGCGGCTTGCACCGCTTGACTTGCGCCACCAGATCCCAGAACGACAACAGGCAAATGAGAAAGTAGTCGAACTCCGTCCGCGCCCCAGTGACGTTCACAAAAGCGTTTGAGCATCCAAGCAAAGCCACCCACATCGCTATTATCAGCAAAAATACCGCCATCACTACGTTTGACCAAGGTGTTGGCGGCTCCTATGCGTTGTGCACGTTCACTTACCTCATCAGCCAGTGCAAAAGCATTGACCTTGTAAGGAATGGTGACATTGAGCCCCTGCCATGCGCCATGGCGAATAAAGTCTCTAACCTCTTCTGGCTCGCGTTCAAAAAGCGCATAGGGAGTCGAACCTAGCATCTTGTGGATGCGAGGTGACCAGCTATGCCCAAGTTTGCGACCAAGTAGGCCAAAGCGAGCGTCGGAGGCTTCAGCCATCAGATGACCTCGCTGTAACTTCCGAGATAGCGCATGTCTTCGCAGACATTGCCCAGGGTGGACATGAGCTGTGTAAATTCAGGAGCCACTACGGGACAATCCACATCAAAGTAAAACATGAATTCAAAGTCCTTGCCTGGAATAGGTCGACTCTCAAGTTTAATGATGTTGATATCGAGGGCATAAAACTTAGCAAGCACTTTGAAAAGAGCGCCAGGTTCATTACCAACAACAAGCATCAAAGAACTGCGGTCTGCACTAGGATAGATTGTGAGTTTTTTTGTGATACAAGCAAAGCGGGTGTAGTTGTCATCGCGATCCTGCACTGCTTGTGCAAGGGGAACTAAACCATAAAGTTCTGCGCAAGCACGTGATGCAAGAGCAGCAACATCACTGCGTTCGGAATTAGCAACCAGTTTGGAGGCAACGGCGGTATTCTCAACCACATGTACCTGAGCATTAGGTAGTGATTGCAAGAAGCCCATGCTCTGAGCAACCGCTTGCTCATGGCTATATATCTCGCGAATATCCTCAAGTTTAGTGCCTGGTTTGGCAAGAAGATTGTGATCAACCTTAAGGCGGCAGGTGCGTACGATATGGAAGTCATACTGCATCATAAGGTCGTAGACTTCATTCACCGATCCTGCACTGCTGTTTTCAATGGGCAGTACACCATAGTCAGAAAATCCCTGGTCAACCGCACGAAAAACACCATCAAAGGTATCGAAGTAGCTGATGTTGGCATGCTTGAACAGGCGGTCAGTTGCAATTTGCGAATAAGCCCCCTCAACGCCTTGGCAGGCAACAAATGCATCGCGAGGGAAAAGCTCAGGAGACTCTTTGATAGCTTTATTAATGTTTGAAACTACCTGATTGCTGCGACCCAAAGAACTAGTTTGACGTGAGCGAGAAGCTTCCATAAGCAAAGACATCAGTACTTGGACATAGGCCTGCTGGTCCTCGGGCACCTTGGCTGCAGCATTGACAAGTATTTGGTGTTCGCGATTGCGGTCAAAAACGGGAAGCTTGTGCTCACCTTTATAAGCCGCGACCTCATTGGCAACATCCATGCGTTCTTTGAAGAGCTCAAGAATGTCATTATCGATACGGTCAATATGCTTACGTATTTCTGAAATATCTGCCACGATCGTTCTGCTTTCTCTCAGTAGACGTTATTTGTTCCTTTTGTAGTTTAAAAGTAATGCTCATCATCTGCGCCACAGGGAGGCCAAGCAAGCCAAGAATCCAAGATAGCAAGAGCACATGCGGACTCTGCTACAGGTACAGCGCGTGGGGCTATGCAGGGGTCGTGTCTGCCATGTACACGAAGAACAGTCTCCTCATTGCGTATGAGATCAACCGAGTGTTGTTCTTGCGCGATTGAAGAAGTGGGTTTGACTGCCATGCGCCACAAGAGGGGAGCGCCACTTGTAATGCCTCCCAAATTTCCGCCTGCATCGTTTTTGGCAGGATATACCTTGCCATCAACAATTACATAGGGGTCATTGTGCTCGCTGCCAAGCATCCTTGCGGTGGCAAAACCCGCACCAAATTCCAGACCCTTTACTGCGGGAATTCCAAAGACAATACGCGCAATGGTCGATTCAATCCCGTCAAACATTGGCGAGCCGATGCCTGCAGGGAGTCCTGTGGCAACGCATTCCACAATACCACCTACAGAATCGCAAGCTTTTCTTGTCTCTTCGATGCGGGCCTGCATCTCTTCTGCTGCTTGGTCACTAAGTACGGGAAACTTTCGGCCATCTTTTAATGTATGCATTTGTGCTGCGAGCGCCTCTGCATCAGCAATAGATCCTCGGGCAAGAAATGCCTCATCGGTCACGCCTGCACATTCGCTTAGGTGAGCGGCGATGCAAATGTCACGCTCGGACAAAAGTTGCATTGCAATACCACCTGCTGCACAAAGTGGTGCGGTGAGGCGACCTGAGAAGTGTCCTCCACCAGAGACATCCTGTTCGCCGTGCCATTTTTGTTGAGCAGTCCAATCGGCATGGCTAGGGCGGGGTACTCGTTTAAGTTCCTCATAATCGCTAGGACGCGTGTTGGTGTTTTGAATAACAAGCGCCAGCGGTGCTCCTGAGGTATTACCAGCAGGGTTGAGACCAGACAGAATAGATACGGCATCTGCCTCTTTGCGAGGCGTTGACCAGCGTGCTTGGCCAGGTGAGCGGCGCATCATATGCTGGGCGAGCGCTTCTAGATTGATATGGTGGCCCGAAGGTAGGCCTTCGATGACGCAACCAATAGCAGGTGAATGAGACTGGCCAAATATTGTGACACGCAAGGCGCTGCCAAAACTAGAGGGCATTTATGACCTCCTGAGCTTGTGCTTTGCCACCTAGTAGGGCAAAGTCTTCAAAAAAGTGGGGATAGGATTTAGCAACACAGTCTGCTCCGTGGATGAGCGTATCTCCTGTGCATTGGGTTGCCAAAATAGCTGTCATCATTGCAATACGATGGTCTCCTGCAGCGTCTACAACCCCACCCGTAAGAGCTGTGCCTCCACTGATAAGCAAATCATCGGTTTCGATGCGAGCTTGTGCCCCAAGTGCTTGAAGTGTTGCACTTACGGTTTGCAGTCGATCGGATTCTTTGAGGCGTAGACGACCTGCATTGGCAAGGCGTGTGGTGCCCGTAGCACATGCGCCAAGTACAGCCAGCGGTGGTACAAGATCGGGACAATTTGAAACATCAATACGAATACCTTGTAGGGAAGCAGGACCTACGGTTGCGGTATTGTTGCCACGAACAACTTGCGCGCCAAAAAGTGAAAGGGCTGCCAAGATAACGCGGTCTCCTTGAGCACTGCTAAGGTTGAGTTGTTTGACTGAAATAGGTTTCTTGCCAATAGCAGCTGCTACCAGCCAAAAAGCAGCGTTAGACCAGTCGCCTTCCACCGTGACCGTCTCAGGTGCTGTTAGCTGTGTTCCTCGCCCAAAAACACGATAAGTGCGATAGCTACCATCAGCGAGCTGTTTGTGTCCAGCTTCGCATTCCACTCCAAATAAGCTCAGTGCGTTAAGGGTTAAGCGGACGTAGGGCTCAGATTGGAAGGGCTCGCTTACTAATATCTCCGTTGTGCCTTTGAGCAGGGGAGCAGCGAGTAAAAGTCCTGTCACATACTGTGAAGAAACATTGCCTGGTAACGTATAGTTTCCTGGTTGAAGCTGTCCTGTTAGTTCAAGTGGCCAGTTGCCAAATTCAGAAAGATTGCAACCATGTGAGCAAAGCGCGTCTGTAAGTTGAGCGAGGGGACGTTGTGCTAAACGACCCCTTCCCGTAAAGCTTGCCCCTGCACCAAGCGCTGCTGCTACAGGTAACATAAAGCGCAGAGTAGAACCGGACTCTCCGCAGTCGAGTTTTGCTTGTGCATGTGGCTCGAACCTTGATGTCTTTGGGATGGGGACTACGCGAAATCCTGTTTTGGTATGTGTGATATGTGCACCAAGTGCTTTGAGGCAAGCGATAGTGGCATCAATATCTTGCGAGCTGCTGCTGCAGTCGATATTGCAGGTCTTATCAGCAAATGCAGCCAAGATAAGCAGTCGATGAGCGACTGATTTGGAAGCAATAGAGTTAACCTTGCCACCAAGACTTCCTGGGCTAATGAGTATATCCACGCATGAACTCCGAAATCTCGTTACTTTTCTTACATAGTTATTGTAAGGAGTGGAGAATTCAAGAGATATAAATGCGTCGCAGTAGTTACCAACTAGTCATTTGAAAATATTTATTTTTGTTGCGCTGTTACCATGTACCACGACTAAATATTTTGAACCTGGGACAAAGGAGGATGGCCCCTATGATTGCCATCGTTAAAAAAACGGCTACCAAAGAACAGTTGGACCATTTCATTCAATGGATTGAGGGTCGTGGGTACAAGGCAAATGTCAGTCAGGGTCAAAATGAAACCATTGTTGGCATTATTGGCGATACCACACAAATTGATCCATTTTTGCTTGAAAGTATGGACATCATTGAGCAGGTCCAGCGTGTGTCTGAACCTTTCAAAAAGGCCAATCGTAAGTTTCATCCCAATGACACCATTGTTGATTGTGGTCGAGGCGTATTGATTGGTGGCGGTCATTTTCAAGTTATGGCTGGACCTTGTTCAGTTGAAGGAATGAACCTGATTGAGATTGCGCGTGCAGTCAAAGAGGCTGGGGCTACGATGTTGCGTGGAGGCGCATACAAGCCTCGCACGAGTCCCTATGCTTACCAAGGTATGGGTGAAGAAGGACTTGACCTCTTGCTTGAGGCGGCAGAAGAAACCAATATGCCTATTGTTACTGAGGTTATGGATCCTCGCGATGTTCAACTTTTTGTGGACAAAAAGATTAATGTCATGCAGATTGGTGCTCGAAATGCGCAGAATTTCCCGTTGCTGCGTGAAGTGGGCAAAACCAACATCCCCATCCTGCTTAAGCGTGGAATTGCCGGTACGGTAGATGAGTTGCTGATGGCTGCAGAGTACATCATGAGTGAGGGAAATCAGAACGTTATTCTGTGCGAGCGTGGCATCCGCAGCTTTGAGACGCGTACTCGTAATACCTTTGATGTAAATGCAATTCCTGTACTACACAAACTGACTCACTTGCCTGTGGTGGGTGATCCCAGTCATGCGACGGGCCATACACGTTACGTGAGTCCTATTGCATACGCGGCAACTGCTGCGGGCGCTGATGGTCTAGAAATCGAAGTCCACAATCATCCCTCGCTCGCATGGTCTGATGGTGCGCAGGCATTAACTCCTGAGATGTTTGCCGAGGCTATGAAGCGCATTGCTTTGATTCGTCAGGCAATTACTGCAGACCTTGATTATGAGGAGGCGCCACTGCCTGGCTCAATGGATGCAAAAAATCTTGCTACTGAGAGGGAAGAGGATGCCACAGCCTAGCCGAGATGAATCCAGTGCATTGAATTTTGTTCCAGGGCGTGTTGGTATCGTTGGCCTTGGTCTGATGGGAGGCTCTTTTGCCAAAGCCCTCCATGAGGGTGGACGCGAGGTCTTTGCTTGGAATCGCACACATTCAACTCTCGAGTTAGCGATGATTGATACGGTTGCAGGTGAACTCAACGACGAGTCCATCCCCAGCTGTGAACTCTTGATTTTGGCGGGTTATCCTGCCGCAGCGATTGAGTGGTTACAAGAGAAAGCCCCGCTTATTTCAACGGGCGCTATTGTGATTGACACGGTGGGAGTTAAGCGTACAGTTTGTGAAAGCTGCTTTCCGATGGCAAAAAAATATAGTTTTGCTTTTGTGGGCTGTCACCCTATGGCGGGTACTCAGTACTCTGGTTATGCACATTCACGCGCCTCAATGTTTCGCGGTGCTCCTATGGTTGTGGTACCTCCTGAGCATATGGATGACATTGAGCGTGTAAATATTCTGGAGCGACTCAAGCGACTTCTAGAGCCAGCGGGCTTTGGTAGCTGGATGCTTGCTACTGCTGCCTATCATGATGAGATGATTGCTTATACCAGCCAGCTTGCGCATGTGGTGTCTAATGCTTATGTCAAAAGTCCTACTGCCCGCCATCACAAGGGTTTCTCGGCTGGTTCATACCGTGATTTAACGCGTGTGGCACGTTTGAATCCAGGTATGTGGACAGAACTCTTTTTGGATAATGCAGATAATTTAAGTACAGAACTAGAGCTTTTGATTGGCAATTTGCAGCAGTACAAAGATGCACTTGATAAGCATGATGAGCAAAAACTCTTTGATCTTTTAGCGGAAGGCGACCGCCTGAAGCGTGAGGCGGAGTCGCGCTCTGCTTAGAGGAGAAAACTGATGAAAAGCGTTTCGGTGAATACGGCATCGCGTGGCTATGAAGTGCATGTAGGAAGTGACATTTTAGATTCTTTGGGTTCTGTAGTGCGTACTTCTGTTGGCGGCCAAAAAGCCATGCTCGTCTCGGATAGCAATGTATACCCCTTGTATGGTAGGCAAACATATAACGCGCTTAATGCTGCAGCTTACGAAGTAAAAACTGCCATCATCCCTGCAGGTGAGCAATCCAAAAATATGACAGTCCTCGCAGGTCTGCTTGAAAATATTGCCGCTGCTGGCCTCACTCGAGATGATGTTGTGGTGGCGTTGGGCGGTGGTGTCGTAGGCGATTTGGCTGGCTTTGCTGCTGCCTGTTATATGCGCGGTTGTGCGGTAGTACAGGTGCCCACTTCATTACTTGCTATGGTTGATTCCTCTGTTGGTGGCAAGACAGCAGTGGACCTTGCGGCAGGTAAAAATCTTGCGGGTGCATTTTGGCAACCATCTGCAGTTATTGCTGATGTCACATGCCTATCAACTCTATCGCCCGAGCTATTCTCTGATTCTATCGGTGAGATTATCAAGTATGGAGTACTTTGTGACCCAAAGCTTTTTGCTTCTCTTGAAGAGAGACCACTGACGTTGGATGATCCTCAGCGCACCATTGAGCTTGTGAGTCGTTGTGTTGAGATTAAACGTGATGTAGTGGATGCAGACGAACGCGAAGCAGGACTTCGTCAGACCCTTAATTTGGGTCACACAATAGGCCATGCTATTGAAGCAGAAAGCAGGTATCACCTGGGTCATGGTAGCTGCGTTGCTGCAGGTCTTTGCTGTATGGCCCGTGCTGATGCAGCTCTTGGGCTCTGCGATATTGACACCAGCAAACGTATTAGTAGGCTCTGTGCTGCGCATGGACTACCTACTACGACAGCGCTTGATGTTGATTGTCTCTATCGGCGATCTTTAGCGGATAAAAAACGTCACGGCAATCACATCAATCTCGTGCGTATACATGCTATTGGAGAGGTTATAGTCGAGCGCGTCAGCCTTGAGAAATATCGTCAAATTCTGGATTTGTGTCGCTAAAGTCTTATTTTTTTGAAATAAAAGTCCGTAGAAGTTTATGCTCCTACGGACTCATTTTGTGTCTGGTGCCCTCTGTGGGATTCGAACCCGCGGCCTTCTGCTCCGGAGGCAGACGCTCTAATCCACTGAGCTAAGAGGGCGAACATTTGGCATTATAGTTAATCGCTCTAGGATAGGGCAAGATGGGTGGCTTTGAGAGGGGGAACGTTGGCGTTTTCCGATAACTATACGGGCCTTAGTGGAGCTGAGGTAGCAAAGCGTAAGGCGCAGGGTAAATCAAATGTCGACACTGATGTCAAAACAAAAACCATTTCGCAAATCATCAGCGAGCATACCCTTACCTTCTTTAATGGCATAAACCTAGTGATTGCGCTTCTGGTGCTTACTACAGGTTATTTTCGCAATCTCTTGTTTGTTACAACTCCTCTCATTAATCTTTTTATTGGCGTTATTCAAGAGATTCGAGCAAAACGTCAGGTTGATAGACTGCAGCTCTTAACTGCCTCAGATGTGCATGTACGGCGCGATGGCAAAGACCAGCTTATTTCCTCTTCAGAACTTGTGCTTGATGATGTGATTGTTCTTGCCCATGGACAGCAGGTGCCCGCAGATTCTTTGGTGCTTGCAGGTGCTGCGACAATGAATGAAAGTTTATTGACGGGTGAGTCTGAGCCTGTATCAAAACATGTTGGTGACGAGATTCTCTCGGGTTCATTCGTTGACTCGGGATCTCTTGTATGTCGCGTTAATAAGGTAGGCAAGGATGGTTATGCTGCTCGTATCAATGCGGAGGCAAAATACGTTAAGCCTATACGCTCTGAAATTAAAAACGTTGTTGAATCTGTTGTCCGTCTAGGTGGCTACATGCTGATTCCTCTGGGGATCGCGCTCTTTATTCGTACATCTATGACGGGAGCCGAGCTTAATCATGCGATTTTGACCTCTGTGTCTGCAGTTATCGCAATGATTCCTCAAGGTCTTGTACTGTTGACTTCGACGGTATTAGCCGTCGCAACTACGCGTTTGGGTCAGCATCAGGTGCTTGTGCAGCAGGCATATTGCATTGAGACACTTGCTCGTGTTGATGCGCTTTGTTTGGACAAGACGGGCACTATTACCACAGGTGGCATGATTGTCGACCAAGTTGTAGGTGCTGATGATGGTGAACAACTTCGCCAACAAACACTCACAGCAATTTCTACCATTGCTCATGCAAGTGAGGATGATGCAAACGAAACTGCTACCGCTATCTTGAATTTTGTTAAAACACAACAGATTGCAGCGCTGGATGTTGTGCGTGCGATTCCTTTTTCTTCTCGGCGTAAATATTCAGGTTGTATTTGTTCTGAGGGACAAGCACTCGTAATGGGTGCGGCACAATTTGTACTTGGCGATGAGTTTTCCTCTGTAGAGACCAAACTTCGTTCTTTTGGCGAGCTAGCTCGTGTATTGATTGTGGCACGTGTTGAGGACTTTGACGAAGAGGCTGTATTTGTTGGCAAACCTCAACTCCTTGGCTTTGTGAGTATCCAAGACGAGCTCCGTGCTAGCGCAAAGGAGACGATGGAATACTTTATCCAACAAGGAGTCAATCTCCGTGTAATTTCGGGCGATGATCCTGTAACGGTCTCCGCCATTGCTCGCACAGCGGGTGTTCCTCAGGCAGACAAATGGATTGATACTTCAACGCTCACAGACAAAAAAGCTATTGCACAGGCTGTGAAGGATTGTCGAGTCTTTGGTCGTGTGACCCCCGAAATAAAGCGTGAATTGGTTATTGCACTCAAAAACCAAGGTCATACGGTTGCTATGACGGGCGATGGAGTTAACGATATCTTGGCGTTGCGTGAAGCGGACTGTTCGGTCGCTATGGCTTCGGGTTCTGCTGCTGCTCGCAATGTCGCCGAAATTGTCCTTGCTGATGATGATTTTGCTCATATGCCTGAGGTTGTTGCTGAAGGGCGTCGTTCTATCAATAATCTTCAGCGCTCTGCTTCTCTGTTTTTGGTAAAGACGGTCTATGCTGCAGTCCTGGCTTTTATTTGCGTATTTTTGCCACCATACCCCTTTATTCCCATACAGGCCTCGCTCTTGTCGGGCATCGTTATTGGACTTCCAAGCTTGGTACTTGCACTGGAACCCAATCATGAGCTTGTAACAGGATCTTTCCTTGAGCACGTGCTTAGTCGTTCGCTACCTGCATCTTTGGCGATTGTCGTAGCTCTTTTTGCCGAGATTTTGGCTGGACGTGCGCTTGGTTGGTCTTTTGGATTGGTATCAACAGCGTGCACTTATTTGGTTGCCATCATAGGCATTATGTTGGTATGGCGCATTTCACTGCCGCTTAATGCGCTCAGAAGGACTCTTCTTGGAGTCATGATCTGTTCACTTCTGATTGCAGTGTTATTTTTCTCCAAGTTCTTCTCAATTGAGGATTTATCGCTTGGAGGTTACATCTTTTGCGCGATTGTAGCTTTGCTGTCAATTGGGATATTCAAGCATAGTTATGATTGGCTAAGTGGGCCTGCGCTTGATGCCGGGTTCCTTAAAGGTGCAGTTGCTCGGGTGGAGGCATTGAATGTTAGACGTGACAAGCGACGCGCAGCTCGGCAAGAAGCTTTGCGCGACCGATTTGAAAGTTGATATTAGCTCTGAGAGCTTTGTGCAGGCGGTGCACAAGGCGAGAGAGGGCTTAGAGCTTGTTGTTGGTCAAAAGAAGTTCCGTGCATATAAAGTCGCAGAAATTCCTGGGGCAGATAAGCTTCCCCGTGCCTTATGTATTTTGCTAGAAAACTGCGTACGTCGTGCCAAAGATGACGATGAGGCAGCTCTTTTGGCAGGCCGTATCATCTCGGCGGGGCTTGAAGGCGCCAAAGGTGCTGAGATTCCTTTCATGCCCGCTCGCGTGCTCTTTCAGGATTTTACGGGTGTACCTGTTTTTGTGGACTTTGCTGCTATGCGTGATGCTATGGCAGCCCGCGGCGGCAATCCAGAGCGTGTGAGCCCGCGTATTCCTTGTACCTTGGTCATTGACCATTCGGTCATTGCTGATGAGGCAGGTACATCCGACTCTGCACGTAATAATCGTCTCAAGGAAGCAGAGCGCAATCGTGAACGCTTTGCTTTCCTTAAGTGGTCAGCAGAATCCTTTGACAATGTGCGTATAGTTCCTCCAGGAGAGGGGATTTGCCATCAGCTCAACATGGAACGTTTCTGCGAGATTGTCTCTACTGACGCTCTTGCTAAAGAAGCAGTTCCCGTTGCATGTTTTGATAGTCTAGTTGGTACAGACTCCCATACCACCACGGCAAATGGTCTAGGTGTTCTTGGATGGGGTGTTGGTGGTATAGAGGCTGAGGCTGCCGCTTTAGGTCAGCCGATAAGTATGTTGGTACCTCCTGTGGTCGAACTCAAACTTACAGGTAGACTGCCACAAGGTATCAGCGGTATGGATTTAGCGCTTACGGTGTGCGAGCGACTGCGCGCAGAGGGTGTTGTGGGTAGTCTTGTAGAGGTCACTGGTGATGGTGTGGGTACGTTAAGCGCTACCCAACGTGCCTGTGTTGCCAATATGACTCCTGAGTACGGAGCTACAACTACACTCTTCCCAGCAGACAAGCGTACGATGGATTATCTCTGGCTTACAGGCCGCTCAGAAGAGCAAATCAGCCTCATTGAAAGATATCTTGATTTGCAAGGTATGCTGGGCGAATCTTTTGATCGTGTGTATGCCAAGACAATTGAGATGAGTCTTGCCGAAGTACAGCAGAGTTTAGCTGGACCTTCAAGACCACATCGCCGTGTAGTACCCGCAGAGCTTGTCACGCGTTTTGAAGAGGGTGTTGTTGCTCACGGTCATAAGCCTGATGAGATTTTTGATATCCAACTGAAGGGACATAGTTATCAGATTGGTCATGGTGCTGTTGCGATTGCTGCTATCACAAGCTGTACTACAGCAACTGACCCCGCCATGATGGTTCAGGCTGGTCTTCTTGCAAAGGCGGCAGTTGATAAGGGTTTACATACTGCTCCTTGGGTCAAGACTATTTTGGCTCCAGGCAGTCATGCGGCAGCGATGATTCTTGATCGTGCAGGTCTTTCTGAAAGTCTTGAGCAGCTAGGCTTTGCTGTGTGTGGCTTTGGCTGCATGAGTTGTATTGGTAACTCAGGTCCTATTGCTGCTCCTCTTCACGATGTCGCAGACCAAGTTGAGCTTGCAAGCGTGCTTTCAGGTAATCGTAATTTTGATGGGCGTATCTCTCCTGACGTAGCGCAAAACTTCCTCATGGAGCCAGCGCTGGTGATTGCATATGCGCTAACCGGTACGGTTAATTGTGATTTGACGTCGACACCAGTAGGACATACTGCTGATGGTACGCCCATCATGCTTTCTGAGTTGATGCCAAGCGATGATGAGGTAACTCAGATCTTGGCAACAGTGCTGACTCCTGAGCTTTACGAAGAAGGCGGCATAGGACTGCTGAGTGGCTATCCTGAATGGGTTTCTATCCCTTCAAGCTCTTCTGCTACCTTCGGTTGGGATTCTTCGTCTACCTATGTACGTCGTCCCAGCTATTTTGAAGATGCACGGGCAGGGAAGAGCATCAAGATCCAAGGTGCTCGCGCACTTGCCTTGTTAGGTGATTTTGTAACAACAGACCATATTTCGCCAGCAGGAAGCATTGCGAGTGATGGTCCCGCTGCATGCTATTTAATCGAGCGTGGTACGAGCGAGGACAACTTTAATACTTTTGGTAGTCGCCGTGGTAATCATGAGCTTATGATGCGTGGTACATTTGCCAACGTAAAGCTCATCAACAAGCTTGCTGCTGGTAAGACGGGTGGCTGGACGCGCAACTTTGTTGATGGCTCGCTCACTAGTATCTTTGATGCTGCTATGGACTATCGTAGCAAGCAAATTCCTCTCGTTATCATAGCGGGCAAGATGTATGGCTCGGGATCTAGTCGCGATTGGGCTGCAAAAGGTCCTGCCTTGTTGGGTGTTCGTGCGGTACTTGCAGAAAGTTTTGAACGCATCCATCGTTCTAACCTTGTGCAAATGGGTGTTATCCCTCTACAGTTTGTTGAGGGTCAAAATGCTGAAACACTAGGCCTTGATGGCAGTGAAGAGTTTGATTTGTCCGAAATTAAACTTGAACAACTTATAGGTGGCGATACAAGCTGTAAGGTCTGTGCCCACAAAGCCAATGGCGACAGTGTGCATTTTGAGTGTGTGGTACGTATTGATACGCCAACTGAGGCAGATTTTGTACGAGCAGGGGGTATCTTGCCCTATGTGCTCAATGATTTGAGTGAGGCATAAGTGCGCAAACAGTCTGGTCTATGTTAGGATTGCGCATCTATGAATGAGAAAGGAGGAGGTCTGTGATTTGTCCACATTGCGGTTCGCATATTTCTGATGATGTATTGCGTTGTCCTGCTTGTCATGGCGACTTGGGCATGACCACGCGACTTCCTCGTCTTGAGCAAAGGTGGTGTGCCAATTGTGGTGCGCTGGTTCCTTTAGGTGCTGACCGGTGTTCTGCGTGCGGTACCCCTGTACCTGTCAATCTTCATCTGCAGAGCAATATATCTACAGCTAACAAAGAGATTTTAAAAAAAGCCGAAGAAGAACGGAAAGCCCGTGAGGAAAAGAGTTTGGAGGAAGGGGAGACCCATGCAATGCCGCGTATCGAAAGCGCGGTTCCTGCAAATCCTGAGGCTTACGACCCTTTAAATAAACATGATAATTTCCCACGTGCTCGTGTAGCGTTGGTAGCAGCTCTAGCGTCATTGCTTGTGGTGGGTGGTACGGTACTTTATATCACTCATCCTTGGAATGCTGAGGCTTTTGCCACCAAAGCAAAGGTACCTGCGGATACGTCTATGGCGGGATTTCCTGGCAAAAAAAATGCGTTAAGTCAAGATAAGGCATCTGGCTCTGATGCAGAAAAAACAGTGCTTTCTGCCGATGAACTGACGTACCAAAAGCTCATGGCAGTTTACAAGCAGTACAAAAGCTATGAAGAGGAGCTCGAAAAAAGCGAAACCCTGCTAAAAGAAAAGGGCACGATGGGCAGTGCTGACGAACGTAAAGCAGGTCATGATAGCCAAGAGGAGCTTGCCATTCATCTGGATAATACCATCAAATCATTAGACGAGATTGATATCACAACTGGTACCTATGCTCAGGATGTATCTAACTTTAAAACTTTAGGTTCGTGGTTGCGTAACTGGTCTGATGATCTCCGTAAATGTTGGAAGAAGTCTGCCGAACTTGACAATGCAGAGGGTAGAGATGATGAGGTCTTTGCTGCAATTAATGAGCATACCGACTCAAGTGGCAAGAATACCTTCCGCTCACACTTTGATTCGAATTATTCTGCCTGGAAGCCAACAAAACCTGCTCAGTAAATCTGAGCTTATGGTTTATTCTTAACTATAACTTGGCGTCTGCCGAATATGTGAAACGCGGCTTGCGCTGGTAAACTCGTACAGATATGTTTAATGCTGCTGGCAACATGCCGTAGTGAGAGGTGAGCAGACACATGGGTTTCTTCTCTGATCCGCTCTATGAGCCTGAATATAAGGTCGTAGGCGATGAGATTGCTACGATCGATACTAATAAGGGTGCAATTCGCGTGCGTCTTGATGGTGCGGGCGCGCCTATTCATGTAGCAAACTTTTGCGAGTTGGCTTCGGCTGGTTTTTATGATGGTCTAAAGTTCCACCGCTATGTTCCTGGTTTTGTTATCCAAGGCGGTTGTCCCAATACGCGCGATATGTCTGCTGCTGATGTTGCTGCAGGCAAGATTGGCCCTGATGGCATGCCTGGTACAGGTGGTCCTGGCTATCGTATCAAACAGGAATTTACGACCAATCCTCGCAATTCCCATGATGATGGCGCTCTTGCTATGGCGCGTTCTCAGTCGCCTGATTCAGCAGGTTCTCAATTCTATTTCTGCCTAGGCGCTCAGCATGGGCTAGACTCTGGTTACACTGTCTTTGGCCAGACAATTGAGGGTCTTGAGATTGAGCAATCTCTGCGTGCAGGCGATATTATTAATTCAATTCGCATTGAGCATGCGTAAGCCTAAGTAAGTGCCTGAGCGTGGTTGGCTGAACTAGGCTCAAGAATGATAGGAGCGTCCCAGAGTGAATACACAAGCGTTTGAAGCGGGAAACGAAGCATACAAACAGGCAAACTTTGGTGTTGCAGCAGAGCTATTTGCTCAGGCAAAAGGTCCTGGTGAGGTGTCTGGTCAGATTGACCACCTTCTTGGTAACTGCTACATGCGTCTTGCTCGCTATGACGAGGCTGCAGTTTCTTATGCCGATGCCCTTCGTGACTCCAACTATGGTCACGCGGGCGCACTCGCCTGCAATCGCGGCCGCGCCTTGCTTGCCGCAGGTCGTCCTCAGGAAGCTATTGCTTCTTTGACAATGGCGACTAAAGATGGCAGTTATGCTACACCTTACAAGGCTTATATGGCTTTGGGTGACGCCTATCTGCAGGTGGGCGATGCGCGCGATGGTGGCGTTGCTTATCGCAATGCCGCAATTGACGAGTCCAACCCCAAGCCTTCTTCAGCCCTGACCAAGCTAGGCTCTTGCTTTATGAAGTTAGGTCGTGCGGCAGATGCTATCGAGGCATATCGTACTGCCCTTGATTTTGCGACTGCTGACGACAATCAAAATAAGATTTACGCCTCTATGGGTCTTGCCTATGTAGCGGCAAATCGTATGTCCGAAGCTGCCGATGCTTTTGGTCGCGCTACCACTGATGGTCGCTATCAGCTAACACCCGAGGAGCGCATCTCCGCAGATGCCGCACAGCGCGCATTAAGTGCCCAGACAGGTAATGGTCCTTCTGAGACAGATGCACTTTTGGCTGCTGCGGGATATGGCTCTCAAAGTGTGAGCGCAGGCGTTGATCCGCTTGATCCATTGGGCAAGTCTGGTGAATTTATTCCTTCGCCTGAGGATACGGGATTCTTTTCTCTTGATGAAGAAGAAGTTGTAAAGCAAGATAAAAAGATTCGTCGCAAGCACAAGCATGGTGGCCTTAAAGTCTTCTTTATTATCTTCTTCATTTTGGTACTTCTTTTGGGCGCAGCTGCCTTTGCGTATTGGAAAGGCTATGGCTGGCCTATGCAGGCTGATGTCACTACCAGCCTTTTTGAGAAGGCAAATGAAGGTGCTGACTACTCTGGTCTTGTGTCTCCCAAGCTGACCGACGATGCTCGCAAGCAGCTTGACCAAAATCTTCCTGCAGGTGTGAAGTCGGTCACAGCTGTTACTCAAGAACAGTCCATGAGTACTTCCAAAGTGCTTGTTGATGTCAAACTGCAAGATGGTGGTTCGCTGGCATATACTGCAACCCTTGTTCGTGAAGGTATTGGTTGGAAGGTTGCCAAGATAGAATTGCAATCTCCTTCAACTGGCGGTAGCGATGCTAAACTTGAGACTGATACTTCGCAGTCTGATAATGCGGATAAGACTGATACAAGTACAACTCAGTCTACCGATAATGCTGCCACCCAAAGCAACACTGCCACCGACACTCAAAATACTTCCGAGCAGAACGCTCAAAACAACACTCAAAGTACCGATTCAAACACCCAGACGTCCCAGAACTAGCAGGTAGAAGGCAGGGAAGATGTCGATTCTCGATACACTCTTCGGAGAGTATAGCGGTGATCTTGCAATTGACCTTGGAACAGCAAATACGTTGGTTGCTGTTCGCGGTCAAGGTATCGTAATTAATGAGCCCTCCGTTGTCGCTATCGATAAAAGTGAGGATAGAGTGCTGGCAGTCGGCGCTGATGCAAAGCGCATGATTGGTCGTACTCCTGGTTCTATCATTGCTGAGCGCCCACTCAAGGACGGCGTTATTGCTGACTTTGATGTAACTGAAGTTATGCTTCGTTATTTCATCGAGAAAGCTCGCGGTTCTCAATCTAGGCAGTACCCTTGGTCACCTCGTCCCCGTGTTGTTGTCTGTGTGCCTTCCGGTGTAACTTCCGTCGAGAAGCGCGCTGTTTTTGAGGCCACTATCCAGGCTGGTGCTCGTCAGGCATATTTAATCGAAGAGCCTATGGCTGCCGCTATTGGTGCTGATTTACCCATTGAAGATCCAACGGGATCCATGGTTGTTGATATTGGTGGCGGCACTACTGAGGTTGCTGTTATTGCTATGGGTGGCATCGTTGTATCTCAGTCGATTCGTACTGCTGGTGATGAGTTTGACCAGGTTATCCTTGAGCACGTACGTGATGCATACAATCTTTCCATTGGTGAGCGTACGGCAGAGGACATCAAGATTAAGGTTGGCTCTGCTGCACCCTTGGCAGAGGAATTGGATGTTGAGGTCAATGGCCGTGATGTTATGAGCGGTCTACCCAAGGCTGTACGCATTGAAAGCGAGGAAATTCGACGCGCTCTTGACAAGCCCTTGGACGATGTTACCAAGGCAGTTAAGGATGCTTTGGATATAACTCCTCCTGACCTTGCGAGTGACCTGATGTATTACGGAATCCTCCTGACTGGTGGCGGTGGTTTGCTGCGCGGTCTTGATCAACGTTTGCGTGATGAGACCGGTGTGCCCGTCAACGTGAGTCCTACTGCACTCGAAAACGTCGTTAACGGCTGTGCCAAGGTCCTTGAGGCCAATGCATTGACGGGTGGCTTCGTACAGAGTGCGGGTCAGTAGGAGGCTATAACATGCCTCGTCATTCACTCGGCGGACTTGGTACGCCTGCTCAACTGCGTAAGCGCAGTGTTAATAATGGCTTGCGAGTTGCAGTCGTGTGCGTTGTGCTTTCCGTGGTATTTTTTACTTTAGGAAATCGCGAAGCAGGAAAAGGTCCTCTCAATAGTATCCGTGGTGGCTTTCAGGTGATTACGACTCCTGTGAAGGTATTGGGTGCTGCCGTTACGGCACCTTTTCAAGGTTTGGGAAATATCTTTGCCAACCTTACTTCGAGTCAGGAAACACTCTCTGAGCTCAAGACTCGCAACGAAAAGTTGACCGCTCGTAACGCTGAGCTTGAAGAAGCTCAGCAAACGGCAAAACGTCTACAGAAGCTCTTGGACTTACAGGATTCCTACAATCTCAAGTCTACGGCAGCGCGTATTATTGCTGGTTCTACTGACTCTTGGAGTTCTACAGTTACCATTGATAAAGGTACGCTTGCGGGTCTTGCAGTAGGTATGCCTGTTACTGATGCTGCAGGTATTATTGGCCAGACTATCGCTTGTGGTCCTACGTCTTCGACCGTGCGCCTGCTTACTGATGAGGGCTCTAGTGTGGCAGCAATGCTTCAAGGTACTCGTGTTCAAGGCATGCTTAATGGTTCTGCCGATGGCACCCTACATCTCACTTTGATTGGTACTGATCAAAAAGTTGAAGTAGGAGATATGGTAGTTACCAGTGGATTGGGCGGTGTTTTCCCCAAAGGTCTACCTCTAGGGCGCGTGTATAACGTCAATCGTACAACAGGAGCGCTTTATCTAGATATCCAGGTTTCTACCCTTTCTTCTACGGAGAATTTTGAAGAAGTATTGGTGGTTACCTCGCTTACCGAAGGACAAGAAGCTACAGAAGAAGAAATTGCAGCTGCCGATAAACAAGATTCAAAGCAAGTAAAAGGTGTCAACAACAGTTCCGGTAGTGACAGTTCTGCTTCGGGTAGTAGCGACAGCTCTGATGGTTCTGACAACTCATCCTCGGGAGGGGAGTAGGCAGCCATGCAAATACGTGACAAAAATAAAAATCGCCGCTCCTTTGGTGTTTTGGCGCTGATTTGCATTTTGCTTCAGCTGGCCTTGGCTCCCAATATTGGTATCGGAGATGGACGCGCAAATATTGCCATGGTATTTGCTGGAATTGTCTCTTTATCTGTTGGTGGTGGAGCTGGTGTGCTTGTTAGTTTTGCTGCCGGCGTGTTTTATGACCTATCTACCACAGGACCCTTTGGTTTGATGGCTTTCTTGCTTACCGTGATGAGTTATGCCCTAGGATCCGAAGAGCGTAATAGGCTGTCTGATGAACCTGCTGAAAGTACCACTGCTTTTGCTGCTAGCTCGTTGGTGGCCACCTTGGTATATCACTTAACCATGCTTTTTATTGGTGTTTCCAAGTCTTTTGTTGATGCCATAGTGTTGAGAACGCTGCCGACTTTTTTGCTGACACTAATAGTTTTTGCTATTTTTGCTCATTTCTTAAATTTGGGGTCTGGTAATTCTGCCATGAAAACAGCGCGTAAAGCTGGACTTGCAGGCAAACGCCGTGGTGGTGGTCATTACGACCTAGGAAAGCTGTAGGCAAAGCTATGAGTATGACCGCGGTCATTGTAGTCATCTGCTTGCTCATCGCTCTTGCCCTTATTGTCATTTTTTTGATATTTGGGCGAGGGGAATCACGCTTTACCTTTGATATCGGTGGTGCAGCACCTCGCGCAACAGGTGGTGCTGGCAACTCATCAGATACTGGTTTTCGTGAGCGTTTGGGTGGGCTAGGTATTTTTTCGGGCACAGTAATTGCTGCACTTTGGGTCAAGCTTTGGTCCATGCAACTCCTCTCTACCAATACTTATAGTCAGCAGGCTGAATCCAATCGCACCCGTACCATTTCGACCCCAGCTCCGCGTGGACGCATTTTGGATCGCAATGGCAATGAGCTCGTTACCAATAGGTCTTCTTTGACAGTTACTGCTTCGTCGGTAGTTGCAGACGATCAGCTAGAGTGCCAGCTTCTTGGCAACCTTATTGGTATGCCTTGGCATGCAGTGCGTCGCAAAATTCAAGATACGACCGATGGCGCACAAAGCATGCGCACCGTTGCTTCTGACGTTTCTCGCCATACTGTGGCTTATATTGAAGAGCGTCCGTATCTTTTTCATGATGTCACGGTTGAACAGCGTACGGTACGTCTTTATCCCCATGGCAGTCTTGCCGCTCATGTTGTTGGCTATACGGGCACCATATCTGCTGAGCAGCTCAAAAATGCCAAAGAAAAAAGTACAGGTGGTAATGCTGACTATCAGTCGGGAGATACGGTAGGTCAGGCTGGTGTTGAGTATCAGTATGAGACTGTCTTGCAAGGTATTCGCGGTGAAAAAACCGTGTACGTCAACGCAGATGGCAAGGTGCTTGATCATGTCAGCACCGTTGATCCCCAGCCTGGCTCTGACGTGATGCTGACTTTGGATATCGATGTCCAAAAGGCTGCTGAAGAGGCTTTACAAAAGATTATAAAAAAGCTTTCAAAGCCTGAAAACGAAGATCGTATTGCAGGCTGTGTCGTCTGCATGGATGTCACTAATGGTGAGATTATTGCTATGGCAAGTGAGCCAACATTTTCACCCAATATTTTTGTCGGCGGTATCTCTGCTTCCGACTGGGAAGAACTTGGTAAGGAAGAAAGTGACAATCCTCTACTCAATCGCGCCGTAACTGGTCAGTATCCTTCTGCCTCCACCATTAAACCGCTCTCTGCCTTGGCAGCGCTGGACAATCAACTTGCAACTCAAAGCTCTACCTATAATTGCACAGGCTATTGGACTGGTTTTGGCAAAGATTATGGTCAGTACTGCTGGAACCATGACGGTCATGGCATTATGTCCATTGAGACGGGCATAGTTTTTTCCTGTGACGTCGTTTTTTATGAGATTGGCAAAGCAATCTTTTATTCCAAGACCCCCGAAGCTTTGCAAGATAAATATCGTTCTTGGGGCTTAGGCAAAGCGACAGGTATTGATTTGCCTAGCGAATCCGTGGGACGTGTACCTGATGCAAAATGGAAATGGAACTACTTTAGCTCAGCGGATGACAATGCGCGTAGCTGGCAAGGAGGCGACAATACCAACCTTGCTATAGGTCAGGGCGACCTGTTGGTAACACCGTTGCAGATGAGTTGTGTTTATGCTGGTCTGGCGAATGGTGGATACTGGTTTACTCCACATGTGCTTAAAAGTGTTATGTCGCGTGAGGGTTCCGGATCAGTTATCGATTACAAAGCAAAAGATCCCAAAAAGGTCAAGGAAAGCGATACGAACTTTGATTTGATACATAGGGCACTCAAAGGTGTTGTCTATGATGAATCTGAAGCTCAGGCATCCCATTTCACCAATATGTCTGTGCGTGTTGCGGGCAAAACTGGTACTGCAGAGTCTGGCCATGATCAGCCTCATGGTTGGTTTATTTCCTATGTTCCTGCAGATAAGCCCAAGTATGTTGTTGCATCATGCTTGGAATATGCAGGTTTTGGTAGCGCTTCGGCTCTTTATGTTGTTCGTGACGTACTTGGTGCTATCTATGGTCAACCCGATACATCTGAGCAAGAAGTAGAGGGGGATAGATAACATGGCAGATAAATCTTCTTTTTTTGAGCATGTCCGCTCACTTTTTGACAAGCAAAGTATCTCATCTACAAAAAAAGGTCGCCTTGCAGGGCCTTTGAGTAGCTTCTATCTAGGCGGACTTGTGCCTGTATTACTGTTAGTATGCTACGGCACCATAATCATCTGGTCTGCTTCTCGTACTATCGCTGATGTCTCTTTTCCTCGACATCTGCTAGGTATCATGATGGGTTTTGCGTTGGCGCTTGCCATTTGGCGTAGTGACTATCGCGTGATGCAGTCATCTTCGATTGTGCTTTTTGTCATCATCGTTGGACTGATTTTGTTACCCAATGTCCCCGGCTTTGGCATTTCTGCCAAGGGTATGACAGGCTGGGTCAAAATACCCTTGGTAGGTTTGCGTTTCCAGCCTTCAGAAATTGTCAAAGTGCTCACAATTTTTTTGATGGCAGGTCTTGGTGCAGAATACAATGGCAAGATTGATACTCTGCGGGACTATTTTAAGATTTGCGGTGTACTTGCTGCTATTTTTGCCATTTTGATTATTCAGGACCTTGGTACGGGCCTCATTGTTTTTGTTGTAGGTGCCTCCATCATCATTATGTCTGGCGCCAAGAAGAGTTGGGTGCTCATTACCATTGGTTTGGTGGTGGCTGTTGCTGCATTGGTTGTTGGTCTCTCATTGGCTGACAATGTTCCGCGCGCTCTCAAACTGCTTAAGGCTTATCAGCTCAAACGTCTGCTTGTCTTTGTTGATCCTTCGGTAGATCCTGCTGGCGATGGCTATAACCTGCTACAGGCAAAAATCGCAGTTGGTTCGGGTGGCCTATTTGGCAAAGGTATCGGCAATGCGAGTCAGGCTTGGTCGGGCTTTTTGCCTGAGGCACATACTGACTTTGTTTTTGCTCTTTTGGCTGAAGAGTTTGGTTTTATGGGGGCAACTTTGCTTTTAGCTCTCTTTGGTTGGGCAATATTTTCTACGATTTGGCTTGCGCGTCGTTTTGAATCGCCTTATGCAAAATTGTTGCTTGCAGGTATTGCCACAATGTGGACTTTTCAGCTCTTGCAAAATGTGGGTATGTGCATCGGAGTTATGCCTATTACTGGCATTCCTTTGCCGTTTATTAGTTTTGGTTCATCTTCGATGGTTGTACAGCTATCCGCTGCAGGCATTATTCAATCTATTTGGCACCATCGACCAAAAGCTGCATAGGTAAATAAATAAGACGCATCTATCATGGCACCTGTTTTTCTTGACGTTAAAATGGAAAAGAAAAACAGGGTAGAGGAGAAACTGGCATGGCAAAGAAAGCTTTTTCGCTATCGCGCGTGCTTGAGCTTTTAAATGAGAGCAAAAGCTCTGATGAGCAGCGCTGTGCACCTACACATACTTTGGTAATAATCGATATGTCTGCTCCTCGTGAGGTGGCACTTGAACTCAAACGACTGCTCAGTGCCGAGCAGTCAAGTGCTGAATTAAGCATCAAAGAACTTGAATATGGTGTGGGCGGCACGCTGGTGCCTGACCTTGCTATTTTTGTTGTGGGGAGTCAACTTGCTCTTGTCGCCAAAGAAGCAAAGCGTTTGGCAGAAGCTGGGGTTCCCTGCGCTTTGATTGCGGAAAGTAGTCTGGATTTGCCGTCTTTTGACAATTTGGACGAAAGCTTCAAAGACTTACTGACACCTATTGCAGTTTCCAACATTGCCGACCTTGCAAAGCCCTTAGCTCAGTGGATGGTAGAGGCTAGCGATAAAGCCGTGGCCTTTGCTGCATCTTATAGTTTTTGTAGACAGACACTCATTGATTCGCTGATCCTGCTTTGCGCTGCTCAAAATGCCGCGGTTGGCGCTGTGGATATTATCCATGGCTCAGATTTCCCCATCATGACCGTCAACCAGATCAAATTAGCCTTAAGCATCGCTGCTGCATCTGGCCGTTCTTTATCGCCTTCTTTTTTGATAGATACAGCTTTGGTTTTGGCTTGCGGGCTAAGTTGGCGCCAGATTGCTCGTTCGATGAGCAATATTTTGCCTATAGGCAATTGGTTGGGGAGAGGAGCCATGGGATTTGCAGGTACCATGGCGACAGCTCAGCTTTTGGAAGCTCAAAATGATGGAAGCCTTGCTCGTGCTGCAGCTATGCTTAAAGACAAGCTACTTACGCAACGTGCCGCAGTCAAAGAGGCTCAGCAGAGCCGTACTGCTGTCAAGCGTATAGCCTCGGTACTCTCCAGCAGTGATGCCGCTGCGCATACATCTGGCACTACTGGCTATATAAGCTATCGCTAAATCGGACGTCAAATCGCAATATCTTGGGGCAAATAGGCTATATTTGGTGTTAGTCTTGTGGATGCGATAAAGAGCTTGCTCCAATTGGCCAAGCTGTATATCCTAACTAAAGGCGTCCGCTGTGTCTCTGACGGTTTTTCCGTTGACGATGCAGGTCGACGCCTGTATTATGGATAGCTGTTGCACTATTCCAGCATCGAAGGGTTCTCACATGTACGCAATCGTTACGACTGGTGGCAAGCAGTATAAGGTTGCCGAGGGCGACGTCATTGACGTCGAAAAGCTCAACGCGCAGCCTGGCGACAAGGTCAGCCTCGACGTCCTGATGCTTGCTGACGACGCAAAAACCGTTGTCGCTCCTGCTGAGCTCGAGGGTAAAAAGGTTACCGCTGAAGTGGTCGATCAGCATAAGGGCAAGAAGGTTATTGTCTTCAAGCTCCACAAGCGCAAGCGTTATCACCGTACCAAGGGTCACAGGCAGCAGCTTACGCGCCTGCAGATTACTTCTATCCCCGCGTAGGCTCGCGCTATTCCCATTAGTTTTTTCGAGTAAGGCAGGTAGTACTATGGCACATAAAAAGGGCCAAGCGTCTTCGCGCAATGGTCGCGATTCCAACGCTCAGCGTCTTGGTACCAAGATTTTTGGTGGTCAGACAATTAAGACTGGTCAGATTATTGTTCGTCAGCGTGGCACGCACATTACTCCTGGTACAGGCGTTGGTCGTGGCAAGGATGACACGCTGTTTGCACTGCAGGATGGCACCGTGCAGTTTGTTAAGGGTGCCAAGCACGTCGTTAACGTTGTGCCTGCTGAGTAGAGTGCAAGTTGTATGATCAAACCCCATCGCTATTGCGGTGGGGTTTTGTCTATGTGTTTGGCTGTATTGCTTGAACACTTTGTTTCAAGTCATAAACGTATGTGAAATGAGACTCAATCTAAGCTTGGTCTTTGATATAGTCCCAGCAACATGAAATCGAGTGAAGAAAGGAGTTTGACCATGATGACTCAGATAAGCACTTCTAAGGACATGAACTGGTGGTGGCGTAGCTGGTCTTCGTTTGGTCGACTCTAGGTCGCTTGCTGCCACATGACTTGTGCAGACGACTTCCGGGTTGACCGGGAGCCGTTTTTTTGTGTCGTTCAATCTAAATTTGACTATCAAAGCTTATGTTAGGAGAAACTCTCATGGAAAATTCGAAGTCTACTGCCGCTAAAGTCCGCACCATCAAAAGTACTCATGCACAGTCGGGCAAACTCGATGTTGGTTCTTTAGTTCTCGTAGCTATCCTTCTCGCTGCAGGCTTTATTCTCAATGCAACAGTGGGCGGCATGCTCGCTATTACAGGTATCAAGCCCGAGTTTTGTATTGCTGCATATTGCTTGGCTATCCTGCTGCTTAAGCCGACCCTGCCTCAAGCCATAATCTTTGGCATTCTCGCAGCTACCGTCATTCAAATTACTACTTCTATTCCTGGTGTTGAATATGTTGCGGATATTCCTGGTGCAGCTGTAGCCTTTTTGTTAGTCAATAAATTTGCAGATGACAAGACACCTGTATATCTTCCTTTTATATTGGGTTTTGTAACTACTTTGGTTTCTGGTCTTATTTTTGCTTGTATTGCAACCGTCATCGTGCTTAAAGGTGCCTTTGCCTCCATGCTGCCCCTATTAATTGTTGTGCTGGGTACTGCGGTGGGCAATGGCTTGGTAGTAGGTGGTCTTTACCCCGCTTTGCGTAAGGTTATCTCTCGTTAGTTTGTATCAAGGATGCTGTCATCCTTTGAAAGGGGTTTGTAGTGTCAGTATGTACGGCATGCGATTCGACTGCCATACCAGTTATTCAGTTGTCTCACGTATCTTTTGCTTTTGAAGATACAACACAAAAAAATAACTCCCTACATTTGCGCCCCTATGCGTTACATGATGTAAGTGTTGACATCAATGAAGGTGACTTCGTAGGTATCATTGGTCCTTCTGGAGCGGGTAAAACCACCCTTACTTCGGTGCTATCGGGTGCGGTACCTCATCATTTTAAAGGTGAGTTCAGAGGTACTTGTTTGGTAGCGGGCATTGATACCTGCGAAGTCGAGCTTACAGATGTCTCTCAGATTGTTGGTAGCGTCTTGCAGGACATTGATGCACAGATGGTTTCTGCAAACGTAGAAGATGAGTTGCTTTATGGTCTTGAAAACTTTGGTGTTGATCATGAGCAAATAATGCAGCGCGTATCTGAGGCGCTTGAAGCAGTAGGCATCTCCGATTTGCTTCGTCGTGATATTGCGACTCTTTCTGGGGGACAAAAGCAAAAGGTTGCAATTGCGGCAATTTTGGCTTTGCAACCTCGTGTATTGGTTTTGGACGAGCCTACGGCAGCGCTAGATCCTCTTTCATCACGTCAGGTATTTGATACGCTTCGTCTACTCAATCAAACTCAAGGAATTACTGTGGTAGTGGTGGAGCAAAAAGTTGCTCTGCTTGCTGAATATTGTCAGCGTATGCTCGTACTTTCCGAAGGAACTGTTGCCCTTGATGGTAGCCCCGCAGACGTCTTGACTCACCGTCAAGAACTCAAATTCATTGGTGTTGATTCTCCACGCGTTACCCGTGTTTCAAACAAGCTGCATGCAAAGCATTTGCTTGATGAAAGCTGTTCTTTTTTGACTACGGATGCTGCATTTACTGGTATTAAGAATTTAATCGCTGATAATAAAGCTCCTCGCATGGCTGATTTTGAGCCCAGAAGGAGCGAAGATGCGTTTGTAGTACAATGCGAACTTGACACCAAGGCCAAGCAACAGGCAGTTTTGTCCCTTGACCATGTAAGTTTTTCCTATGGTCCTCATGCTGCTTCGGTGCGAGATATTGATTTTAAGGTGCATCCTGGTGAGCTGCTTGCCATTATTGGTCAAAATGGTGCAGGTAAAACTACCCTTACCAAACTCATGAATGGTCTTCTCAAGCCCTCTGCAGGTAGGGTGAGCATCTGTGGTTTGGATACATCCGTAGCTCGTACGAGCCAGATTGCACGTCATGTCTCGACGCTTTTTCAAGATCCCGATCATCAGATTTGCAAAGAAACTGTCCTTGATGAGGTGGCTTTTTCCTTGGAATTACTAGGCGTTGATACACAAATAGCCCATTCTCGAGCAGCACAAACGATTAAACGTTTTTCCTTGCCAGCTGATGTAGCTCCGTTTTCGCTTTCACGTGGTCAGCGGCAGATTGTGGCTCTTGCCAGTGTAATCGTAACGCGCCCACAGTTACTCATTTTGGATGAGCCTACTAGTGGTCTTGATTATCAAGAGTGTATGGTAGTCATGAGAGCGGTCAAAGAGGCGCGTGAGCAGGGCTGTGCCATTGTGATGGTGTGTCATGACATGGAAGTTGTCTATGACTTTGCAAGTCGTATTATTGTCATGTCTGATGGCTTTAATCGTGCTGACGGCAATCCAGTTGAACTTTTTGAGAATTCTGAGCTTATGAAGCAAGCTTCTGTGGCACCGCCGCAGATTCTTGGTCTTTCTAGCAAGTTGGCAGCAGATGGCTATATTGCCTATGAAAGTCTCTCTGAGGTAAGCGATATTGTGACTATTACGGAAGGTCTGGTGAGATAGATGGCAGGTCTTCTGAAATACTCTGAAGGTACAACTCTGCTTCATCGAGCTAATCCTCTTTCCAAGGTTTTATTGGCGCTTTGCATTTGTGTGGCTGTTTTTTTAGCGCCTCATCCAGCTGTATTGATGGGCATCATTGGTGTGGAAGTTCTCATAGGCCTCTATGCGGGTATTGGCAGAGAGACTCTAAGCCTACTCTCTGGTCTTTTGGGTTTGGGCTTGGTCATGTGCTTGGTTCAGGTGCTTATTATTCGAGATGGTACGGCTATTTTTTTGTTTGTGACAGACCGAGGTCTTTCCACAGGTGTATTAGTTGCTTTGCGCCTAGTAGCTTTTGCCATCCCCCTGGTACAAATGCTCACTCTGACTCGGCTTACTGACCTTGCAAATGCTGCGGTTGAAGTGCTGCATGTTCCGTATCGTTACGCCTTTACCATTACCACTGCTCTTCGTTTTGTGCCGATTTTTGCGGATGAGATGAACAAAATCGTTGAAGCTCAGACTGCCCGTGGTGTCTCTTTTGATGAAGGTGGCATTTTTAGACGTCTACGTCTGATGCTGCCGCTTGCAGCACCGCTGTTGATTTCTTCGGTTGCCAAAGCTGATGATACGGCACTTGCAGCAGAGGAAAGAGGCTTTTATTTGCGTACTCGTTCCTCTTCCTACAAGCGCTATCCTTTTGGAGCAGCTGACATTGTTGTATTTGCCGTAGGTATTTTAATTGTGGCTGCTTCCATCATTTTGTAAGGATGAATTTTTACCTTAGCCCAGCTAGGTATAGGCATGGTGTCCCTTGGGCATGCTGGGTTTGTTACCATAGAAGCAGCAATCAAGGAGGAAACTTTGGGCGTGAGCTTCACTGATATGTCGAGAATCTGCGTTAAGGGCGGAGATGGTGGTGCTGGCTGCATGTCATTCCGTCGCGAGGCGCACGTACCTAAGGGTGGACCTGATGGAGGAGATGGCGGTCGTGGTGGAGATGTGGTGCTTGTCTCTGATCCCCGTATCTCATCTTTGATTGATTATCGTTTCAAGCATCATTTCAAAGCAGAACGCGGTACTCATGGTCAGGGGGCACGCCGCCATGGTAAGGATGGCAGTGATCTTGAACTGCATGTACCGTTAGGAACGGTGGTACGAGAGCTTGATGCCGAGACTATGGAGCCATGTTTTGAGATTGCTGATCTTGTTGCTCCTGGGGAGCGTGTCATTGTAGGTCCTGGTGGTCACGGCGGTTGTGGCAATATTCATTTTGTAAGCTCTGTACGTCGTGCGCCTGCCTTTGCAGAAAAAGGTGTACCTGCACGGGAGCATTGGATTGAGCTTGAGATGAAGCTTTTAGCCGATGCAGCCCTGGTTGGCATGCCATCAGTAGGGAAGAGTTCTATTATTGCGCGCATCTCAGCCGCTCGTCCCAAAATTGCTGACTACCCCTTTACAACACTTGTTCCTAATCTGGGGGTAGCACGCGCGCAAGACGGGTCATCTTTTGTCGTTGCGGATGTTCCCGGCCTTATTGAGGGCGCTGCTGAAGGCAGGGGTTTGGGTCATGAATTCCTTCGTCATATTGAACGAACAGCCTTATTGCTTCATGTGGTTGATGCTACAGGTGGTTTTGAGGGACGCGACCCTGTTGAGGACTACAAGGCCATTAATGCAGAGCTTGCTGCATATGCTGAGGAGCTTGTCTGTCGCCCTCAGATTGTTGTTGCCAACAAATGTGACCTACCTGGTACCGAAGACGCTATCGCTCGCCTAAGGGCGGCAGCCACAGCCGATGGCAAGCCTTTCTTTGCTGTGTCAGCAGCTACAGGTGAAGGATTAAACTCCCTCGTTGCTGCCTGTGCGACACGTGTTGCAAGTCTTAGATCTGCTATTAAGGTGGGGGAGTCTGCCGAAGAGCTTAATGCACGTCTAGAAGAAGAACGTCGCCGTCGTGAAGCAGCTATCCACATCACGCGCGAAGAACGCCATGTCTGGCGTATTACAGGTGACTCTGTTGAACGCATGATTGTGCAGACCGACTGGGAAAACGAAGAGGCTGTTTCGTTTATGCAGCATCGCATGCAGCGTATTGGCTTGTTTGACCGTCTAGAAAAGGCGGGGGTTCAGGAAGGTGATGAGGTACGCATTTTGGGTTTTGCCTTTGATTATGAGGGTGCGCGCAATGCTGGGTCTGCCTCTGAGGAAGAGTTCTTAGAGGACGTACATGACGAGGATTTTGCCGATGCCTAATGTCATACCTGCGGGTGGAACTATTGTTGTCAAGCTTGGTTCGTCAACGCTTGTAGATAAAAATTTTCGTATCGACACCTCTTTTGTGCATCAGCTTTGTGACCAAATAGCTGAGCTTGAACATCAAGGTATCAACGTTATTCTTGTTTCCTCAGGCGCTGTTGCCGCAGGTCTTGATAAGCTGGGCTTTGAAAGACGACCCAAAGATATAGCTTTGCTGCAAGCGTGTGCTGCTGCTGGGCAGGTTGCTCTTACTGAGGCTTACGGTGAGGTTTTGGAAGAGCATGGCATTGCTTGTGGCCAGGTGTTGCTTACCCGGCGAGATATGATGGATAGAGTAGGCTATCTCAACGCACGCACAACTCTGCGTAGCCTTATTGAGCTTGGTGCGGTGCCCGTTGTTAATGAAAACGATACGGTATCTGTAGCTGAATTTACCTTTGGTGACAATGACACGCTGGGCGCCATCGTAGCCACCTTGGTGACAGCAGATTTGTACATCATTTTGTCTGATGTGAATGGGTTATATACTGCCGATCCTTCGACACACCCTGAAGCGACGCTTATCCATCATGTGAGCCATATTGATGCTCGCATCAGTGCAATGGTGTCAGGTTCGGGCAGTTCTATTGGTACGGGTGGCATGGCAACCAAACTTCGAGCTGCTCGTGCTGCGATGGCGGCAGGCATTCCCACGCTTGTGTGTCGAGGACGTATGCCACATATTTTGCTTAATGCAGTATTGGGCAAAGAAATTGGTACGCGTTTTGAATCTGCCACTGCAAACCATGAGGATTCACGCAAGCTATGGATTGGGCTTGCTGAACCTGCTCGCGGGCAAATTACTCTAGATGAGGGGGCCTGCAAAGCTGTACTCGAACAAGGTGGGTCAATTCTTCCTGTTGGCATTACCCAAAGTGAAGGGAGCTATGCCGAAGGTGATGTTTTGAGTGTGCTTGGTCCCGATGGCAGTCTTATCGGTCGCGGCGTGAGCCGTTATAGCAGTGAAGATATGACCCGCGTACAAGGTTTACGCCTTGAGATTATTGGACGTTTCTTGCCTGAAAAGGCATCTACCCCTGCAATTCACCGAGATGAATTGCTTGTTTTTTAGCAAGAGGGATAGCTAGACTCAATGAGCGGAGAGGAGAACCCTCGAAATGCCTTTGCGAGAGCCTGATGACGGTAGTGGTGTCCTGAGTCCTGCGCATATCGCGAGTCAAAAATTGCGTATGCGCACACCTGCTTGTGGCGACTTACCACTTTTGGGTACCGATCCAAAAAAGCAGTATCGTCTTGGTATTATGGGTGGCACTTTTGACCCCATTCATCATGGACACCTTGTTTGTGCTGAGACCGCTTTTGATGCGCTCAATCTTGATGTCGTAGTCTTTATGCCTGCAGGTTCTCCCGCGTTCAAACAGCATGTTCACGTTTCTTCGGGTGAAGACCGCTATGCTATGACTCTGCTTGCCACCTCAGATAACCCACATTTTATGGCGAGCCGCTTTGAGGTAGACCGTGAGGGTGTGACTTATACAGCTGAAACTCTTCGTTTGCTGAGATCAATTTATCCAAACAACGTTGAGCTTTTCTTTATTACGGGAGCAGATGCTATTGCCGATATAGTGCGTTGGAGAGATGCGGGAAGCATTGCAGATCTGGCTCATCTAGTAGGTGCTACTCGTCCAGGTTATGACTTGAGGAATGCACAAGCTGCAATCGAAGAGTCTCCTTATGACTTCCGAGTAACCTACCTTGAAGTACCAGCATTGGCAATTTCCTCAAGTTATCTGCGTAAGCGTGTTGAAGAAGGTCAGAGTCTACGGTATCTTACGCCGGATACTGTTACTGGCTATATTCACAAACATGAGCTGTATGGAGCACATTCTTTGAGTTATGGATCGGTGATGGGACTGGAAAAAACTCGTGTACATGATGGGGTTACAGGGGAAGTGTCTGCATGAGTGAAATTCAAGTTTGCCACAAAATCAATGAAGGTCTTGATGCTGAACAAATCGCAGAGCTTGCAAAGCTACGCGCTGCCTTGCGTGAGCATATGGCTGCTATCAAACCCAAGAGGTATGCTCATTCACTTTCTGTAGCTGCTGAAGCAGGACGTTTGGCGCATATCTATGGTGTTAGTCCATATCTTGCACAAGCAGCGGGTATATTGCATGATTGGGATAAGGTTCTCAACTTAGATGAGCAATTACAGCATGCTCAGGCTGCCAATATTGATATGGGTGTTGAGCTTTCCTTGGTGGGAAATCTTTTGCATGGCTTAACTGCAGCTCACGATTTGCCTGCCAAGTTTCCTGAACTTCCTTCCGAAATATGGCAAGCTATTGCTCGTCATACCACAGGAGCTCAGGATATGACGCCTCTTGATATGGTGCTATTTATTGCTGATGGTATTGAGCCTTTGCGTCCTGCAAGTCCAGGAATCGAGCGTACGCGCTCGCTTGTGGGAAAAGTTTCACTTGATGAGCTCTATTGGGAGTCGTTTATTGGTGGTGTAGTCTACGTGTTGGAGGGTAGACACTACCTTTATCCGGGTACCCTAGAGTTATACAACAGCTATGTCCTTAAGCACTAAGGAAGTCCTCAAGAAAGGTTAGCTACATGGCAGTTACACCCCTCGAACTCGTACACGTTGCTGCAATCGCCGCAGATGATAAAAAAGCTCAGGATATTGTCATTATCGATCTTGAAAATGAGACCGATATGTGTGACTACTTCTTGATTTGTACAGCCTCTAGCAAGGCACAAGCTGATGCAGTGCTCGAGGCAATTGAGGAAAAGGTAAAGAAGAATTGCCAGGAAGCTCCCTTATCTGTTGAAGGTAAAGCAGGTTCTGGCTGGACTTTGATGGATTATGGTGCAGTAGTTATTCATGTCTTTAGACCTGAAGCACGTGAGTACTTCCGTATTGAATGCCTTTGGGGAGATGCTCCGCGGGTGAATTTTGGTTTAGAGGGTCAGGCAGAGCTAGATTCTAGCGATAAAAACAAATAGGCTACAGGCTTATCTAGAGCGACCTTTTTCGTCGAGCTCGCCATGTAGGCGCAAATCGTGTCCATAAGCAATAACTGAATTTCCAAAACGTGATTTTAGTTCGTCAGTGGTAAGAGCAAGGCGACGTAGGTCATGTTTTTTCTTGGCAAGGCGTTGGCTCTCTTCCATATCAGGTTCCGTCTCAAAGAGACTGAGCTGTTGAGATTTGCTTGCTCCAAAATTGCTTATACCCACACCTACAAGACGTACAGCGCTCCCTTCATGCCAAATCTGCTCGAGAAGTTCGAGTGCTACATGGGCAAATTCGTGCTCATCATCTGTGGGCCTGTCAAGTTGACGCTGAATAGTACGGCTTTTATTGAAGGCAAACTTGAGCTTTAAGGTTAGTTCGCTACCTTTAAGCCCCTTTTTTCTTAGGCGTGTACCAGTGAGCGCGGCTACGTGCAAAACTGCGGCATGAATATCTTTTTTATCGCATAGATCATGGGCAAACGTACGCTCAGAAGAAACTGACTTTGGAACCTCATGTATGGCCCGTTCCGCGACGATACTTTGTTCTTTGCCCGCTGCGCGTTCTATGAGACGAGGTCCATAACTTCCCATCATGCGTCTGAGTTGCTGTGGATCTGCTTGGGCAAGTTGCCCCAAAGTTTTTATATGTAGCGATTGCAGTCTTGCTTCCGCTGCGCTTCCGATACCACTCATAGCACGTACGGGCAGAGGTGCCAAAAAGAGAGCTTCTGTACCTGGAGGCACAATGGTGAGTCCACGGGGTTTTTCTCGCTCAGAAGCGATTTTGGCTATGGTTTTATTAATGCCAAGCCCGATCGAGCAGCTAATTCCAAGCTTCTCCACACGATTTTGAATTCGCCGACAAATAACAATGGGATTTTCTGCGGCATAACGACCAGGTGTTATATCAAAAAAAGCTTCATCAATAGAAACTTGTTCTACTAGGGGAGTTTCATCAACAAGAATATTCATGACAGCTGCAGATAACGCGCGATATCGCGAGAAATGACCTTCAGTCCAGATTGCTTGGGGGCAAAGACGTTCTGCCTGGAAACTAGGCATAGCAGAATGAATGCCAAATTTACGCGCTTCATAGGAAGCGGTCGAAACGACGCCACGACGCTTTGAAGAACCCCCAACAATAAGGGGTTTACCTCGCCACTCTGGGTGATCAAGCTGCTCGACCGAGGCAAAGAAAGCATCAAGATCAAGTAAACCGATTGCTCGTCCTGACCAAGAAATTACCGTTATGTCATCTTTTGCATTCTCCATAGTTGTCATTATAGGTAAGTAGCAGGACAGCTCATTTGTTCTAGATGCCTGCGCAATAAGCTGAAGTTTTGCTTGTTTGAAAATTCAAAAAAACATTGATAAATTTGTTCTTAGAGCTGTTTGAGAGTTGCTTTTACATGGATTTTGTCTCTAAGATACAAAAACTGCACCTTGCACCAAACGCTAAGAGTCGTATAGTAGGAGAGCATTTGTGTGGCAAAGCGACACAACTACTACTACCACGGTGTCGCTCGTCTGAAGGAGTTTTCATTGGCAGTCAAGATTCGTTTGGCCCGTCACGGTGCCAAGAAGCGTCCCTATTATCGTGTTGTCGTCGCTGATGGCCGTATGCCTCGCGATGGTCGTTATATTGAGGAGGTTGGTCGTTATAATCCTTTGACCACCCCTAAGACCATTCAGCTTGACCTTGAGAAGATTGATGAGTGGGTTGCTAAGGGTGCTCAGCCCAGCTCTACCGTCTCTCATCTGATGGACATCGTGCGTACTGGTGCTCCCGCACCCGAGAAGAAGGCCAAGCTTTCTAAGAAGGCTCAGGCCAAGGCAGCAGCAGCTCAGGACGAGGAGTAAGCCATGGCCGGCGAATTCGCCGACGTCACTGAGGAGACTATCGACGTAGTCGAGGAGATTCAGGACGACGAGGAGCTCGCCTCGGACAAGGTTGCAGATCTCGTGGAGTATATCGTGTGCGGTTTGGTAGCCGATCAAGATAGTGTTTCTTTGGATGTTACCGACCGTGAGGGCAGCGCACTTATTGAGGTGAGCTGCGCCGAAGAAGATGCCGGCCGTATCATTGGTCGTCGTGGTCGCACGATTAAGGCCATTCGCACGCTTGCTCGTGCTCTTGGTTCACGTGTGGGTACTTCTGTCGAGGTAGAGGTTGTAGGTTAGGTGTCCATGGCGCGCAAACATTGGCGCTTGGTCGCAGGTATAACAAAGACACATGGCAAAGGTGGGGAGGTCGTAGCGGCTCCGGTCGCTGGGCTTCCCCCCTTGTTATACGACGGTATGCATGTGGCTTGTGTTCCACCTGTGCTCAAGCGAGATAGGTTTCATCGGATAAATCATGTGACCAACGCAGGTTCAGGTCAGCTGATTTCGTTATCCGATGTCACAAGTATTTCTGATGCTCAAGCCTTGGTAGGTCATTCTCTTTTAGCTCCTGTAGAAGAGTTGCCTGCGGATTTAGGTCCTGCTTTGGATGAACTGATGGGTCGTCAAGTGATGGACCGCACGTATGGTGAACTGGGACGCATCTCTGAGATTATGGTAGGTCCTGCCAATGATGTTTGGGTTGTGCGTCAAGGCAACAAAGAAGTGTTGATTCCTGCTATTGATGAGTTCATTGACGAGTTGCCTGCTCAAGGCGTTATTCGTGTTAATTTGCCTGATGGACTCGTTTAGGGAGGAGAGACTGTGCATATTGAAACACTTTCCGTCTTTCCTGAAGTCTTTGAACCTTATATGAGTGCCTCCATTATGGGCCGCGCACAGGATAAAGGAATCTTGAGCTTTAAAGCTTACAATCTGCGTGATTGGACGCATGATAGGCATCACACAGTGGATGATGCACCTTTTGGTGGCGGCCAGGGTATGCTTATGAAGCCTCAGCCCATCTTTGATGCAGTGCGTGATCTTAAATCCCGTAGCTTGTTTTTGCCATATGTGGTTTTCTTTTCACCTTGCGGAAGGCGTTTTGATGAGTCTTGCGCACAACGCCTTGCCAAAAAAGAGCATCTGTTGTTTGTTTGTGGTCGTTATGAGGGTATGGACGAACGTTGTTATGAACTGGCAGATGAGATTATCTCCCTTGGTGATTATGTACTTACGGGTGGGGAGCTTGCGGCTATGGTCGTGAGTGATGCGGTAGTGCGTTTATTACCAGGTGTTTTAGGTGATGAGAATAGCGCGAAGGATGAGTCTTTCTCGGATGGTTTGTTGGAATATGCCCAATATACTCGGCCCGCTGATTTTGAAGGTAGAAAAGTGCCTGAAGTTTTGCTCTCAGGCAATCATGCAGAAATTGCAAAATGGCGAGCTCAAAGTGCGTTGGAACGTACCCAAAAGTGGCGTCCCGATTTGCTAGAAGACGCTTCTTTAGCGCTTCAGAAGGGGAGAGCGTAGTATGGAAAAACGTGGTATTCCCAATTGGCTGCAATGGGTGTTGGTCTTTGTTATTGCTATTGGGGCCAGTTTGCTGATACGCCGTTATGTGGTTGAGTTTTATGAAGTACCGTCAGGTTCGATGCTTCAAACAATCCAGCAAGGGGATCACCTGATAGGTGAGAAAGTTAGCCTATGGACAAATGAGCCTCAGGTGGGTCAAATCGTAACTTTTAACGATATTAAAGGCACAGGCGATACGCTTATTAAACGCATCATTGCGGGTCCTGGTCAAACCGTTGATATCAAGGATAACGCAGTTTGGGTTGATGGTAAAAAGCTTGATGAACCCTATACTTCGGGGACTCCCACTTTACCTTTAAGCGATACTTGGGTTGCAGGTGGAATTAGTTATCCCCTTACCGTTCCTGAAGGACAGGTTTGGGTTATGGGGGACAATCGTACAGATTCTCTTGACTCGCGTTATTTTGGACCCATCCCTATAAGTTCCATCACTTCTGAGGCGGTATGGATTTATTGGCCGCTCAACCGCTGGGGTGCCTTAAAGTAGACACGCAGTTTTTATGAGCTGCAACTGATGTGACAAGAAAATCAAGGTATGGTTTTGCCGTACAAAGAAGTTAACGAGAGGAAAGCAGGACTATGAGTACTACTCCACTAAGCTTCCAAGATATGATCTTGGCCCTTGAACATTATTGGGCAGATCAGGGTTGTACGGTTATGCAACCTTACGATAGCGAGGTTGGTGCTGGTACCTTTCATACCGCCACTTTGCTACGTAGCTTGGGGCCCGCTGCTTGGCGCACCTGCTATCCGCAGCCTTGCCGCCGTCCTGCTGATGGACGTTATGGTGAGAATCCCAATCGTATGCAGCATTACTATCAATTCCAGGTAGTACTCAAGCCTAGCCCTGCTGATTCTCAGGAGCTATATTTGGGATCGCTTACAGCAATTGGCCTTGACCCTGCAGAGCATGACGTCCGTTTTGTTGAGGATGACTGGGAAAGTCCTACGCTAGGTGCTTGGGGCTTGGGTTGGGAAGTCTGGATGGATGGCATGGAGGTCACTCAATTTACCTACTTCCAACAGGTGGGTGGTATTGAAGTTGACCCTGTTCCCGTTGAGATTACCTATGGCCTTGAGCGTATTGCTATGTATGCCCAACAAGTTGATTCGGTTTATGACTTGGTATGGAGTTGGCTGCCTGACGGCACCGCTATCAAATACGGTGATGTCTTCCTTGAAAATGAGCGTGAGTTTTCGGCATACAACTTTGAGGTTGCCGATGTTCCTATGATGAGACAGAAATTTGATGACTACGAGAGGGAATGCCACGCCTGCCTTGACCGCAAGTTGCCGCTTCCTGGCTATGACTGCGTTATGAAGTGCAGCCATGCCTTTAATCTGCTTGACTCTCGTGGAGCACTGTCTGCTGTTGAGCGTGCAAACTATATTCTTCGCGTGCGCACACTTGCCAAAGCCTGCTGCGAGTCATATTTGGCAGAGGTTGCAAGCAAGTCTGATGCAGAAAAGAAGGAGGTGGCCTAAATGGCTGATAAGAAGGATTTTCTTCTCGAAATTGGTACTGAGGAAATGCCGTCCGCCCCTCTTTCCAACGCCGTTGCTCAGCTGGGAAAACTAGTGGACGAAGGTCTTGATGAGCTTGGGTTGTCTCACGGCAAGGTACGTATTATCTCGACGCCGCGTCGACTAGCTGCTCTGGTGGCAGACGTTGCTTGTGCTACCGAGGAGCGCAATGAGTCTCGTCGTGGACCCGCTGCACGCATTGCCTTTGATGCAGAGGGCAATCCTACCAAAGCAGCTCTTGGATTTGCTCGTAAACAAGGCGTGAATGCTGAGCAGCTGAGGCGGCATGTAGATGCCGATGGCAACGAGTATGTTTTTGCCGAGATTCACGAAGAATCTCGTCCGGCAGAGCCTCTGCTGACCCAACTATGTGAGCACATCATCTCGCATCTTGAATGGCCTAACTACCGTAGTCAGCGCTGGGGTTCTGAGCACGTGAGCTTTGTGCGTCCAGTTCGCTGGATTTGCGCTCTTCTGGGTAGTGAAGTTATAGATGTAACTTATGGTGACGTGACAAGCAGTAATACAACCCGTGGTCATCGCGTGTTAGGTGCGGGCGAGCATGTAGTCGCCGAGCCCAAGCTTTACGAAGATGTTCTGCGCTCTGCTTGTGTACTTGGTGAAGAAGAGCGTACAGCGGTTATTCGTAAGGGCACTGCTCAAATTGAAGCTGAGCGTGGTGGCGCACATGTTGATACGCCTCGCGCTACTTTCCAAGAGGTTGTCAACCTTTGTGAGTGGCCCTCGGTTATTGTGGGTAAGTTTGATGAGGAGTTTCTTGCTGTTCCTCATGAGATTATCTGTGAGTCCATGCTTTCCAATCAACGTTATTTCCCTATTTATGACAAGAATGGCAAACTTACCTGCGAGTTTGTTGTTGTTAGCAATGCTGACCCTCGCTGTGCTGCAACGGTTATCGATGGTAATGAGCGTGTGGTTAGGGCTCGTCTTGACGATGCAAAGTTCTTCTATGATGAGGACCTTAAGGTTCCGATGGATGAATTTGTTGAGCGTTTGAGCCAAGTTGTCTTCCAAGAGAAGCTAGGTAGCATGCGTCAAAAGGTTGAGCGTATGGAAGCTCTTGCTTTGGCAGCTGCACATCAGTTGGATGCTAATGAAGAACTGGCGCAGAAGGCACAACGCGCTGCACATCTTGCCAAGGCAGACCTTGTGAGCCAAGCAGTTATTGAGTTTACAAGTCAGCAAGGTGTTATGGGCGGCTACTACGCTGAGGCAGCGGGGGAGCCTGTTGATATTGCTGATGCAATTCGTGAACACTATCGTCCTCGTTTTGCAGGCGACAAATTGCCTTCTGGTGTTGTTGGGCAGCTTGTGGCATTGGCTGACAAAATTGATACCGCTTGTGGCATGTTTGCCATTGGTGAGCCGCCCACAGGCTCTGCAGACCCCTTTGCCGTGCGTCGTGCAGCAATTGGCGTGATTGCTATTCTTAAGGTTTTGCCCAAGCTTGAGCTTCGCAAACTTATTCATTGTGCGCTTTCTAGCCTTGCTGCACAGGGTATTAGTTTTGATGTGGCTGAAGTTGAGACGGATGTTGTCAAGTTTTTTGCAGGTCGTCTTGCTGCTATGGCCAAAAAAGATGGTATTGCTCCAGACACCATTGATGCTGTTTCTGCGGTAGGTGTAATTGACCCTGCGGAATTCTTTGCTCGCGCTCATGCTCTTGATGAGGCGCGTTCAAGCCAGCCTGAACTTTTTGATGATTTGGCGGTGGCATACGCCCGTGCTGCGCATCTTGCTGACAAGAATTTGGGTATTGAAGTTGACGAAACTTTACTTACTGAATCCGAATCTGTCTTGCTCCAAGCTTGTTGTGAAGGTGAACAGAATGTGGAGAAAGCGTTGGCTTCAGGTGACTATGAGGGGGCTTGTCGCTCTCTCGCGGCATTAAGAGAGCCCATCGACCGATTCTTTGATGACGTACTTGTCATGGACGAGGACACTAAGTTAAGGGAGAATAGGCTTCGGCTGTTAAACCGCTTTGCAAATGTCTTCGCAGACGTGGCGGATATCGGAGTACTTTCCCGCAAACGCTAGGTATGCACGCATTGTCATGTGTACAAAGTCGGACACAAAGGTCCGGTTTGAGAGGAAGGAACGCATTCATGCCTGAGGACTTCATCGGTGAGGAGATTGGGGAAGAGCCCCTTCCCGTCGTATTCGTTCTCTCTGACGCTCGCGGCAAGACTGCGGTCGGCGTCGTAGAGGCTGCGGCTGACCAGTTTGAGGATGGCGCGATTGTTGTTAAGCAGCTGGGCAATGTAAACAATGTTGAGATGGTTTGTGACTACCTTGACAAGAATCGCGAAGAGGATACACCTACGGCTGTTTTCCACACGATCGCTGATAAGAATCTTCGCCGTGATATTAGGCGCGAGCTCGACAGTAGGGGTATTCCTTCTGTTGACTTGCTCGGTCCTTCCATCACGGTTATTGCTAGCCTTACGGGTTCTGAGCCCGCAAGTATCAGTGGTCATCGTGCAGAAATTTCTGTGCAAGAGCTCGCATAACCTGCTCATATTGTGAAAAATTGAGCTAGACAGCAGGCCAATATTTCCTCGTAGTGCGGAAATGATGGTCTGTATGTCTGGCTTTATTAATTTGAATTCAGCTTAAGTGCTGGATTGCGCTATCATGCTGTTGTTGGTACAGGGGTAGCTTTGGCTGCCCAAAGCAACGAATCAAGGAGTGCGTATGGCTGAAAAGCACGTGTACCGGTTCGGCTTTGACGAAAACGGTAAGAATGTGACTGAGGTCGCAGGCGAGACCGTCGACAAGGCAAAGTGGATTACTGGTGGTAAGGGTGCAAACCTCGCCGAGATGGCCAATATTGGTCTTCCTGTTCCCCCAGGATTTTCTATTTCCTGCCAGACTTGTGTTGAGTATTCTGGCGCAGGCAATGTTTGGCCTGAAGGTGTACTCGACGAGATTGACGAGTACCGTAAGGATCTCGAGAAGCGTATGGGCAAGAAGCTCGGTGACGCTGAGGATCCTCTGCTGGTTTCAGTGCGTTCCGGCGCTCCTTTCTCCATGCCTGGCATGATGGATACGGTTTTGAACCTTGGTCTGAATGATGACTCTGTTCAGGGTCTTATCAAGCAGACTGACAATCCCCGTTTTGCTTACGACTCCTACCGTCGTTTTGTCCAGATGTTCTCTGACGTAGTTATGGGCGTTTCTGGTCAGCTCTTCGAGGATGCCATCAATGCCAAGAAGGCCGAGAAGGGCGTTAAGCTTGATACTGAGCTCGATGCTGATGACCTTAAAGAGCTTGTTGCTACGTTCAAGCAGATTTTTGCTGATAACGTTGATGTCGAGAAGTATCCTGAGATTGAGGTTGACGGCAAGGCTGTTTTCCCCCACGACCCCATCCTGCAGCTCCGTCTTGCCGAGCAGGCAGTCTTTGGTTCTTGGAATACCGAGCGCGCCATCCTTTACCGTAAGCAGAACAAGATTCCCGATGAGCTTGGTACTGCTGTCAACGTGCAGGTCATGGCCTTTGGTAACAAGGGCAACACCTCTGCTACTGGCGTTGCATTTACCCGCAACCCTGCTGATGGTACCAATGAGCGCTACGGTGACTTCCTAGTCAATGCTCAGGGCGAGGACGTTGTTGCTGGTATTCGTAACACTGAGCCTATCGCCGATCTTCCTCATGTCCCCGGTCTTGAGGAGGCAGGCAAGGAACTCTTCCGTGTCTTCGAGATTCTTGAGGATCACTACGCCGACATGATGGACCTCGAGTTCACCATTGAGCAGGGCAAGCTTTGGATGCTGCAGACTCGTGTTGGCAAGCGTACTGCTCTGTCTGCACTTCGTGTTGCTATCCAGATGGTTGAAGAGGGCCGTATCGACAAGAAGACCGCTGTTTCCCGCGTTGCTCCCGATCAGCTTGATCAGCTGCTCCACCCTCAGTTTGACTCCAAGGCAAAGTATGATGTCGTTGCTAAGGGTATGAACGCTTCTCCTGGTGCAGCCGTAGGCGCTGTCGTCTTCTCCTCTGCTGACGCTGTTGCTTATAAAGAAGCTGGCAAGCCCTGTGTTCTCGTTCGCTGGGAGACCACTCCCGATGACCTTGCCGGTATGGTTGCCGCTGAGGGCATCTTGACCTCCCATGGTGGCAAGACCTCTCACGCAGCAGTTATTGCTCGTGGTATGGGTGCACCCTGCGTATGTGGTTGCGAGTCCCTCCAGATTGATGTCGCCAAGAAGGAAGCTACCATTGCTGGTACCGACATCGTTTTGAAGGAAGGCGACGTCATCTCCATTGATGGCTCCACGGGTAATATCATCCTCGGTGCCGTTGAGTTGGTTCGCCCCGAGCTCGCTGGTGACCTAGGTACCATCCTCGAGTGGGCTGACGAGATTTCTAATGACGAGTCCCTTGGTCGCGTCTTCAAGGTTCGCGCCAATGCTGACAACCCTGCTGACGCAAAGCTCTCCCGTGAGTTTGGTGCAACTGGTATCGGTCTTGACCGTACCGAGCACATGTTCTTGGGTGACCGCAAGCAGCTTATTCAGTCCTTTATCCTTGCCGAGGATCAGGCAACCAAGGACGAGGCTATTGCCAAGCTGTATGAGGCTCAGATTGGCGACTTCTACGAGATGTTCAAGGCCATGGATGGTCTACCTGTCATCGTGCGTCTGCTTGATCCCCCCCTGCATGAGTTCTTGGAGTCCCCGCGTGAGCTTGAGGTGTCTCTCGCACGCGCTGAGGCAAAGGGCGAGGATGTCAGCGAGGGTAAAGCTCTCCTTAAGAAGCTTGACAGCTATCAGGAAGCCAACCCCATGCTTGGCCTGCGTGGTTGCCGTCTGGGCATCGTCTATCCCGAGCTCAATGATATGCAGACCCGTGCAATCGCCACCGCTATGGCTCAGCTCAAGAAGGAGGGGCTCGATCCTCAGCCTGAGATCATGATTCCTCTTGTCTCTCTTGAGACCGAGCTCGAGCAGGTTCGCGCTCAGGTTGAGGCTCAAATCAAGGCTGTGAGCGAGGCAGAGGGTGTCGAGCTCTCCATCCCCGTTGGCACCATGATTGAGATTCCTCGCGCTGCTGTCATCGCTGATGACATTGCAAAGCATGCCGACTTCTTCTCCTTCGGCACCAATGACCTCACTCAGATGGGCTTTGGCTTCTCTCGTGACGACGTTGAGTCTGCTTTTGTTCCTCAGTATCTTGACCGTAAGATTCTCAAGTCCAACCCCTTCGAGACACTCGATCCTGGCATTGCTAAGCTCGTTAAGCTTGGTGTTGAGGGCGGTCATGAGGGCAATCCTGACATTGTTTGTGGTGTCTGCGGCGAGACCGGTGGTGACCCTGAGTCTATTCACATGTACTACAAGCTCGGCTTAGATTATGTCTCTTGCTCGCCCTACCGTGTGCCTATTGCACGCCTTGCGGCAGCACAAGCCAAGCTTGACTAGTTTGATTTTTGCATCAAACTGATTTTGGGAGGAGCCTCTCGGGGCTCCTCTTTTTTGTGAAATTGCACGTAGCTTATGTGATACGGCAGACAAAAACCTTTATTGGTACTTGTAAGGGGCTTGATAAACGCTTAAAATGACTCACAGTGTGTAAACATGCCATGTGCCGTGCTTGAGTTGGCGGCACCTCTGGACGAGAAGACAGGAAGTTTCATGGACTACATCAAGGCGATTGAGCGTCAGCAGATTCGTGAGGATATCCCCATCGTCATCGTTGGCGATAACGTCAAGGTGCACTACCGCATTAAGGAAGGCGAGCGCGAGCGTCTGCAGGTCTTCCAGGGTGATGTTATTCGCATTAGTGGCGAAGGTGCTCGCGAGACCTTTACGGTTCGTAAGCTTAGCTTTGGCATTGGTGTTGAGCGTACATTCCCCATGCACTCTCCCAAGATTGCAAAGCTCGAAGTTGTTCGTCATGGTCAAGTACACCGTGCAAAGCTGTACTTCCTCCGCGATCGCGTTGGCAAGGCTGCTCGTCTTCGCGAGAAGCGTATCTAGTTTTAGTGCAACAAAAAGAGTGCTTCAGCCGTCCTTCGGGGCGGCTTTTTTGTGCTATGGGCTTGCTGTGCTACATTTTATTTGAATAAAATGAGGGAGGATGTCTGTGGAGCATGCTGCGACAGCACGAGAGATAGCGGGGCTTTTTAAAACTGCCTCTCATGATGAACTAGATGACTTGATTTCTCGCTACGCAGAAGATCCGAGGAGTCAGGTGCAACAAGCGGTAAAAAGTGCACGTAGGCGTCAAGAACATTTCTTGCAGGAATGCAGCCGTGTGCAGGGGATGTATCGCCTGCAGAGAGAACTTGGTGGCTCAGGCATCATTGTGGGTGTAGATGAGGTGGGTAGAGGCGCAATAGCAGGACCTTTGACCGTGGCAGCAGTGGTATTGCCAGATGAGCCAGAGATTTTGGGTGTTAATGACTCCAAACAACTGAGTCCCCAGCAGAGACGCGAGCTTGCTTTACGAATTCAGACCGTGGCAGTTTCTATAGGTATTTCCCATATACCTGCTGATGTAATCGATAAACAGGGTATGGCAGCTTCGCTTAGACAAGCAATGAGTGAAGCTATTGTTGATACAGGGGTTGAACCAGACTCTGTTTTGATTGATGGAAATCCCGTTCATGCTCATCCCAAGGAGCGTACGATTGTTAAAGGCGATGCAAAGATTGCCTCAATTGCCGCAGCCTCGATTGTTGCCAAAGTGACACGAGATCAACTGATGATTGAGTATGGCAAAAGTTATCCTGAATACAACTTTGCTTCTTGTAAAGGCTATGGTTCTGCAGAACATATTGCCGCAATTAAGCGATTTGGACTCACACCTCTTCATCGTGTAAGTTTTTGCAGCAACTTTGTGGAAATGCCATCGCTTTTTTAAGAATATTTTTGTGCCACACTTTTGCGATTCTTGTCAGTTGAGATATTGCTGCTGGACTGCCTTGTTATGCAGCTGCAATTGCAAGACTGCTTGCAGCTGAAGGTCAGCTTGGTAACAAGCAAAATCCAAGTTGCTTTCTTCAAAGTCTTATGAGGGACCGAGAAGGGAGAAATTTTGGAAGCAGCAGAGCGTGAAAAACCAATTTCAGAGTTGACTTCAAAGGAGCTAGGTCATCTAGGTGAGTGCTTAGCTTGTCGTTATTTAGAAAAAACTATTGGCCTAAAAATTGTAGAGCGTAATTGGATTTGTTCTGCTGGAGAGGCAGATATCGTTGCGATTGATGATAAGAAGCATATTCACCTCGTTGAGGTGAAAACACGATATACCACCAAGGAAGCTTCAGCGATATATCCTGAAGAGGCAGTTAATCAAGCCAAGCAACATCGCTATCGCGATATTGCGCTGATGTATCTCAGCGCTCATTCTCTTGAGACACAGGTGTATTTTAGCGTGCTTGCACTTAACGTATATGGTCAGCACAACGCCCATGTACGCTACATTCCCCATGCTTATGTGTGGGATGAATAAAATGGCAACACAGTCTCGATTTGCAGTACATACAGCAGTTATTAGGGGAGCCGAAGCTCTTCCTGTAACCGTAGAGGTATCTCTTGCTGCTGGAATTCCTGGGATGACCATTGTTGGTATGCCTGATTCCGCAGTCTTGGAAGCGCGGCCACGCGTGCGCTGTGCTTGTAAGGCATCTGCCTATGAATTGCCACGACTCCATATTACGGTCAATCTTGCTCCTGGAGAACTGAAAAAGCGGGGGAGTGGTTTGGATTTACCTATAGCGGTAGCAACTCTTGCTGCTACCGGACAAATTCCCCATACAGATCTAGATAACTGCCTTTTTGTGGGGGAACTCGCATTGGATGGTGGGGTAGCTGCTGTACGAGGAATGGTCGCTTATGCGCTTCTTGCCAATGAAATGGGTTTGGAGTTGATATCGGGGGCAGGAGAGGCTTTACCAGCAAATTTGGCATCACATATGAAGGTACTCACAAGCTTGAACCAGCTTAAACAGGGGGTGGACCGATTAGCTTATGACAAGCAAACTCAGTTTTTAGAAACCCCAAAGCTGTCAAATAGCCTTGATTTTGCCGATGTTATAGACCAAGAGATAGCCAAACGTGCTTTTTGCTTGGCTGCTACAGGCGGCCATGGTTTACTCATGGTGGGCCCTCCTGGGGCAGGGAAAACCATGCTTGCCAAGCGCCTACCCACTATACTCCCAAGCTTAGCTGCGGAAGAACAGACAGAGGTGCTGCTTATTCACTCCTTGGCAGGAGAACCCCTAGCTGAGGGTTTTCAAATGATTCGCCCTTTTAGATTACCTCATCATTCTATTTCATATGCAGGCATGGTGGGTGGTGGCAGACCTGTTATGCCTGGCGAGGTATCGTTAGCCCATCATGGCATTTTGTTTTTGGACGAGCTGCCAGAATTTGCTCCAGCTACCCTGCAAGCCTTACGCCAGCCCCTTGAAGATAAAGAAGTGCGCATTGTTCGCGTAGATGGTATTTATAGATTTCCCTGTGCCTTTCAATTAGTTGCTGCTGCCAACCCATGTCCCTGTGGTTATCTGGGTGATTTAGGGCATGTATGTACCTGTAGTCCTGGGCAAATCACTCGCTACCAAGGACGTATTGGCGGCCCTTTAATGGATCGTATTGATTTGCAGGTTAATGTGACACGACCTAAGGAATCGCGCGTTATTCAAGGGGAGTTAGGTACAAGTTCTACTCAGATGAAAGAGATTGTCTGTCAAGCTCGAGAGTTTTGCGCATGGAGAGTTGCACGTAATGAAAAATTGCATACAAGCAGCCTCGCTGAAATTGCCGCACTCGATCTTAAAGCTCAAAACACCTTGGAAGATATTGCTCGAAGAAAGTCTTTTGGAGGTAGAGCTATTTCACGAGTTGTAAGAGTAGCAAGGACAATTGCAGATTTGGACTGTCGGGATGAAGTAAACAGTACTGACATTATCGAAGCATGTTCGTATCGTACGATGAGTTCATAGAGAGGCAAAAGTATGTATACAAGTCATGAATTGCACTTAGGAGATGAAGCATATCCCACAGAATTAGAATTGTTAGAAAAGCCTCCAGATACTCTTTATGTGTATGGTGACCTAGATGTATTAGCAGAACGAAAACTCTCTGTAGTGGGTGCCCGGCAGGCAACTCCTTATGGTATTGCAGCTTCACGCATGGCAGGACGTGTTGCCGCTGAGTGCGGACTTTGCGTAGTTTCTGGTGGTGCACGTGGTTGCGATAGTGCCGCGGCACGTGCAGCTCTTGCCGCTGGTGGAAAGACCATAGTGGTCTGTGGAACAGGTGCCGATCTTGTGTATCCAGACAGTTCACGTGACGTCTTTGAGGGGGCCCTAGCCCAGGGTGGTGCGATAGTTTCTATGGAGTGTTGGGGTCGACCTCCCAAACGTTGGGCTTTTCCTAAACGTAATCAGCTCATTGCAGCTTTAGGAGAGGTTTTGTTTGTGTGTGAGGCAGGTGTTCGTTCGGGGACTACTAGTACAGCCGAGGTTGCGACAAATTTAGGACGAAGAGTTTATGCAGTACCTGGCTCAATTTTTTCGCCCCAATCAGTTGGTACGAATCGCCTTATTGCCGATGGTGCCGCAATGGTATGCAGTGAGCAAGATTTAGAAGCCATGATTGCTCTTGATTTTGGCTGTCTCCGCGCCTGGACAGGACAAATACCTGCAGAGGAGGGGAGAGTGCTGTCTGCTCTCATTGCCTCTGCTACGCGACCTGATGAGCTGGCTACGACTTTAGGCATGGATCCCCTCACGCTTTTGCGGACACTTTCTGAGTATGAGACCAAAAATATTGTTGAGCGACTTCCTGATGGTCGTTATGCTCCTACTGCTGACTATTTGAATACACGCGCTAGAATTGGACAAAATACAGGTCACCTATGACCGTTTTTCGATGAGCCTTCTTTGATTGGTTGATCCTATATGGCAGTAGTTGTTGATATTGTTGGCGGAGGTCTTGCAGGTAGTGAGTGTGCGTTGACACTTGCGCGTCGTGGTATCGCTGTGAGGCTTTATGAGATGCGTCCTCAAGTGCTATCTCCTGCACACAGAACGTCAGATTTTGCTGAGCTTGTTTGTTCCAACTCTCTTAAATCTCTTCGAGCTGATAGTGCGGCGGGGTTGCTCAAACGTGAACTCGTGCTCATGGGTTCTGCCTTGATTGAACTTGCCCTTAAAGCAAGCGTACCAGCAGGTGGAGCGCTTGCAGTTGATAGGGAGCAATTCTCGCAGCTAGTCAATGCTGCCATTGAAGCTGAGCCTCTTATTGAAGTTGTTTGCAAAGAAGTAACGAATCTTCCGAAGGGCTATGCAGTTATTGCTGCAGGTCCTCTTTGCTCACAGTCACTCTTTGAGGCACTTTCAGAAAAGCTTGGGGCAAGTCGTATGTCGTTTTATGATGCGGCCGCTCCTATTGTTGATGCGGAGTCTCTTGATAAAGAAATTATTTTTAGTCAGTCACGTTATGAAGAAGCAGGTAGTGGTGATTATCTCAACTGTCCTTTAAACAAAAAAGAATACGAGCAGCTTGTAGGAGAGCTTATCTCAGCCAAACGTGTGATTGCTCGCGATTTTGAACAAAAGGATCTCTTTAGTGCCTGTCAGCCTATTGAAGAAGTAGCCCGTAGTGGTATTGACTCCTTGAGGTTTGGAGCGCTTAAACCTGTAGGTTTGACCGATCCTCGCACAGGTCATCGCCCTTGGGCAGCAGTTCAGTTACGTGCGGAGAACGTCAATAAAACTGCTTATAACCTTGTAGGTTTTCAGACCAACCTTAACTGGGGTGAGCAAAAACGAATATTTCGTCTTATACCAGGTCTTGAACATGCAGAGTTTTTCCGTTATGGCGTTATGCATAGAAATAGTTTTGTGGACAGTCCACATGTGCTAGAACGCGGTTTTTGCGTACCTGGAACCCAAATTCGTCTTGCAGGGCAGATTACGGGTACCGAGGGCTATACCGAGGCGATTGCTTCGGGTCTGTTTGCGGCACTCAATACCTATGCAGCCCTTAAAGGCCTTGCAGCTCCAGAGTTGCCACCAACCGCAGCATTTGGTTCGTTGGTACACTACGCTTCAGATCCCTTTTGTGTTGATTACCAGCCCATGCATGTTAATTTTGGCATCGTACCTCCATTGGATGGTCCGCGTCTCAAAAAGCGAGAACGCTATGCTGCATATGCCAAACGTGCAAAAACAGATATGGAAGTCTTTGTACAAAATCGACAAGACCTTTTTGGTAAGTATGCAGGTACATGGCCTGATACAAACTGGGAAAATGCCTCTGTGGAAGGTCATGAGGACGCATGAATTCTATAGACGCTCAGAAAGAACAGCAAGGGCAGCAAGATTTTTCAGTATTGGTCAAGCAGTACCTAACCTATCTTAAAGACGTTCGCAATCTTTCTGTTCATACACTACGTGCTTATCAAGGTGATTTGGAAGCATACTGTGCCTGGCTTGAGCGTCAGCAGATTGATGGACTTGAAGTCTCTCACCGTCAAATTCGTTCTTGGCTTGCCGAGCAGGTACGTGCGCGCTATGCCCCATCTACCATTGACCGGAGGCTTTCTGCTATTCGCGATATATATCGTTGGCTTGTGAGAGAGGGTTTTACCGAAAAAGATTGTGCTGCAGCTGTTGCGAGTCCTAAAAGAGCAAAGACTTTGCCTCATACGCTTGATGCTGCTTCAGTAGAAAAACTTCTTGCTGCTTGTGATCTCAGCAGTAGTGAGGGAATACGTGACCGTGCTTATTTAGAATTATTAGCGGCGACAGGGGGACGTATCTCAGAAATATCTGCCCTTAATATATCTGACATCGATTTGGATCTTAAACAAGCTCGTCTTTTTGGAAAAGGTTCCAAGGAACGTATCGTTCCACTTTATCCTGAAGCTATTAAGCGTTTGCTTGACTATTATCAATTCGCGCGTCCAGCGCTGTTAGCAAAGGCGAAAGTACAAAGCGATGCTGATAGGCAAGCAGTATTTATCTCTACACGTGGTAAGCGTATGAGTGCAGATGCGTTGAGGGTGCGTTTTTCGCACTATATCAAGCTGGCAGGTCTTGATCCTTCACTTACGCCTCATGCTATGCGCCACTCATATGCTACAGAGCTGCTTTCAGGGGGAGCAGATATACGTTCTGTTCAAGAACTTTTGGGGCATGCGGATCTTTCCACGACTCAAATTTATACACATCTTTCAATAGATCGTCTCAAAGAGGCGGCTCGCCAGGCACATCCAAGGGCAGATTAGTTGCGGATTTGGGCGCCTTGTGATGGCAAAATTGCTCTCAATGTGAGCTTGGTGCTGCTTAGCTAAGCTGTTATACTGTCTAATTGCTGTGCGTCCGCACAGTATATTTCACACGCGTGGCCACCCAAAAGCCATGGTGCCTAGGCTACAGCCATAACCTAGGTGGCTTAAGGGGATGACACCACGCGGAGGATCAACCAATGGAGGTTAAAGATGGCTAAGATTACTATTCAGACCTTACTTGATGCAGGTTGCCACTATGGTCACCAGACCCGTCGCTGGAACCCAAAGATGAAGCCTTATATCTTTGGTGAGCGCAATGGCATCTACATTCTCGATCTAAAGCAAACCCTTTTTGACGCTGACAAAGCCTATACCTTCCTCAAGGAGACTGCTGCTAAGGGTGGCAATGTTTTGTTTGTTGGTACCAAGAAGCAGGCTCAGGAGCCTATTTCTACTCAAGCTGCTCGCGCTGGTATGCCCTACATCAATCAGCGCTGGCTTGGTGGCATGCTCACCAACTTTGTAACCATGCGTTCTCGTATTGATCGTATGGAACAGCTCGAGGCTATGGTTGAGACTGGTGACATGGCTCGTCGTGGCAAGAAAGAGCAGGCCGTGCTTACCAAGGAGCTCGAGAAACTGCAGCGTAACCTTGGTGGCGTTCGTGATATGCGCGCCCTGCCTCAGGCACTCTTTGTTGTTGATACTAAGCGCGAGGAAATTGCCATCAAGGAGGCCAACCGTCTTCACATCCCCGTTGTTGGTCTTCTTGATACCAACTCTGACCCTGACGTGATTGATTACGGCATTCCTGCAAACGATGATGCTATTCGTTCCGTTGATTTGATGTGCCAGCTTGCTGCTGATGCAGTTCTTGCTGGTTCTGGCAAGGAGCAAATGACTGCTGCTGAGATGGCAGGCGAAGATGCCGCTTCCATTGAGGCTGAGATGGCCACCGAAGCTCCTGCTGCAGAGTAATTCAGACCAACCAACAAATAGACCCTTAAAGGAGGTCACCATGGCACAGATTACCGCTGCTCTTGTTAAGCAGCTCCGCGAGATGACAAACTCCCCGATGATGGAGTGCAAAAAGGCTCTTGTGAAAGCTGATGGCGATATTGAGCGCGCAATTGACGTTCTTCGTGAGATGGGTGTAGCCAAGGCAGTAAAGCGTTCTGGTCGTGCTACCAATGAGGGCACTGTTGCTACGTACGTGTCCGAGGATGGCAAGACTGGTGCACTGCTTGAGCTTACCTGCGAAACCGACTTTGTGGGCACCAACCCCAAGTTTACTGGCTTTGCTGCCGATCTTGCCAAGGTCGTTGCTGAAAACGACCCTGCAGATGTCGATGCACTTAAGGCTTGCGCAATGGGCGAGGGTACCGTTGAGTCCGAGCTTACCGAGATGATTCATGTCATCGGCGAGAACATGAAGATTGTTCGTTTTAAGCGTATGACTTCCACGGGCGCTCTTGCTAGCTATATCCATCTTGGTGGCAAGCTTGCAGACCTTGTGTCCTTCTCTTTTGCCAAAGCAGAGACTGCTGCAAATGAGGATTTCAAAGCTTTTGCGCATGATGTTGCCATGCAGGTTGTTGCTGCCGATCCCGTTGCTGCACGCCGTGAGGATGTTCCCGCTGACCTGCTTGAGCGTGAGAAGACCATTTATGCTGCACAGGCCGCTGAGTCTGGTAAGCCTGAGTTTGTTCAGCAAAAGATGATCGAGGGTCGTGTTAATAAGTATTACAAGGAAAACGTCCTTACCGAGCAAGTCTTTATCAAGGATTCTGATGTCACCATCAGCGAGCTTGCAAAGAAGGTTTCCAAGGCCGCAGATGATACCATCGAGATTCTCGGCTTTGAGAGATATGCTTTTGGTGAGACTGAGTAAGCTTTTATATGCGTTAGGGGGCCGGCGCAAGTCGGCCCTTTTTTTATGCAACGAGACTCTACCGCCCACCTATGGGAAATGCGTTAGCTTTAATAACTTTGTTAAAATGTCGTACCAGGATACGAGGAGGTCATATGTCTGAATATAAATATGACAGGGTGCTGCTCAAACTCTCTGGAGAAGCACTGATGGGTTCAAAGGAATTTGGCATTGACCCAAGCGTTCCTGAGCGTATTGCTCGCGATATAAAACCTGCTTATGAGGCTGGTGTTGATATTGCCATCGTGGTTGGTGGCGGCAATATTTTTCGCGGTCTTACGGGTGCTGCGGCTGGCATGGATCGCGCTCAGGGCGACAATATGGGCATGCTTGCCACGGTGATAAATTCACTGGCTCTCCAGGACACTTTTGAAAAGGCTGGTATGGACTGCCGCGTGATGAGCGCTATCGAAATGCGCTCTGTAGCTGAAACCTATATTAGACGTCGTGCCATTCGTCATTTAGAAAAAGGTAGGATTACGATTTTTGCTGCTGGTACAGGTAATCCATATTTCACCACTGATACTGCAGCCGCATTGCGTGCTTGTGAGATTGGTGCCGACGTTTTGATGAAGGCTACCAAGGTAGATGGTATCTACGACCAAGATCCCATCTCTCATCCTGAAGCGGTTAAGTTTGACACCATCAGCTATAACGAGGTTCTTACCCGTGACCTCAAAGTTATGGACGCCACTGCCACGGCGCTTTGCCATGATAATCACATGCCAATTATGGTTTTTAGCCTCGACGAAGAGGGTTTTTTTGACCATGCCCTCCGCGGCGAGCCTGTAGGAACTACCGTTATCGAGGAGGACGCACAATGAGTGAGTTTACCGATTATGCCAACAAGCACATGGACAGGTGCATTGACAGTCTTGTAACTGGCTTTGCAAAGGTGCGCACGGGCAGGGCAAACCCCCACGTGCTTGATCCAATTAAGGTTGATTATTATGGTCAGCCAACGCCTATTACACAGGTAGCAGCCGTAAAGGTTCCTGAGGCGTCTCTCCTTGTCGTGGAACCTTGGGATAAGAGTGCGCTGCATGCTATTGTTAAGGCCATTGAGGCTTCGGATTTGGGTATCACCCCTAACGAGGATGGTGTAGCAATACGTCTTCCTTTCCCTAAGCCGACCGAAGAGCGTCGTCGCGAGCTTTCAAAAGACTGCAGCAAACTTGCTGAAGAAGCGAAAATTGCTATCCGTAATGCGCGCCGTGATGCTAATACTCGTGTTGATCGTGCTCAAAAAGAGGATGACTTGCCCGAGGATGAAGCCAATCGCACTAAGAAAGCTATTCAAAAACTCACTGATGATTACACTAAAAAAGTCGACGAGCTGCTTAAGGCCAAGACTGCTGAAGTGATGGAGATCTAAGTGGAGCGTGACGAAGCAAAGCTTCGTGCCTATTACGGTGATGCTCCTTCCGATATCAATCTTGATGATGTTGACTTAACTCGTATTCCAAGTCATGTCTCCATCATCATGGATGGTAATGGACGCTGGGCACAGGCGCGAGGTTTAGATCGTACAAAGGGCCATGTGGCAGGCGTTGATTCCTTACGCGAGGCAGTTACTACTAGCGTGCGTTTGGGTTTTGATGTCCTGTCGGTCTATGCTTTTTCTACTGAAAATTGGCGTCGACCTCAACGCGAAGTTGATCTCTTGATGCATTTATTTGCAACAACTTTGGTTAAAGAACTTCCTTTATTCCATCAAGAGAATGTACGACTGCGTTTTTTTGGCGATCTTGAAGCATTACCTCGTGAGACGTATAAGGTGTTCCAAAAAGGTCTTGCAGAAACAGCTGATCACACAGGTATGACCTTTGCTTTGGCAGTGAATTATGGTTCGCGTGCTGAGATTGTTCGCGCTGCTCGTCTTTTGGCTCAAGACGTAGAGAATGGCAAGCTTTCTGCAGATGATATCGATAACGATATGTTTGCCTCGCGACTATATACTGCAGGTCTTCCTGATCCCGAACTTCTTATTCGTAGCTCAGGTGAGAAACGCCTGTCAAACTATCTGCTATGGCAGCTAGCCTATACCGAGTTTTATGTAACAGATACCTATTGGCCTGATTTTACGCGTTGGGACATGCTAAGGGCAATTCATGCGTTCCAAAATCGCAGCAGGCGCTTTGGGGGAGTGGTTAATAAGTGAGTAGCGAAGACAACTCCAATACAAACAAGCAAAGTAATACTCGCAATCGTGGCATTGACGCGGGTATTGCTCGTCTTGAGGCACATCGCAAGTCAACTGCGTCTTCGCGTGCAGAAGGCAAGCTTCGTGGACAGATAGCGCGCGGTAATGCTGAAAAGGTGTTGCAACGCACATTGTCTGGTGCTATCTATGCAATTACCATTCTCGTCTGCTTGTATTTGGGCACAATTCCTACTGCTGTCATTGTTGCTTTAATGGCATGGCTTTGTTGTTCCGAGTTTTTTCGCATGGTACGTATGGCGGGTCGTATGCCCAATGAACTTATTGGTCTTACGGCAGCCGCCCTTTTTCCGCTGGTACCTTTGACTGGTAAGTATTCATATCTAGTATTGGCAGTTTTTTTGCTTATTATGGCGAATGCTATTTGGTATGTGTTGACGCCACGCGCAACAGCAGCAGATGTTGCACTGTCAGTCTTTGGACCCATTTACACCTCGCTCATGTATGCCAGCATTGTCGCTATTCGTTGCGTTGACCCTGGCAATACAGGAGCTTTTTTTACGTTTGCTGTTATGGGTTCGGTATGGCTCAACGATGCTCTTGCTTATTTTGTGGGATCACGCTTTGGCAAGCATAAGCTAGCCCCCCAGATTTCTCCCAAGAAATCTATCGAAGGTTTTTGGGGCGGTATGGTCGGCGGTATTGTTCCTTGGATTATCCTTGCAATCCTACATGTTCGCGGTATGCATTTTGGACTAGCAATTGCTGTAGGGTTGCTTGTCTGTATTTCTGCTGTTGTGGGAGATTTATTTGAATCGCGCATCAAACGCGGCGTTGGCGTTAAAGATTCAGGAAATATTATTCCCGGGCATGGGGGAATGCTCGATAGAGCTGATTCCATGCTTTTTGCGGGAACTGTTGCTTGGGCCGCCTTGTTGTTAGGAGGCATTTTGTGAGTATCTTTGAAGATACATTACCCAAGAATCCTCGTCCGCGCCCACTGCGTGTAGCAGTTTTGGGCGCGTCGGGTTCTATTGGAACTCAAACTTTAGATGTTTGTCGACAGCACGCTGATAAATTGCGGATTGTTGCACTTTCGGTATGGTCTGCAACTGACAAACTTGTCTCGGCAGCACGTGAATTTGGCGTTAAATACGTAGGTATAGGCGATAGATCTCATGCACATGATGGCGTACTTGATGGCCTGCCTGTAGGCTGTCAAATCTTTTCAGGTAATGACGCTTCAACTGAACTCGCTATTCTTCCTGAAGTTGATTGTGTCGTGTCGGCTGTAGTTGGATTTGCAGGCATTCGTTGTGGATATGAAGCACTTAAGGCAAAAAAAATTCTTGCTTATGCCAATAAAGAGTCTATTGTTTGTGGCGGAGACCTTTTAATGCCTCTCGCAGGGCCAAGTCAGCTTATTCCTGTTGATTCTGAGCATAGCGCTATCTTCCAATGCTTGGTAGGTGAGCGTACGCGCGATATACATTGCCTATGGCTTACTTGTTCAGGTGGTCCTTTTTATGGCAAAAAACGTAAAGAGTTAGCAGGTGTAAAAGCTGCAGATGCTTTAGCACACCCCACTTGGGCTATGGGACCTAAGATTACGATTGATTCGGCTACGCTTGCCAATAAGGGTCTTGAAGTACTTGAAGCGCATCAGCTTTTTGAGGTCTCGATTGATCAGGTGCGTGTACTTATTCAGCAACAAAGTCGTATTCACTCGATGGTAGAGTTTAGCGATGGTGTTGTCATGGCTCAGCTTGGACCGTCTGATATGCGTCTACCCATCCAGTATGCACTAAGCTATCCTGAGCGCTGGGAAACTCCTGCTCCTCGTATTGACTGGTGTAGTGTTCCGGCCATGAGCTTTGGTGAGGCTGATGAGGATACTTTTGGTTGCCTCGCTTTGGCAAAACGTGCAGGCAAGCAGGGTGGCACTGCTCCTTGCATTATGAATGCAGCCAATGAAATAGCGAATCTCGCTTTTCGTCAGGGTCGCTGTGGTTTCCTTGATATCGAGCATATTATCCGCTCCGTTATGGATGAGATGGATAGTAGTGTTGTCGAAAGTATCGAGCAACTTGTCGCTATCGATGCAGAAGCTCGCAGGTGTGCCACAAATATTCTTGAGAGGTGTGGCGCTTAATGGGAGCTGTATCTGCGGCATTTTGGGGACTTCTTATTCTCTCTGTACTTGTGACTGTCCATGAGGCAGGGCATTTTCTTGCAGCACGAGCCTGTGGTATGCGTGTCACAGAGTTTTATTTGGGTATGCCCAGCCGCTTTCACTTGGCAAAGAAGTCAAAAAAATATGGCACAGAATTTGGTGTTACTCCACTGTTATTAGGTGGTTATACCAGGATTTGTGGTATGGAAAATTCTGGTGATAAGCATTTATCTGAAGTTTTTGCTTATGTGCAAAAGCAAGGTCGTACTGACTCAGCTCAGATTGCCGATGCCCTTGCCATCGATGAAGAAGAAGTTGAAGCCAATCTGAACATTTTATTTGATTGGGCCGCTCTTCGTGATTGTGGCATGCTCGAGCAGGGTGAAAAAAGCGTATTGGTCGCAAGTACGCTTGCTCGTGATCCTCAAATGCTTACTGAATATGATCGTGGACACAACTTTGAGCTTAAAGGTAGTACAGCAGAAGGGGAGGCACGTCCTCTTGTCGATGCAAAGGCAGCTCTTGAGTTTGAACGTGCTCGTACCTACGATGGGAAGGGCTTCTTTAAGCGTTTCTTCTGCCTTATTGCAGGTCCCGCAGTCAATATTGTTTTGGCCTTTTTGGTTGTTGTGGGTGTTTCCATGGCGACAGGCTTTGAGGTCGCATCTGGTACCAATGAAATTGGGGGTGTGACCAGTGATAGCTTGGCACAAAAAGCTGGCCTTAAGGCGGGCGATAAAATTACCGCGATTGATGATATCGCAGTACAAAATTGGCCAGAGATTGTCGATGCTCTAGGCAAAGAGTTTAAAAATCCTCAACCTTTTGAGTTGAGCTATGAACGTGCTGGCAAGCAACAAAAAACCACTATCGATTTGCCACGTGATGGAAGTGTCAAGTTGATTGGTATTGCTGCTAAGACCGTGCATATCTATCCCAATTTTTTTGAAGCATCGCATATGGCTTGGTCGTATGTCCAGATAATTGCAGACTCTGCTGCACGCCTTATCATGCCCCAGCACACAGTTGAAGTGCTCTCTCAGTCATCCTCAGTAGTTGGCATTTCGGTTATGGCATCTGAAGCAGCACATTCTGGTATTCACAGCTTGCTCATGTTTGCTGCGTTAATTTCAATGTCTTTAGGCTTTATGAATCTGTTGCCCATTCCCCCTTTGGATGGTGGCAAGATTTTGATTGAAATAATTCAGGCAATTATTAAGAGACCTTTATCCCTCAAGGCAAAGGCTATTTTGAGCTATATCGGGCTTGCGTTGTTGCTGGCACTATTTGTCTTTGCTGTTGGTAATGACGTTTTTCATTTCATCATTCACTAATATCACAGCTTAGATGTTTAAAGGGGAGAGGTATGAGTGGTGAGCTTCCTCATAACAAGACACGTCGAGTCATGGTGGGTTCTGTAGAGGTTGGCGCTGGTGCACCTGTATCGGTGCAGTCAATGTGCAATACAAAAACAGATGATGCAAAGGCCACACTTCAGCAAATTGATGAGTTTGCAACAGCAGGGTGTGAAATTGTGCGCGTAACTTTGCCATATGCTGCAGCCATTCCTGCATTTGAACGTATCTGTGCGGAGAGTTCTTTGCCTGTAGTGGCAGATATCCACTTTGACTACAAGCTTGCTATTGCAGCTATTCATGCTGGAGCAGCTGCTATTCGCATTAACCCGGGCAATATTGGTTCTTTTGATCGCGTTGATGCAGTCATTGATGAGGCAGGTACTGCTGGTACTGCAATTCGTATTGGTGTCAACGCAGGCTCTCTGGATAGGGAAGTAGACGCTCGAGAGGATTTGAATCTACCTCAGAAGCTTGTCGAAAGTGCTGTGAGCTTTTCTCAGCATTTTGAAGAGCGTGGTTTTAACAATTTTGTGCTTTCAGCAAAAGTCCATGGAGTACCCGAAACCATTGAAGTCAATCGTATGCTCTCGCAAGCGCTGCCTGAAGTGCCTCTGCATATTGGTGTGACCGAAGCAGGTACTGCTCGTCAAGGCACAGTCAAAAGCGCTATAGCACTGGGAACTCTGCTTGCCGAAGGTATCGGTGACACAATGCGTGTTTCTTTGACAGCAAATCCTGTAGAGGAAGTACGTGTGGGTTGGGATATCCTTTCTTCGTTGGGAATTCGTCGTCTTCATCCTGAGCTTGTGAGCTGCCCTACCTGTGGTCGCACTCAAGTCAATCTTATTGAGATTGCTCGCAAAGTTGAGGATCGTCTGCAGACATTACGCATACCCATTTCTGTAGCAGTTATGGGTTGTGTGGTGAACGGTCCGGGAGAGGCGCGCAGCGCTGATATTGGTGTTGCTTGCGGTAGGGGAACAGCGATGCTGTTTGCCAAAGGTGAACCCATCCGCAAAGTAGCTGAAAAAGATATTGTCGAAGAGCTGTTTGCTGAAATTGCCCAACGCTGGCCCGAAGCTTAAGGCTAGTATGGGTGAGCTTATGTTTTGAACGGAAGGATTTTTGGATGATGAACTACATGAGGATGTCGCGCCTCTATGCTCCGACTCTCAAGGAAGATCCTACAGAGGCTGAGCTTGCGAGTCATCGACTCCTTTTGCGTGCAGGTATGATTCGCAAAGAAGCTGCAGGGCTTTATGCGTATTTGCCCCTTGCTTGGCGCTCTATCCGCAAGATTGAAAATATCTGTCGCGAAGAGCAGGAGGCAATCAACTCCCAAGAGATGATGACGCCTATTCTGACTGACGCTGAACTTTGGCATCAATCTGGCCGCTGGGACGCTTATGGTCCGGAGCTCATGCGTTTTTCAGACCGCCACGACCGTGAATTTGCCCTTGGTCCCACTCATGAGGAGACTTTTACCGACTTGGTGCGTAGCGAGCTTCGTAGCTACAAGCAGTTGCCTGTAACGCTCTATCAGATTCAGGATAAATTTCGTGATGAGTTACGTCCTCGCTTTGGTTTGATGCGCGGCCGCGAGTTCATCATGAAAGACGGTTATTCTTTCTCAGCTACCCAAGAGTCGCTACAAGAGTGTTATGACGAGCAGAAAAACGCCTATGCGCGCTTCTGTGCGCGTTGTGGTTTGCGTGCGCTGCCTGTAGCTGCTGACTCTGGCCAAATCGGTGGTGATACCTCCGTTGAGTATATGGCATTGGCTGATGCGGGCGAAGCTGCGCTTGTCTATTGCGATGAATGTGGTTTTGCAGCTGATACGGAGGCTGCAACAGCTCACTGTGAAGTAATTGATGATGCTGTGGCTGAGTTAACGCGTATTGAGACACCTGATATCTCGAGTATTGCAGATTTAGCTACTTTTCTTGGAATACCCGAGGCGCAAACTCGCAAAGCAATTGCTCTCATTGATAGTGATGGTAAACCTTGGATTGTTATGGTTCCTGGTGACCATGAGATAAATGATGTCAAAACTAGTCATGTCTTTGGTGAGTATCATCTTATGACTGATGAGGAACTTGAGCTTGCTGGTCTTCAGAAAGGCTTTATGGGACCAGTAAATGTGCCTGAAGGCGTTTTTGTGGCTGCAGATATAGCACTTAAAAATTCGGCATCTTGGCTTGTGGGCGCTAACGAGACGGGTTACCATTTGCGCTCTGCTCAGCTGGGCCGTGATTTTGAGATTAACCAGTGGGTTGATGTGATTACAGCCAAAGCTGGAGACACATGTCCCAATTGCGGGCACGTGCTTTCGGGAGCTCGTGGTATTGAGTGTGGGCAAGTATTCCAACTAGGTACCAAGTATTCTGAGGCGATGGGAGCTACGTTTACTGATGCCGATGGCAAAGAAAAGCCACTTATTATGGGTTGCTATGGTATCGGTATTTCTCGCACGCTTGCAGCAGTAGTTGAACAACATCACGACGAAGCAGGTATTGTATGGCCTGTTTCTGTTGCTCCTTATGAGGTCGAGGTTGTCTCTCTAGATGCCAAGGGCGAGGTTTTTGAGGCTGCAGAGAATGTAGCTACCAAGCTTGCTGATGCGGGTCTGGATGTTTTGCTTGATGATCGCAAAGAGCGCCCTGGAGTCAAATTTGCCGAAGCAGATTTGATGGGATTCCCTTGGCAGGTAGTTATTGGTAAGCGCGGTCTTAAGACAGGTATGGCTGAGGTGAAGTGTCGCGCAACGGGAAAACGTCAGGATATTGCGTTAGATGAGCTTGTGGTCTGGCTGGGTGAGCAGATTGTTCCTGCGCGTATGGGTCTTTTGGCCAAGTAGTATGGAATTTCAGGAATCTGTAGCGTCAAGCAATCGCAAAATTTTTTTGAAAGATTGCTTGACGTGAATTTCTGCTCTGCTATAGTTACTAACGCACCAACGCACGGGGATATAGCTCAGCTGGGAGAGCGCATGACTGGCAGTCATGAGGTCAGGGGTTCGATCCCCCTTATCTCCACCACGAATTCGCAGGTCAGAGCCGAAGCTCTGACCTTGTTTCTTGCCGAAGTGACACAGAGTGACAGAAAAATGATGAAATTTTTTGAAGCTGGTCAAAAATGTGGCTTTGCGAGATGTTTTCAATAAGGTGTAGGATGATGTCATAAGCTTTCCTTTCTTGTTTGTTAGGTGGCTTGCAGACTCCCCGTGCATCCGTCAAGGTTTCGGGGGAGCCTATTTTTATAAATCTGCCTTTAATCGCTTAAATGATCTTGCATCTGATGGATGGAGAGCGTGATGAACGTAATTACTATTGGGACTGGGAGCAAAGCAATAGACCGCTTTCCCGCATATGATGCTTGTTCTGAGTTTGATATGCCAAAAAATGCATCTGAAGGAGTTGACGTAGACTGGCAATATGCGACCTTTGTCCCAATTTCAAAAATTGCTGCAATTGCTGCTGTACAGCTTTGTGGGGAAACGAATGGCGCGCGGCAAAGATATAATTTTCCTCCCGATAATGCCAACGGCTATTTTTCAAGAATAAATTATTACCGTGTCCTTAATATTGCACATAAAGAAGACTTCACTCGTCACAGTCCATCCGGCAGATTTGTTCCATTGTCACGTGTTCCTATTAATGAACTAACAGCTGATGTAAACGGTATTGCATCTCAGTTGCGAGATGTCATAATTTCTCACTTGCAAATTAGCCAAAGTCTAGGTGATACGTTAGATCTCTCGTTTGGCGAGATGATTGACAACATCATCCAGCATTCGCGAGCTAATTCAGACGGTATAGTTGGAGCGCAGTATTACTCGGAGGACCACTATATCGAGGTTTGTGTGGCTGACTGTGGGGTTGGAATAGCTAAGTCAATGGGTGACAACCCGCTTTATGCAGGACTCTCCGACAGAGAACTTGTTTCAAAGGCGTTCCAAGTCGATACGGGAGAATGGTTTGGTGTTGCACCAGCCGGCTCAAATAAAGTAAGCGGCGGGAAGGGGTTATCTTTTGCCGCCAACCTTGCGAAGGTTACAGGCGGTCACTTGTGGGTTATTACAAGGAATGTGGCCCTACATATCACCAGTGATGGTGAAGAAGTACTCAATGGACTTTTTTATCCAGGGACATTCATTATATTAAGGGTTCCCGAAACATGCGATGTAATACGTGCCTGCGACTTGTCCTTGCCAGGAGGCAATGGCGTCGTGAGGTGGGAAGTCGGAGAGGGGTCATATACCGAACTTGAAGATGATATTTTATGGTAAACGAATTGAGAATTCATCAAAGGCTGTTAAAATTAATCCATTATGTCTTCGACTTTGGAGGGGGCAAAAATGATTATTCAAATGGCGGAGTTTGGACGCGCCCTTGTAACTCGCGTAGCTGGACGCAGTGCGTTTACAAAAATATCAAAAGAAATACAGTCGGCGGACGGTATTGTGACGTTCGATTTTGCTGGCGTGGATTCAATCACAAACTCATTTGCGGACGAGGTTTTTGGCCGTATGGTTTGTGAAATCGGTATAGCAGAAATGAAAGAGCGTGCGACTTTCAAGAACATAAGCCCATTTTGGGCTCGTATAGTCAGAGCGGCAATGGACTCACGTGCTTCTCAGCAAACACTCTCTATCTGCTAGCCTTCAGCTTAATGCAAGACAATATTGCACCGTCAATTAGAGATGATTGGCGGTGTTTTTCAGGTGTATTAGTGCAAGAAGCAACTAGATCCTAGAGTCGTTTCTTAACGTGGATTAAAAACTTTTGTCACTTTTCTGCCACTCCGTGTCACTTCGGCAATAAAAAAGGTCAGAGCCGAAGCTCTGACCTTGTGTTTTCGGGTGGGCCCAGTAGGATTCGAACCTACGACCCAGGGATTATGAGTCCCCTGCGCTAACCTCTGCGCCATGGGCCCGGACAGGAATGCATACTACCACGTATTTAATGTGATCGGTACCAGAGATTTACTGACATATGTGATTCCATGCAGTCTTCCAAAACAAATTCAGCTTTTATCCTCATTACTGTCGGTTGCCACATTTGTACTCAAATGAGGCCTATATGAGAAATATAACTAAACACATATTTTTCCTCTATGCCTCGAATTAAGAAATCTCAGCTTTTCCAGCTGTTCAGCTATATCGCTTTAAGATGTCTTCCAGATAAGTTAGGTAGTGCTCTCTTACGCTGTTTGGGGACTCAATCTCTACTTTAGATCCTAACATAGCAATCCATCCGTAGAGTACAGGGCTTTCAACTACATGTGCAGTAACATGTGCCGCACAACCATCTTCTGTGGCCACCGATAATACGTCTCTACCAAAGCGATCAATAACTACATTCATGACGTCTTCTTGCACAAGTAGTGTCAAAGCCACACGCTCGCCTGAATACATGCCAAAAACGTAATTGCCTGCCTCGTCGGGGTCATAGGAGCCAATAGCTTGGTTTTTCTCAGCAGGCTCTTCCAGCTTGAGTATTTGTTCCATACGATCGATGCGATAGTTTCTAACTGATTGGTCCGCTTGGCTGTAAGCAACAAGATAATAGTTGTCATCAGCATAAACTAAGCTTACCGGTGTTACTACATGACGGGCTCCATCTTTACGTGCAACCTTCTTTTTGTTTGCGTCATAGCGAAAGTAGCGAAACGACACCTTTTGGTGATGAGCCATTGCCTCTTGTAGGCGGTCAACAGCTACAAAATCCGACTGAGTTTGAATACGAGGACGTCCATGAACATGAATTTGCTTATTGAGTGCGAGACGTTCGGGTCTAGATGCAAGCGATTTGATTGCTTTGACGAGCTCATTTGAACTTCTGTCTGACAGAAAGCGGCTGGACTGAACCGCATCAATAAGTAGAGTAAGTTGTGAGAAATTGAAATCGCGCTTGATAAGCGCATATTGTACAGGCTGAGTACGGAGTCGCTTGATATGCAAACCGAATTCACAGAGCGCATCTATATCAGCATAAAGGCTTTTTCGCTCAGCAGAAATGCCTTGTTCATATAATTTTTCAATTAGTTCAGGCATTGTGAGCCCATGTTCGGCGTCTGTGTATTCCTGAAAAATCTTCATTAGTCGCAGAAGCTTGTGCTTTTGAATATTACTGCCAGCCATCATGACCTCACGTTTCAAAATAATATCTACATGTCCCAATATTAGTCCAGCTGAATATAACTGTGCAGTTAAATTAGGACTAACGGTAGTAAAGGGGAGGGACACAATTATGGCAGAGCGCTCAAAGAGCTATTGTCACTTTTATATCGCAGGTTTTCAGTATTGGGATGGCTTGTTTGTCCAATCCAAGCTTAAAGTCGGACAAAAGCTTAAGTTGGTACCCGAACCAGATAATCCTTTTGACCCCAATGCAATTGCAATCTATCGCAAAAAGACAAAGCTTGGTTTTGTACCGCAAAAACTAAATGGTGGATTGGCTCAACTTTTGTATTTTGGCCACAGCGAGGTTTTTGAGGCTTATGTTGCCGAGCTTAATCATGAGGGTAATCCTTGGGAGCGCGTGGGTGTAAGTATCCGCGTGAAAGATGCTCGCTAGAGACGTATACTGACTTTCATCCGCTTGCTTTCATGCAAAGGAATTGGGAGCCATATGATTAAAATACAAGGTCTAAGCGAGATTCATCGCAAACCTGTTGGGCTTAGCGAGCTGACGCAATGTGAATAATGCAGGATTCTTTCAACAGGTCTATGAAGTTGTGAAGCAAATCCCACCTGGTTTTGTGGCCACATATGGACAAGTAGCACGACTCACGGGGAGGCCGCGTGCTGCTCGTTATGTAGGTTATGCTCTGCATAGCAATCCTGCACCTGGAATTATTCCTTGTCATCGCGTGGTGTTCAAAGATGGTTCTTTAGCTCCCGGTTTTGCCTTTGGAGGCCCTGACGAACAACGTCGCCGTCTTGAAGATGAAGGTGTGAGTTTTACTGCTGCAGGCAAAGTTAATATGAAACTTTGTAGTTGGGGCGATTAAATCTTGTTCGTTGATTGAGCTTTATTAGAGTGGGTACAAGCTTTTTAGCCTTGGAATATATGACCACACAGGTGCCAAGGTGTAAGTTTTATTTCTATTTGATAAGAAGGTTCCATCGTGGCTCTTGCAGCATATGTTTTTATCGTTTTAACAGCACTTAAATTTTTCTTTATCTTTTACCTAGAGACCTTGGTGACCGATTCGGATAAGACTTCTGCAACCTTTGGCATGGACAAACTAGAGTTGCAGCGCGAATCGGTGCAAAAGCTTTTTAAAAATCAGGGTGTGTACAACCTTCTCATTGGCATCCTGTTGCTTGTTTCTACCTTTGTATTACATTCTCATATTACTGTTGCGCTTTTGTTGATCTATATCATTGGTGTTGCTGCTTATGGTGGCTATAGCTCGGGTATACAGATTTTCTTTAAGCAGAGTCCTCTTGCAATCCTTGCTCTCATCTTTATGATGGCAGCAGGCTTACTCTAAGTTTTTAGATATTGGGAGGCGTCGTTGAAGTTTCTGCTGACTGCCTTTAATGCTTTTGACGGAGATAAACTAAATGCTTCACAGCTGGCGTTAGCTCAGCTCCCTAATAAGATTGAAGGAGTACCGCTCCAGAAACTTGTTATTCCCACGGAATTCCAAATTACCTACACGTCAGATGGTAGAAGCAATACAGCAAGTAGGAATTCCCGCAGAGCTTTCCTATACTGCAGGAACTTATGTGTGTAATTCAGTGCTTTATAGCACCCGATATTTTTGCTTAACTCACTATCCCGAAATTTTAAGTGGATTTATACATCTGCCAGCTGTACCCGAACAAATAGCATCACATGAAGACAATACAGAGATTCCATCAATGTCTACCGCAGAAGTGGTTCTCGGTCTCATAGAAGCTCTCAAAGCTGTCATACTTTACCAACGCAATTCTTAGCAATATTTTTTGGAAGGCAGTTTCATGATCAAACTGGCACTGTACGATATGGATAATACGATGCTCCCCTTGGGTGAGCCTTTCATTTCTGAGAGGTCTATTCAAGCCATTCGCGCCTGCCAGGAACTTGGTATTGATGTTGGTCCTTGCTCTGGACGTTCTCGTGCTGAACTTGCTCAGTTCTTTCAAAATGACGCGAGCTGCTATAACACGGGTGTGACCATCAATGGCATGCGCATTTATCTTAGTGGGCAGCTTGTTCATGAAGTTAGCTTATCCAACAATGCTTTGAATAAAGTCAAAGAGATTGTTGTCCAGCACAACAAAGCCGCGCTTACCCTTTACAGGGATGGTAAAACACCTTTTTGGGTGGGCATGGCTCAAGAAGAGCTTGGAGACATGTATCACTTTGCGCAGCTTGAAGCAGCTACCCGTGTTGATGCTGTCCCAAACGATGCTTTTATGAAAGCAGGCATTATCTTTTTTGCAGACAGCGATGAATTTCTGGCTTTGCAAGCAGATCTCGAAGCTGCTTGTCCTGAATTTGATTTTGTATCCACGGTGGATTACTGGTGGGATATTATCCCGCGCAATGTGAGCAAACAGGTAGGTGTAGATATTTTGCGCAAGACTCTGAATTTATCTTTGGATGAGGTCTGCGTGTTTGGTGATGCTGATAATGACCTAGAAATGCTCCGCTTTGTACCTAATTCTGTATGTGTTGCGAATGGTAATGAGCGTGCGCATGCAGTCGCACGTTGGCATATTGGCGCAAGCGCTGATGGAGCAGTGGCATCAGCCCTCTGGGATATTGCACACGCAGCAGAGACGGGTGAAATGCCTGCCTTTATGTGTGAGCAAAATCGTAATCTTCAGCGCATCGATGCCAAGGGAAATCACGTCGATTAAGACATATTCCCATCTGTCAATGCAGGTGAATTACTCTGCTAGCTCAAACTGTGAATTGAAAAGCTGGGCATAGAAACCGTCCTGTGCAAGAAGTTCCTCATGCTTACCCATCTCAATAATGCGGCCATCTTGCATAACGACAATTTTGTCAGCCCCTTGGATAGTCGAGAGGCGATGGGCCACTACAAGGCTCGTCTTTCCTACCATCAATCGATCAAAAGCATGCTGTACATGTAATTCGGTACGAGTATCGATGTTTGACGTAGCCTCATCCAAAATAAGGATATGTGGTTGAGCAAGAAAAACTCGTGCGATACAGAGCAGCTGTTTTTGACCCGCTGACAGTGTGGCAGATTCGGTTCCAAGAATAGTGTCGTAGCCCTGAGGTAGTTTCTCTATAAATCCATTGGCATGAGACTGTCTTGCTGCAGCCTTTACTTCATCAAGACTTGCTTCAGGCCGCGCCATAGCAATATTGTCTTTCACGCTTGCATGTTCTACCCAAGTATCCTGCAGCACCATACCAATCTGCGAACGCAAACTGTCGCGTGTGAGACTACATATATCAATTCCATCAAAGAGAATTTCACCTGAATTGATGTCGTAAAAACGCATGAGTAGATTGATGAGGGTAGTTTTTCCGCAGCCAGTAGGACCGACAATAGCAACACGTTGACCCGGCTCTATATCAAGAGATAAGCCCGATATAAGAGGGTGGTTTGGGGTATAGGAAAAATCTATGTTTTTAATGCTAATAGCCCCGCTTGCATCACTCAATATAAGAGTGTCCGCAGCATCGACGGGAATTTCTGGTTCTTCAAGAAGCTCAAAGAGTCGTGCGGCGCAGGCAAACGAATTTTGAAGCTCGGTAACAACACCAGAAATATCATTGAATGGCTTGGTATATTGATTTGCATATCCCAAAAATGCTGTGAGACTACCCACGGTCATGCCGCCAGACAAGACAATAAAGGCACCAAAAACACCGACGCCCGCATAAATCAAATTATTAACAAATCGTGTTCCAGGGTTTGAGAGCGCCGAGTAAAGCACAGCCTTGAAATTAGATTGACGTAACAGTTCATCGGACTCATTGAATTGCTTGCGTGCACTTTCATGCATACTGAACGCTTGGACGCTAGAGATACCTTGAATCATTTCCGAGGCAATGGCTGTCATATTTCCACGCCGTTGTGACTGATTACTAAAATGTTTAAAAGCTTTGCGTGAAAGAATTCGTGCCAACAAAACAGACAGGGGAGTAATACAGACTACAAGCAGAGCAATATGCCAGTTAAGGTAAAACATAAAAACAAGCGTGAGTACAATGGTTAGCATTCCTGTAAAGAATTGCTGAAAAGCCATGATGAGGCCGTTAGAAAATTGATCCACATCGTTAACGACACGAGAAGCAAGATCACCATGACTATGTGAGTCAATATAGGACAGCGGCAAGCGCTGTAACTTTGCAAATACGAGAGTGCGCAGGTCATAAAGCATGCCATAAACTACGCGATTGGTAAGGCGTGTAAGCAGCCATTGCGCCGTTGATGTGGCGATGACTGCTAAAAACATTAGCTGCAGGGCAGAAGTAAGAGCTGCGAAATTAACTTTTGCGGGGCCTACCGCAGCATCTACGGCATTACCCGAAAATACCGGTACAAGCAATGTGCTGATGACCACAATAACAGCAAGCAAAAGAATACCTACAACCTGCGCGGTATAAGGGCGCATCAAAACAATAATTTTTTGAAGAGTAGAATCCCTATGCATGGATAACACCTTCCTTGACTTGGGAGGCATAGATTTCTTGATATACCGAGCATGTTTCAAGCAAGTCATCATGGGTGCCAATACCTGCAACATGACCATGATCGAGCACGATAATTTTGTCGCTTGTCCTAATAGAGGTAACGCGTTGCGAAATAATAAAGCAGCTGGTACCTGCCAAATCTTTCCTTAAAGCTTTGCGGAGAGCAGAGTCAGTGGCAAAGTCTAAAGCCGATGAGGAGTCATCGAGAATCAATACTTTTGGCTTGCGTACCAAAGCACGCGCAATCGCAAGACGTTGGCGTTGACCACCAGAAAGATTTTGACCTAATTGCTCAATCTCTGCATCGAGCCCGCCTTTAGCTTCAATTATGTTATCCGCCTGGGCAGTATGAAGGGCAGCATAGAGCTCTTCTTCCCCTGCCTCAAGGTTGCCCCAACGAAGATTAGAAGCGATGCTTCCTGCAAAGAGCTGTGCTCCCTGTTCAACGATGGAAATCATTTTATGAAGACTTGCCAAGGAATAACTACGAATGTCATGCCCACCCAGCTCAATGGAGCCTTCAGTCACATCATAAAAACGCATAAGTAGTGCAGCGAGGCTCGTCTTGCCTGAACCTGTACCTCCGATAATACCCACCGTTTCACCAGGTCGTACATCAAAACTGATATGTGAGAGTGCAGGACCTGCAGCATGAGGGTAAACAAAGGTCACATCATGTAAGCTCAGGGAAGGTTGTTCACGACAAGCGTTGAGTAAACCTTCTTTCATTGAGGGTTTTACCTCAAAGATTTGTTCAATACGCTTGGCGCAAGCAAGTGATTTAGATACTTGGATGATGCAGTTCGCAAGCTTTACTCCCTCAATAAGAATCTGAGTGCTGTAATTAATAAAGGCCATCAACTGACCCTGAGTAAGATCTCCCAGCTGCACTCTATGTCCGCCAACAGCAAGTACAACTACCAGGCCAATATTAGTTGCTGCATAGGTTAGGGGATTAAGCAGGCCAGAAATATCGCCTACGTGTGCTTGCTCTGTGCGCAGCTCTCCTGCAACAGTATTCATTTCGCTCATTTCGCGCTGCTCACGTCTAAAAGCACGGATTACACGCACGCCCTCGAGATTTTCTGAGGTAAGAAGCAGAACACTATCTAAATGATTTTGGACAATTTTGTACAAACGCGCAGCTATACGCATCAAGCCAAAAACAAGAGCAAGTAAAATAGTAATGGTACATGTATAAATTAAACCTTCTACGTGATCGATATTAAAAACGAGAATAAGCGCTCCAAAGACAACAAAGGGCGAGCGCAAAACCAGACGAAAGAAAGTATTTACACCATCTTGAACCTGTTGGGAATCATTGGTAAGACGCGTCACAAGAGTCGATTGGCCAAGTCCATCTATATCTTGACGAGAAAGACGAGTGATATGGCCAAAGAGATCATCTCGCAGTCGAGTACCAAAGCCCGCCGCAAGCTTGGCGCAATAGTACTGAGCAGTACTTGCCGATGCAAGGCCAAAAATACCCATGCCTAGCAGTAATACACCATGCATAAGGAGATAATTTTTGTCGTTATGAGCAAGCCCGATATCAATCATTTGTGCCATAACCAGTGGTACGGCTAGCTCAAAAGCAGCCTCTAAGAGTTTAAATAGGGGGGCGAGGAGGCATTCTTTTACGTAGGGCTTTAGATAACGTAAAAGACTTTTCATTTATTTAACCTTCTCTCGCCCCTCGTTAGAAGTTTAATTGTGGTAGTACACGTGGTGCTCAAACTTTGGTTCACAGCAGACATTAATGCCCAACTGACGATAGGTTGCTTCATCTGCAGCACTGATAATCATTGAGAAATAGGCAGTGAGACCTTTGAGATCATCTGCAGCTGCAATAGTGCGTGCAGCCAGAGGATTTGCAGCCGAGCTAGAAGACAGTGCAATTAACATCTCACCTGCGGAAAGCAACGTATTACTACTGTGTAGATAGTCCTTCTTGAGTGTGCGAATGGGAGCAAGTGCTTCATCGCTGACAACATATGTCTCATCAGGCACACCGGCAAGATTTTTAAGCGAGTTGAGCAACAAGGAGGCGGCGGGGTCAAGTAAATCACCGCGTTTGCCCGTCATAACTTGTTTGTCGGGAAGAGACATGGCGCCTGCAGGTAAACCCGAGTTTTCTTCACGTTCAAGACAAGCACGATGAGCGGGATCATAGTCAACGCTGATATCAGCTTTACTCATGAGAAGCTCGAGTTTTGCTAATGCATCACGACCCATACCAGTACGACGTACCTGCTCAGCAGTCTTGAAATAGCGACGTACAATTTCATGCTTCGATGCAGCACAGCATACTTCGTCATCACTGATGCAATAGCCAACCATATTGACACCCATATCGGTTGGTGAACGATAGGGACTCTCACCCAAAATTTGATCAAGCATTGCTTTGAGTACGGGGAAAGTTTCCACATCTCGGTTGTAGTTGACGGTCACCTGACCATAGCTATCCAAGTGAAAAGGATCGATAACATTGCGGTCGTTGAGGTCTGCCGTTGCGGCCTCATAGGCAATGTTAACAGGGTGAGCCAGAGGGAGGTTCCACACGGGGAAGGTCTCATACTTTGCATATCCTGCATTTACACCATGGAGGTGCTCGTGATAAAGCTGGGAAAGACAAGTTGCAAGCTTGCCAGAGCCAGGACCAGGAGCAGTTACAACAACGATAGGTCTACTAGTTTTGACAAAGTCATTTTTGCCAAAGCCCTCATTACTAACAACATAAGAAATGTCTGAAGGATATCCATCAATGAGATAGTGGTGATAGACCGTAACACCCATTGATTCGAGTTTCTTTTGGAAAGCATCAGCGTGAGACTGACCGCTGTAGTGGGTGATAACAATGCTTTTTGCCAAAAAACCACGCTCGTGATAAGCATCCATGAGGCGTAGCACGTCATCATCATAGGTAATGCCAATGTCACTACGGCACTTGCCACCTTCAATGTCGTTGGCATTAATAACCAATAAAATCTCCGCATCATCAGCTAATTGGGTCAACACGCGTAGCTTGGCATCTGCCTCAAAACCAGGAAGCACTCGAGTTGCATGATGGTCATCAAAGAGCTTGCCACCAAACTCAAGATAGAGTTTGCCTCCAAAATTAGAGACACGGTCGCGAATGCGTTCTGCCTGGATGCGTACATATTTTTCGTTGTCAAAACCGATTTGCATGAAGCTGCCTTCTTTGCACTTGCGCCTACATTTACTGCGGCGCACGCAGGGACGGCGCCTTTACAATGATGGCACAATCAGAATGCAAGTGAAGGATTTTTCTTAATTCAAGCAAAGTAATCAGATAATTCTAATTCTGGGATTGGGTTGTCATGTAATGGGGAAAGTAGTTCTCAGGCGCTAGAATAAGAAGAGCTGTCAATCAGGATGAAGGGATTTTCATGGAGAGCTTCGAAACAACTATTGAGAGTAGCTGCCTTAACGAAGATCTTGATGTCATCGTCTATGGTAGCGGTGGCACCCCTATCATCGTCTTTCCTTCTTTTGATTTTTCAGCGGGCAGTTGGGAAACAGGAGGGATGATTGATGCCCTTACAGAGCTTATTGAGGCAAAAAAGATTCAACTCTTCTGTACTGATTCGGTAGATGGTTCTAGCTGGTATGCCCGAAGTGCTGATTTGACGTATCGTTCAGATCGTCAAAAGGCTTTTTTAGAGTATGTGCAAACTGAGCTTCTACCTTATGTCAAAAAAACAAGTCGCTCACGCAAAAAACCGCTTTTAGTAGGTTGTGGAGCAGGTGCCACTAATGCTGCTGCTGCACTCTTGAAAGAACCCAGCTTGTATGGCGGACTTCTCGCACTTTCAGGTGCTTTTGATGCACGTTTTTATTCCGATGGTGTAACAACTCCTGATTGGCTGTCGTGTTCACCTGTTGACCTCATGCAGGGCTTAACAGCAGCTAAGCTCAAACAACTTGAGGAGATGCCCATCGCTTTTGTCTGCGGTCAGTCTCCTGACGAGACGGGTGCTGAAACGATGCGCCATATGGATGAGCTTATGGCTGAGTTGGGAATTCACGCAAGTTTTGAATACTGGGGTTTTGACGTTAGTCACAGCTGGTACTGGTGGAAAAAAATGGCTTGCGAACTTTTGCCCGCAGTACTTGAACGCGCAGGCCTTGCCAAACGTCGTCAGATGAGCCTCAAGGCCTTGGTGGATGCTGCGAACGCTAAGTTGGACGACATGAAGACTAATGCTCAACAGCGATTGGAAGAAGAGCAGTTCGCCGCGCGTCGCGTTGATAGCATCACTGCTGAGGTGAAAGAAAAAACCGAACAAGCAGATACAGCTGCTGCAACAGCTAAAGAAGCTTGGAACAAGCGTAATGAGACTGCAGCTTTACTTGCCTCGCTTGATCAAAAAGCAAGCGCACTACAGGCAGAAGCAGATGCCGCAGTGAAACTTCAACATGAAGCTGAATGGTTTGCAGGCGAGGCGCGCAATAGTCTCAAGATGGCAACCACCGCTCGCCTTGCTGCGGAAGCACGTGTTTCTGCAGCACAAGAAGCTGCAGATTTGGCAAAATCCAATCTTGAGCAAGCTGCAGCAATAGTTTCTCGTTTTCAGAAAAGTACGACCATAAAGAAAAAGACGGCTAAAAAAGCTTAGGTGCTAGTATTAAGTTTGTTACACGCTGCAATGTTGGAAGGTACATAGCCTTTGAAACCGAGTGAGTACCCCGTTCCGCAAAAGCGGACTGAAAAAATTAAGACTCGTGTTGACCCAGATACTGCTCACGCACAGATGGCTGGTGCTGCGATAGCTGAGGTGGGCACTCCTGACAACCCAAGTAGTCAGATTTTTACCCTTGCGAATGTCATCACTTTTTGTCGCTTACTCCTGACATTAGCGTTTCTTTTCCTTTTTGTAAGTGGTAACAATCGCTTGTTGGCACTATTTTGCTATGCCATAGCGGCGGGTACAGACTTTTTGGATGGACAAGTTGCCCGACGTACCCATACGGTAAGTTGGCTGGGTAAAATCATGGATCCTATCATGGATCGTGTGCTGCTCTTCACAGGCGTATTGGGACTTATGATTACCGGTGAACTACCTTGTTGGGTTGCAGTTTTTGTTATAGGTCGCGATGCGTATTTGGCACTAGGTGCTATTTTGCTGCAGCGTTATCGCCGTCGTCCTATTGATGTTGTTTTTATTGGCAAGGTTACTACGGCTCTCTTTATGGTTGGCTTTTGTGGACTGCTTATTGGTATGCCGCAGGTACCAGGTCTAGGACTATTTGATAGCGCATATCTCCCAGGGCTAGGTACTCAGCCTGCAGTTTTGAGTATCTGGCTGGTGTATGCAGGTGTCATTTGCTCTACTATCACAGCAATTATTTACACCAAAGAAGGCATTTTCTTTAAAAAAGAAAGTCTCGCAGGGCATGACGTAGAGTCGGCAGAATCAAATGCACGTGCTCGTAAGGCGTTGAAGAAAAATGAGCAAATCAACAATTAATTCTGTAGCAGAGCTCGCAAGCTTTTTGCGCACTGAACACGAGCTGCTTGCGGCTCAGTTTAAGTTTTTTGAAGAACTCGAAAGTGAATTACCTATAGCGTATGCAGGAGTTGACGAAGTAGCTGTCCTACGCAATGACGTTGGTCTCACAGATTTATCTGGTATGAGCGCAGCTCTTATCGCAGGTCCTGTGGCACAAGCTTTCATCGAAATGATTTGTGCAGGCAGAAAGCCTGCAGTAGGGGAGGCTTGCTTTGAGCCTGTACTTGCGGGGGACGCTTCGCTTATAAGCATTTCTTTGCTTTCGCGTACAGGAGACAGCGAATATTTGCTTTGCGATGTGTCTCCACGTGCAAGTCTGCTTGATGCATGGCTTCATTTCATTGCTACAGCTCAGCAGAATGACATTGCTCCTTTTAAAGAAATACAGCTTGAGGATGCATCTTTTGAGCTTGTTCCACTTTTACTTACAGGGCCCGAGGCAAGCTTAGTGTTGTCTGATTGCCTAGCTGGAGACGTTCCAGCCGCAGGTCAGGTACGTAGTCTCGAATTGGACAAAATACGCTGTCTTGTCACGTCTTTACCCAAACCGTTTGATAAAGCATATCTAGTTATGGCACCTCCTCAGTATGCTCGCGTGCTCTGGCGTAGTTTTTTATCGTTTACAAATGTCAATCCCGTAGGAAGAACCACACTTTTCGCAGAAGCAAAGCAAATGGCAGTATGGGTTTCTTGGTTGCACTCAACTGACCGTATTGAAAAGTCAGCTCAAGAATTGCAGACGTTTGATCTTCTTCGTCAGGGCTCAGACTTTGTAGGAGCACGCGCTCTGGACTAATTTATGACAGCTAAAGCTTTATTTGCTCCAGTAACCAGACAGTTTCGATAAATATTTCTTTATGAGTGAAAGTAGCGCTACTATAGATAGTGGTTTTTTATGACTTGCTAGTGTTGGCATCTATTGAAGGAGTAACTCATGCAGAATCCGCGACCGAATGAAATGGGCGCCACAGAAATATTCCGCATGCCGTCGCCTGATTCGACTGCTCCTGATTTGCTTTCTGACGCCAATGCTAACAGGCCCATGCTGGCCATTGTTAAGGGTCCTCAGACTGGAGCTCAGTTTGTTTTGACTGATGACACAACTACTCTTGGTCGCGATCCTTCAAATTCTGTGTTTCTTAACGATATGACTGTTTCTCGCCACCATGCTCGCATCGATTTGCGTGGCATGGCGTCAGGTTTTGCCACAATTGAGGACTTGGGTTCACTCAATGGCACTTGGGTGGACGGTGCTATTGTCAATAAAGCAATGCTTAAAGATGGTTCGACTATTCAAATTGGCACATTCCGTATGATTTTCCATTCCAATGGCGGACGCCAATCTAGGATTGAAACCGGAGCTTAAGCATGGCTGATGCCGGTTATCTGACAATCGGTAAAGTGGTAAAGCGACTTCAGTCGCAATATCCCGACCTATCTGTTTCGAAGGTTCGCTATCTCGAGGATGAGGGTTTGCTTAACCCTTCGCGTACTCCTGGTGGTTATCGCCTGTATTCCCAGCATGACGTGCGTCGTCTTGAAAAGATATTGTATTTGCAAAAATCACGTTTTATGCCGCTCTCCATTATCAAAGAGCAGCTTGAACAGGGGATAGTAGATAATCCTACCGAAACTCAGCAAAGCGAAACGACCGTTATTCCTTTAGGTCAGGATAGTCCTGAAGATATTGAAAAACTTCATCCTATTGAGCGTATGCCTGAGCTTTGTGGTGTAAGCGCTGGTTTTGCTCAGCAGCTAGCTGAGGCTGGTGTTATCAAGTTATCCCGATCTCCCCATGGTCGCGATTTGGTGGATGGACATGATCTTTCACTGATTCGTGCATGTGATCGTCTGCGTCATTACGGTATGGAAGCCAAGCATCTGCGCATTTATGTGCAGGCAGCTCGTCGCGAAAGCGGTATGTTGGAGCAGGCTTTAGTGCCTTATGCGCATCGGGGCAGTATCGATACAGCCCCAAGCGATGCAACTCGTAAGCAATTTGCTGAGGCTCTCAACGAGATGATTCAGCTTACCGATATGGTGCGCGATGAGCTTTTGCGCCACCACATCAACAATGCATATAAGGAAATGTCAGTCTCAGCTACAAAAAGTAAAGGTTAGAGCGGGTATCTGTAGCACAGATGAAAGGAACCATTATGTCTGAATTCGATCTTGAAAGCCTTGTCATTGATATCCCTGATTATCCAGAGCCTGGTGTAATCTTTAAGGACATCACACCTTTGATGGCTGATTCCCGCGGTTTGGCGATTTCCATTGACCGTATCGTGGATCACTTCATTGGTAAAGGCATCACCAAGGTCGTTGGCGCTGAGGCTCGTGGTTTTTTGGTTGGTGCACCTGTAGCGTACCGTCTCAAGGCGGGCTTTGTTCCTGCTCGCAAGCCTGGCAAACTCCCGCGTGCAGTCTACTCTCAGCAATATGCGTTGGAGTATGGCACCGATGAGCTTCAAGTTCACCAAGATGCAATTACTGCAGGAGATAAAGTTCTTATTGTTGATGATTTAGTAGCAACTGGCGGTACTGCGGTGGCCACAGCCAAGCTTGTTGAACAGTCAGGAGCCAAGGTTGTAGGATTCTCTTTTATTCTTGAGCTTGCATATCTTAATCCTCGTGAGACCATTGCTGCTCAATATGGTGACGAGGTATTTACCCTGATTCAGGTCAGGTAGCTTAGAAAATTTTATGGGGCTTCTTGCATAACGCTATAATTAGCTACATTCGCGTTGCGGCTTTTAGCCGTAGCGAAGCTATGGATATTAAGGATTTGATTATGGACATCAAGCACAAGGCAGTTGTAGCTGGCCTTACGGTCGCCTTTGCGTTGAGCACCATGAGCCCCTTTGCATTTGCTGCGCCCAGCGCTGCTGATTTGAATACTGCCCAGGCTAAACTTGAGAGTTTGGGCGGAGAGCTTGCTTCAATTCAAAGTGAGCTTGGCTCTCAGGAAACTACGCTTCAGCAGACCCAAGCCGATATCGTAAAAAAGCAGACACAGATTGACTCGACAAAAGAAGATCTCAAGTCTGCACGCAAGACTTTGGGCAATCGTATGCGCTCAAATTACAAAACTGGTGGCTCTAGTCTACTTTCGGTGCTACTTGGCTCTGAGAGCGCAGAAGACCTCATCTCCAACATCTATATTGCGGACCGTATTGCAGACCAAGATGCTGCGAATATCTCTGCTGTTCGGGATCTTGAGGATCAGCTCAACAAAGAAAAGTCTGATCTTGAGTCCAAAAAAAGCGATCAGGAAGCCAAAATTAAGGAAACTCAGCAGCGTGCTGATGAGTATTCTTCCAAGGTCGCTGCAGCTCAAGAGTACTATGATTCTCTAAGCGCCGAGGTCAAAGCACAGCTTGAAGCCAAAGCTGAAGCGGAAGAAAAACAAGCTGCAGAAACAATTTCCAAGGGTGGCACTGTTAAAAAGCAAAGCGGTGCCTCTACGGCAGTTGATGCTATCAAGGATTACAAGCAGCAGCAAAACAATTCTCAGACTCAGAAAAAATCTGAGACCAAGTCCGAAACAAAGACTGAAAAAAAGAACGAGACAAAGACTAAGACCAAGAAGTCTGAAGAGACTAGCACCAAGACACCTTCCAAGAAAGGTAGTGGTGGACATGCCTACAGTGGCGGCGGTTTGAGTTCTGCTTATTCTGCAATTGGTCTCCCATATGTCAGTGGTGCTACCGGTCCCGATAGCTTTGATTGTTCTGGTCTGGTTTGCTACTGCTATGGTTATGCCCGTGGTCGTACTACCTATGACATGATTGATTCACTCAAGGCTTCTGGCGATTGGCATACCTCGATTTCTGAGCTCAATCCTGGCGATCTTGCCTTTACCAGCTCGGGCCATGTGGGTATTTACGTTGGAGACGGTGTCTTTATTGATGCACCATATCCTGGCCGTACAGTAACTCAGCGTTCTATGTGGTCTTTCATTGGAGGCGGACCCTACTAGGATGTCCCAAAATCAGCATTCCCCGCTCATAATGAGACTCTCCTCAGAGCATCAGCTTACGCTGGTTGGGGAGGGTCTTTTGGTAGGTGCCTTTGGCGGTATGGTTGTGACGCTATACCGCGTTTCTTTGAGCTTTGCCGAAAAGCTCTTAAGAGCCTATACAGGTGCTATGACAGGCAATTTTGTGGGGATTCTCGGATGGATTTTTATACTAATCCTTATCGGTTTTGCTGTCTGTAGGCTGGTGCTTTGGGAACCTTATACCCAAGGCTCTGGTATTCCTCAGACCGACGCTGAGGTGATGGGGCGCATCAATATGCCTTGGTACCGCGTGCTTGGTACCAAGTTTATAGAAGGTACTCTCTGCGCATTAGCAGGTCTTTCTCTTGGTCGCGAAGGCCCCAGTGTACAGTTGGGTTCGATGGCGGGCAAAGCTGTCTCTCGTGGACTACATCGTGGCAGGGGAGAAGAACGACTTCTTGTTACCTGCGGTGCTGCGGCAGGCATGTCTGCTGCTTTTAACGCTCCTCTTACAGGCGTCCTCTTTGCTCTTGAAGAGATTCATAAGGAATTTACGCCTACACTCATTTTGTCAGTTATGGCAAGTTCGGTTGCCTCAGACTTTTTGGTCTCGCAGATTTTGGGTGTAAAGCCTGTTTTGCAACTGATTTTTATTGGCAATCTGCCACATAGCAACTATTTCTTTGTAGTACTTTTGGGTCTAGTGTGCGGTGTATTCGGCGCACTTCACAACCAAGGAATGTTTGCCTGCCAAGAAAAGCTCTATGGCAAAATCATGACGCACCTACCGTATGCACGTCTTGCTATACCTTTTGCAATGGCAGCTTTTGTGGCATTTTTGGCACCAGATTTGATGTGCGGCGGTGATGCCATTGTTGAGATGTTCCAAAAAAGCACATTACTGCCTTTGGGCACTATTGTCTTTCTACTTGTAGGTAAATATATCTTTACTACCATGAGCTTTGCTTCGGGCGCTCCTGGCGGTACACTCTTTCCGCTGGTAGTGCTCTCGATGCTTGTGGGAGAACTTTATGGTGTGATAGTCACTCAGATTTTTGGCGTACCTAATAGTTATGTCGTGAACTTCGTAGTAATGGCAGTTGCGGGGATGTTTGCCTCGGTTGTGCAGGCTCCAGTTACGGGGGTCGTCCTTGCTTTTGAGTTAACTGGCAGCCTTGATGCTTTGCTTTCTGTCTCTATTGTCTCGATCATTTCTTTTGCAATTGCTCGTTCGCTACATGTTGATGCCTTCTATGAACATCTCCTAGCCAATCTGCTAGGTTCGACGCCACGAGACCCTGATACGACGGGGCTGGCAGGGGAGAAAGTACTGCACACGTATAATATTGGCGCTGGCAGCATCCTTGATGGCAAACGTATTCGTGACATTGTTTGGCCAAAAACTGCCCGTATTGTTGCTATTACTCGTGCAGGTTTGGATATCATTCCGCGCGGAGATGTACAACTCTATGCAATGGATGAACTTCTTTTGGTAATGAGTGTTGAAGATGAATTTGAGTCCCAAAAATGGGCTCACAATGTCTGTCGCGGATCTATTAAGCCCCACACCACAAGTGCCATATCGCCAACAGATAAAAGCTAGTTTCATACAGGCTTGTCACGCTAGTCATCTTACAATTATGTAACAAGGGGTGGGAAGCAAGCCAACCGAGCAAACTCTCTTTATAAACAATACTTTACATAATATATATTATCAGATTTATATCTAGATTTACGCAGTTAAAAAGCTATATAAAAAAGCCCCTCAGTTCACTCCTAGATGATAAAGGAATGCTAAGGGGTCATGTTGAAAATTTCTTATAGTAATTGCTCTTCTTGTAATGCTTAACCTTCGACTGGCTGACCTAGATATGACGACGCAGAGTTTACAGCAATCGCACCGTCTGCTGCTGCAGTAATTATCTGACGCAAGGGTTTTTGACGTAGATCTCCTGCCGCGTAGAGGCCAGCTGTTTTAGTTTCAAGGCGGTCATTTGTCACAACATAACCTTTAGAATCAAGCTCAACCATATCAGCAATAAGCTCGGTTGCTGGCACACGACCAACAAAGACAAAGACACCAAAGCTACCTTCTGCGTAGGTTTCGGTTGTTTCCTCACCAGTTACATTATTCCTGAAGGTAACAGCGCTAAGCAGCTGTCCCCCTTCAACTCGGACAATACTACTTAGGTACCTAACTGTAAGTTTCGGATTCTCATCAACAAGCTTCGCTACAGATGCCTGTGCACGCAAATGATCCTTACGAACAACGAGTACAACCTCATCGGCAAACCTTGTTAGAAACAAAGCCTCTTCGCAGGCAGAATTACCTCCCCCGATTACGAAGACTTTTTTACCTCGATAAAACATGCCATCGCACGTGGCGCAATATGAAACGCCACGGCCCGCGTATTTTTCCTCACCCTCAAAACCCGCATGTCGAGGGGTTGCACCGCCAGCGACAATTACCGTAGCACTGTCATAATTAGCCTCGGGTGTATGTACAAGGAAGCGCCCCTCCCCTGTATGCTCGATGCCCTCAACAATAGACATCTCAATCTTGGCACCCAAATCTTCCGCTTGGTGTTGCATTGCATCAGTCAAAGTAAAGCCGTCTGTATGAGGAACACCAGGATAATTATCGATTTCACTGGTAGAAATAACCTGACCACCCACTGCCTCTTGCTCAAGCAACACTGTGTCAAGCATGGCACGTTGCGCATAAATTGCAGCAGTTAAACCTGCGGGACCACCGCCCACGATTACCATATCCTTTATAAGTGTAGTCTTCGCCTCGTTTGCCATAGTAAACCCTCCTCCTACCTTCAATTTGAAGGCTGAATTATCACTGCAGGAAGGATACCCAATAAAAATAGCTACAAACTTTTGATTTTGAAATGAGTTTCATATCCAAAAGAAGCCAACATACGTCGATTGCAAAAACAGCAGGTGTGACAACTTACCCACATTTGGTCAGCTAAAAATTTGAAATTTTCTCGCGCTGCTGTTTTTCAAGAAGTCTGTCACTAAAAAGAGGTGCTGACCCGCGTCAACACCCCTTATATAAAAGCTATTCTTCAGCCGTAGTTTTATTCTTTCTGAGAAGAAGAGTTATGGGGCAAAATCAAGTTAAGCAGGATGCCTACAAGTGCTGAAGTTGCCATGCCAGGAAGGGTGTAGTTGCCCATAGGAATGGTAATACCACTCGTTTCCATGCCTACACCTAAAATAATGACAACAGAAGCAATCATAAGGTTGCGATTGTCATCAAAATCTACCTTATTGGTAACGAGCATACGCAGACCGTTACTAGCAATAAGGCCAAAGAGCAGCAAACTTACCCCGCCCATGACAGGGGTTGGAATAGAGCTAATCAGTGCTGCCAGCTTGGGACAAAAACCACCAACAACCAGCGCAAAAGCAGCTGCATACCAGAAAACTTGTGTGGCATACACACGGGTTACGCTCATAACACCAATGTTTTCAGCATAGGTTGTGGTGGGAGGACCGCCAAGAAATCCCGAGATAACGGTAGCAACACCATCACCCGCGAGGGATTGTGGCAGCATTTCGCGGTAGTCACGACCAACAATCTCGCCCACAGCCAAGAGGTGGCCGATATGCTCAATGACAACTACCACAGCCACAGGAGCAATAAGTACAACAGCTCCCAAATCAAAGCTCGGATGAGTAAATGTAGGAAGTCCCAACCATGCAGCATCGAGTACAGGCTTAAAGTCTACAAGACCAATGAAGCAAGAGAAAATATATCCCACGATAATGGCCAGGAGAACTGGCATGGTACCAAATAATCCACCCATACTCGAGAAAATGACCGCTGCTACAAGCGTTACCGCTGCAGCAATGGTACCTAATGCCACAAAAGAATCCGTAGAGGAATAAAGAGCCATTTTTGCTGCAGTAGCAGATAGACCAACGCCGATAACAATCATGACCGAAGCTACAAGTACAGGCGGCAGCACCCTATCAAGCCAAGCAGTACCAATAATTTTGATAAGTAGAGCGGTCAGTAGAAATACCAAACCAGAGACCACAACACCACTCATAACAGCATTTAGAGAGCCTGTAGTGGCTGCTACAGCAATGATAGGACTAATAAAGGCAAATGAGCTGCCTAGATAGCTAGGAATCTTATTTCGAGTTACGAGAAGATAGCACATGGTACCAATGCCCGAACACATAATTGCAACCGAAGGCGACAATCCCGTAAGCGTAGGTACTAACACAGTAGAGCCAAACATACTCATCATATGCTGAATACCCAGAGGAATAGCACGAGCAGGAGCTACATGATCATCGACGGCAATGACTTCACGTTGTTTTGATGCCATACGACCTCCTTATTTAAAAAAAGAGCCCGGATATCCGGGCTCTTAGCCTGTACTTGTTAGACAAGTAAGAAATAAAGAACAAAGGCAATAGTTGCCACCCACATCAGCGGCTTGACCTTTTTGATCTGACCGGTTACCGCAGCAACGAGTACGTAGGCAATAAAGCCCATACCGATGCCGTTGGAGATGGAGTAGGTAAAAGGAATGCCTGCAACAATCATGAATGCGGGGAAGCCTTGGAGAATGTCACTCCAGTCAATATCTGCTACATCAGTCATCATCAAGAAGCCAACAACAACAAGAGCGCCACAGGTGGCAGCAGAACTGATGATGGCAATAACAGGAGAGAAGAAAGCAGCAAGAATAAAGAGTACACCCGTTGCAATAGAGGTCAAACCAGTGCGACCGCCATCAGCTGCACCAGATGCAGACTCGACAAAGGTAGTAATAGAAGAAGCACCCAGTAGGCCGCCCATAGCAGCTGCAGCAGAGTCAACAATCAAGATCTCACGAATGTCTTCGACAGAGCCATCCTCATTGAGGAACTCACCCTGTTTTGCAACAGCCATAGCTGTACCCATGGTGTCAAAGAAGTCAGACATCATCAACGAGAAAGCAAAGACAAGCAAGACGGGGGTAGTCATCACCTTGACAATACCAGTCACGCCGTTGGCATCAACTAAGAAAGGAGCGCCAAAGGAGGAAAAATCGAGGCCAGAAACGATACCCGCAGGAGCCTGAGTAACGCCTAGGGGTACGCCAGCAAGCACGGCGATAAGAATGCCCCACAGCAGAGAACCAGGCACCTTCTTCACATACAAAATAATAGAAGCAACGATGGAAATCATACCAACGATAAAGACAGGATCAGTTACTTTACCTAGGGCAACCATGGTGGACTCATTGGCAACGATGATGCCACCGTCCTTGAGACCAATCATCGCAATAAAGAGGCCAAGACCAACGGAGATGGCATGACGCAAAGATACAGGAATTGCATCCATGATTGCTTCGCGTAAGCCACAAAGAACGAGCACCAGGATAGCGACGCCTTCAACAAAGACGACTGCCATTGCCGCATGCCAGTCGTTGCCTGCAATAGCGGTTAGTGAAAAGGCAACAACTGCATTGATGCCCATACCAGAGGCACAAGCCAAAGGTCTATTAGCAAAAATGCCCATCAAGATGGTCATAATGCCTGCTCCTAGGCAAGTTGCAGTGACGGCTGCGGTTACAGGTACACCAGCAGCTGCAAGTAGCGAGGGATTGACTGCGATGATATAGGCCATCGCAAGGAATGTCGTCAGGCCAGCACGAATTTCCTGACCAGTTGACGACCCCCTCTCTGCAAACTTAAAGAACTTCTCCATTACTTTCCCCTTCCCTTTTGGAAAACATACTGTCAGACCTAAAAGACAGCAGTATTTCAAGGCACGCCAGCCGCGCCTCAAAATCAAGTATTAATTGGTGCCACTTGAGCCAAAACCAGCAGCGCCACGATCCGTCTCATCAAGCTCGTCTACTTCGACAAGCTCAACAATAGGAACTTTTTGAATGACAAGTTGTGCAATGCGTTCCCCACGCTCAATTACTAGGGGCTTATCGGGATCTAGATTGATAGCAACTACTTTAAGTTCGCCACGATAGTGACTATCCACCAAACCAGGGGTATTTGCCATAGAAAGACCTTCGCGCAAAGAACGGCCACTGCGAGGTTGGACAAAACCTGCATAGCCTTCAGGAATAGCAATGGCAAGGCCAGTAGAAATAAGTCGACGCTCAAGAGGAGCCAGAGTAAGTGATTCACTTGCACGCAAATCAAGACCTGCGTCGCCTTGATAAGCATATGTAGGAAGTTCAACGGTAGGATCAAGGCGTTTAATCGGCAATGAGATATGCTCAAAGGTCACTGTGCAAGGCTCCTTAGCTCTTCGTAAAATTCATCTACATCTTTAAAGTCGCGATATACAGAAGCAAATCGAACGTAGGCCACCTTGTCAATATCGCGAAGCTTAACCAAAACCAGTCTGCCAAGATCTCGAGACAAAACTTCGGTTTGTCCCTGATCTCGCAAGTCTGCTTCAATATCACCAATGAGTTCATCGAGAGTTTCGATGCTGATATTTCGTTTGACGGTAGCAGCAAGTAATCCGCGCATAAGCTTTTGGCGGTCGAAAGTCTCCTTGGTGCCATCTTTTTTGACAACAAGAAGTGGCACTTCTTCACGACGCTCATAGGTTGTAAAGCGATAGCCACAACCTACGCATTCACGACGCCTTCTAATAGCATCGGCGCTTTCAGATGGACGGGAGTCAACTACTTTGGACTCCTCACAGCCGCATTTTGGGCAGCGCATCGAGCTCCTTTGTGATTGCCATTAAAACCAATCACAGACTTTACACGATGTGCAAACAAAATAAAGCCAAAAACACAAATTGAAACACTATACCTAGGGTTTGGTAACAGAAGTACATACAAGGACGCCAATCTAAGCAGGAACAGATAAGTTCATTCCTACTGATAACGATTGAGCATTTATGTTATTGAGCTGCTCAATCAAACGAAGTGTCTCGGAAGTACTCATACCTTTAATCTGATGAGATTCAGCGATAGACCATAGCGAATCCCCCGGCTGCACCGTAGTTGTGGCATAGCGAAGGTTGGCTTGAGCGGTAGCAATACGATCTGCAATTAACTGATCGCTGATAAATAAACTCGCAGCAAACGTAATACCAACAACGACTATTGCAGCAATAATAGTAAATTTATAAGAGCGTTTATCAGCAGTATTTTGACGTAAATCAGTACTACGTGACTGGCAGTCAGCTACACAATCTTTACCGCCCTGGATAAGCGTAAGCGTGGTGCGGCGATATTGAGGCGCCAGCGCAGAAGAACCTGCCGTTTCATAGCTATAGTTTGTGTTGCTGCGGTAGTTCATCTTTTTCTCCTCCCGTTGCTTACGCACATATTCTCATAGCAAGTGGACACCAAAATGAGATACGAACAGATGTGCGTAGAACAACTGTACTCTATTATGAATAAGTAAGAGAACATGTCAAGAGAAAAAAGAACATCTGTTTTATTTTTTTCGCGCAATGCTTTATACTGCTTCTAGCATCAAAGGAGGCGGCATGAGCAACAAGCAACTTAGCAAAAGGCAGCGCGCGATTTATGAATTTATTTGCAGTTATACCAAGGAGCATTCCTATCCTCCTTCGGTACGTGAAATTGGCACTGCAGTTGGTCTTGCTTCCCCTTCGACCGTTCATACACATCTCAAGATTCTTGAGCAACATGGCTATATAACAAGGGATTCCAACAAGCCTCGCACCATTGAGGTTGTCGAAAGCGAAGATACGTCCTCAGCAAAATTAGCCGATGTTTCTCAGGATTTGTCTGCCGATGTCATTAAATTGCCGCTGGTAGGTCGTGTGGCAGCAGGTATTCCTATCTTGGCCGAGCAAAATGTTGAAGATACGCTTTCCTTACCCACAAGTATTGTGGGAGATGCAAGTTCTTTTGTGCTTCGCGTGCATGGCAGCTCAATGATTAATGCTGGCATTTTCGATGGCGATTATATTATTGTCAAAGAGCAGCATGATGCACATGATGGTGAGATTGTTGTGGCTCTTATTGATGACTCTGCCACAGTAAAGACTTTCTATCGCGAAAAAGAACACATTCGTCTCCAGCCTGAGAATGATTTGATGCAGCCCATTTATATTCGCAATCCCACTATTTTGGGTAAGGTTACAGGCCTTATTCGTCAAATGTAACTATGTCACGTTACCAAGCAACGCAAGACACTAATCAAGATTGCTCCAAGCCTTTACACTTGGGGCGTCTTTATACCTTGGATGCCATTCGTGGCTTCACCATCATTTCGATGGTTGTCTTTCATATTTGTTATGATTTGCAGTTCTTACAAGGAAAGTCTCTTCTTTTCTTTCAAGCACCTTTTATTGATATATGGCGCGCCTCAATCTCTTGGGTATTCCTCGTAATAGCTGGAGTGAGCTGCAGTCTCTCAAGAAATAATCTATATAGAGCGCTACGTTATGGTCTTTTAGCGTTTGCGATATGGCTCGCAACCACCTTGGCTGCAGTAGATGCAGCCATTAACTTTGGCATCATTTTTTGTATGGCTGCGTCCACTCTTATTGCTTGGTTAATCGAACAAACCATTCTCGCAAAGCATTGGCATTATATACAGCTTGTTGCATGCATCATGCTTTTCTTACTTTGCCTCTCGCTTCCAGCTGGTTTTGTGGGCATTGGTCAAATAAAACTCATGATGCTACCCAGATGTTTATATCAAAGTGAATGGCTATCTTGGTTAGGATTTCCTGGACCTCATTTTGTATCGGGAGATTATTATCCCCTACTTCCCTATGGCCTTCTTTATGTGGCGGGGGCACATCTTGGGTGGCAATGGAAGAAATCGGAGTATCCCGAGTGGCTTTCTCGATACCGCTGCAAACCGCTTGAATGGATAGGTCGCCATCCTCTACAGATTTATATTCTTCATCAGCCTATCATTTTGTTGCTCTGCTATGCCTTATAACAGGTCTTTATTAGTATTCTTATCCTCGATTTGATAAGGTTTGAGTGCTGCTGCCATCTGCTTGTCGGCCTTTACAGTGACTAACACACCACTCTGTTCGTACCTCTCGCTGATCATCTGACAGCGTTCGTGTATGCGAGCAAGCAAAGCTCCTCTGTCATAGGGCACGCAAGCTGTCAGAGTACTTTCCCCTGCAGCTGCTTCTTGTGCAATACGATAGAGCAAGCCCCGCAGTCCCCAACCCTTCTGAGCAGAGATGGCCACAGAACCAGCTTCGGTAGTTTCAATTGCATGTATCGCATCATCACCAAGCAGATCACACTTGTTGTAAACCAAAACGGTGGGAATTTGACTGGCTTCAATCTGCTCTAGTACCTGACGTACGGCTATAATTTGCCGCTTTGCATTGGGATCCGCTGCATCTACCACAAGCAAAATGAGATCTGCAGAGACAACCTCAGCGAGAGTAGATTTAAACGCTTCGACCAAAGTGGTCGGAAGCTTTTGAATAAAGCCGACCGTATCAGTAAGAGTAATTTTACGACCTTCTTCAAGGGAAAGGGAACGTGTTGTGGGGTCTAAGGTGGCAAACAGTTCATCTTTGGCATACACCTCAGAGCCAGTCAGGCGATTCAAAATTGTTGATTTACCTGCATTGGTATAACCTACGAGCGCGACACTCCACACGCCCGAATCCCAGCGAGCTTTACTTTGGATACCACGTCTTTGATCAAGATATTTAAGTTCTCGGCGAAGTGTAGAAATACGTGCACGGATCAAACGGCGGTCAACTTCAAGCTGAGACTCACCCATGCCAAAACGGCTACCAATACCGCCACGTGTGGAGTTACCAGCAAGATGACTCCACATACCACGAAGCCTTGGATAGAGATACTGTAGTTGAGCCAACTGAACCTGCAGCCTGCCCTCACGCGTTTTTGCATGGTATCCAAAAATATCCAAAATGAGCGCAGTGCGGTCAATAACCTTGGTAGGTTCTCCAATAAGTCGTTCAAGATTGGACTGTTGAGATGGTGAGAGCTCGTCATCAAAGATAACAATATCAATATCGAGAGCTGCTACTAGACGCTTAAGCTCAAGAGCTTTTCCTGAGCCAATAAATGTGCGCGAAATAGGTGCATCAAGTTTTTGAGTAACTCGGGTAATAACTTCAGCACCATCGGTCTGCGCCAGTCGTTCAAGCTCATCAAGGGACTCTTCCAAAGGCCAACCACTCTTGCCTAAATCCACACCCACAATAATGGCGCGTTCAGGTACAAACTCAGTTGAGCGCAGATTAAATCTTGGCACTCAGGTCACCTGTTTCTGTAGAAAGATATGCTTTGTAAGCTCTAAGAATTTGCTTTGTTGCTTCTTCTTCGGATAGGGTTTCAAAATCAAGCCACTGTACACGTCCATCGTGTTCGAACCAAGAAATTTGGCGCTTGGCATATTGACGTGTTTTAATAATTACTTGCTCTTTTGCTTCTTTAAGAGTACAGACACCATTTAGATAGTCCAGAACTTGTCGGTAACCAATCGCTTGCTTTGAAGTAAGTGCTGCTTCCAAACCTTGTTGTTGCAAGTGAAGCACCTCATCCACCAAGCCCGCATCAAACATCTGATAGACACGCTGTTCGATGCGTTGATGTAAATGTGAGCGGTCACGCTTGATACCCCAAATGAGACAGTCATAGTGAGTTTTGCGCGTATGCAAGCCAGCATGTTGCTGGGCATATGATATACCCTCATCAGACATCTCAAGCGCTCTCACTACACGCCTTACATTACGAGGATGAATAAGCCTGGCGCTTTCGGGATCCCGATTTTCTAGTACGTGGTAAAGGGCCTCAGCGCCCTCTTGCTTGGCTAACTGCTCATACGCAGCACGAGAAGCTCCCCCCGTAGTGCCTGCGGGAAAGTCCATCTCATCAATTACAGCATTAAGGTACAGACCAGTACCACCACAGAGTACCGGAGTTTTATTGGCAGCAAGAAGCTCATCAATTTCCGCGCGCGCATCTCTTTGAAAAAGACGAGCTGAATATGCTTCACCGATTTCTGCTACATCAACCATCAACAAAGGGCAGCGTCTCTCAGATATAGCTGTCTTAGCAGTGCCTATATCCATCCCTTTGTATATCTGCATAGCATCGATGGAAATGACAGCCGAACCCAAAGCAAGAGCTACCTTCTCGGCAAGAGAGCTCTTACCAGAAGCTGTAGGACCAACAATCGCAATAAGGGGATTGCGCTGACTCATCGGGCCGCACCTACCATGCTACCGCGCAAATACCAGGTACGAGCCTCCTCCACGCGAACATCGCAGAGCTTGCCAATAAATTCTTCAGGCATCCGTCCTTCAGGTAAATCAAATAACACCGTCTGATTGTGTGGACTGTGACCCGTTAAAACCTGCGCATTACGCTTCGATGTGCCTTCTACTAAAGACTCTACAACACGCCCCTGATAAGGAGCATTTGCCTCATGAGCACGTTCTTCGACACGTTTGGCGAGGCGATCAAAACGATCTTGAATTTCTTCATGAGTTGCCTTGATTTCCATACGGGCAGCAGGTGTGCCAGGACGAGGTGAATAGATAAAGGTATAAGCAGCATCAAAACCTGCTTCATCTACCAGTGAAAGTGTCTCAAGAAAGTCTTCTTCGGTCTCTCCAGGAAATCCAACAATAATATCAGTAGAAAGCGTAATATCCGGTATGGCGGCACGCAAACGACGAGTCAAATCAAGATATTCATCTCTGGTATAACTACGGTTCATTGCCTTGAGAATGCGCGTCGATCCAGACTGTACTGCTAAGTGTAGCTGCGGCATTACAGCAGGAGTCTCTGCCATAGCAGCGATAGTTTCATCACTAAGATCTTTGGGGTTAGAAGAAGTAAAGCGAATGCGCTCAATACCAGTCTTGCCTACTTCACGCAATAGCTCAGCAAAACGAGGTTTGCCATAAAGGTCACGACCATAGCTGTTGACATTTTGGCCTAACAAACAGATTTCACGTACGCCATCTGCAACGAGACTTTGGCACTCAGCAACAATACGCTCTGAGGCGCGGCTTTTTTCACGCCCGCGCACATAAGGTACGATGCAGTAAGTGCAGAAGTTATTGCAGCCACTCATGATGGGCACCCATGCATGAAAACTGTTTGCACGCCTACTGGGGAGCTCGGTAGAAAAGCCTCGTCCTGCTTCCTGAATATCTACCTCAGGAGCATCGGAATCGCGTTGAAGAGCACGTTCAATAAGTCCTGGAAGCTCACCAATAGCACTTGTGCCAAAGACAACATCCACGCCAGGGATATGCACCCGAATATCTTCGCCATCACGTTGTGCAACGCAACCACCTATAGCCACAATCCTTCGACCCGAAGGAGGTTTGGGAGCACTCACCATAGAAGACGCTTGACCATAAAGGCGCAAATCAGCATTTTCGCGTACAGCACAGGTCATATAAACCACGATGTCAGCTTCTTCAGGTGTAGCCACAGCGATGCATCCACAACTGTCCAAAAGACCAGTTACTCGCTCGCTGTCATGGAGATTCATTTGGCAACCAAAAGTTTTTACGAAGTACGTACGACCTGCCAAAGCGTGATTATCTAACGTCATAAATCAACCCCATAATCGTCAGAATGCATGACTACAGGAACGGACTGTGAACTGCCACCAAGAGTTATGGGATGTACATATATGGCAATTCGCACCGCTGTTCGCGATTGACCGCCAATTTCGATATCGGCAAAGGTGGGAGCACAACTAATATCAGTGCCCGTAGGAATGAGGAAGCCTCGAGCAATGGCTACAGCTTTTATAGCTTGATTGACAGCACCAGCACCAACCGCCTGCATTTGACAAGGAACACCATCTTTGACCATGCCTGCGATAGCACCTGCTACCGATGCGGGTGAAGACTTACTTGAGACCTTCAAAAATTCCATCTGTTGCTCCTGCAATAAAACTGCTGTATTTAAGCATCCAATGAGTATGTCTATGAGTGCTACCTGCGGTATTTTATCCTACGATGAATCAAATCTATAAGGCAAGCAAAAAGTATTTAATCCCCGCCTGCCAATTCAAAGCTTACGGTCACCCTGCCTTTTCCTGCGTTTATCCGAGGTGCAGAAGCTAACTCTAGATAATAACGCTGTGCCAAAAAAGCAAAATCACGTTCCATGAGACGAGAAAATTCCTCAGCATCTTGCGGAGCAATGTGCAATCCGCGTCGATCCTTTTTGAGGTCTATCTGTTTGTTGGCACTAGAAGCAGGACGAGAATGACTGAGGCGGGCATAAACACTACGAAGTGGTTTGATAGCACCAGAAAGTATACGATGAGCCGTACGTTCAGAAATACTCAACCCAAGTTCAGCCGCTACCCTTGCAAGTTCACTTGCATCTGCTGCCTCATGGATGCGTTCAAGTAGCTGTAGTTCATCGAGACTCTCAAGGAATAAAAGCTTGGTAGCTTCTAGCTGGGGACGAGCTTTTTTGCGAGCAGTGGCAACAATTTCTGCGGAAGAGCCCAGAAATACTTCACAGGCTCCCCTCTCTTCGAGGGCAAATTCAGCACAGGCACGAATGATATTGTGAGGTCCACGTAATATGGTTTCTTCATCCTCATCGCTATCCATGACAGGCCAAGTTGACTGATCTGCTTTTTCAGCAATTTTATTGATATTCGTGACAACCTGTATTGAGCTCCCCTTACCAGGAGCAGAGCAAATTACGCGGGCTGAATCTGCATTGGTACGTACCGAATACAAAGCCATACCACGACCGTGTACGCCCCAGCGATCCATATGCATCGTTTCGAGCTTTGAAGTAACGCGCGCATCAAAAATGCGTTCTTGTAGCTCAAAAGGAATACCTGTGCCATCGTCCAACATGGTAATGGTGCGTTGATCACCTTCGCGAGATGTGGCTACATAAATATGACTTGCTCCCGCATCGCGTGCATTGCGCAGGAGCTCCACTATGACATCCTCAACATTACGAATGTCATGCGCAGCCTGCCTGCGCTCTGCTTCATCAATGCGAAGGCGAACAAAACCCTGGCCGAGGCTTTCTTCGACTCTCAGACCTTTACCTGCGACCTGAGCTACAAATTCTGCAAGATCAGAGGAACTCTCTACCATGAAAGAAGGCCTACTTGGCTACGTCTACTGCACGAGACTCACGAATAACAACAACTCTAACCTGTCCAGGATATTCCATCTCGTTTTCAATTTGCTGAGCAATATCATGAGCGAGGACTACCGACTCGGCATCACTAATCTTTTCAGGCTTGACCATGACATGCAGCTCACGACCAGCTTGCATGGCATACGTGCGCTCAACACCTTCATGGGAGTTGGAAATTTCCTCAAGACGCTCGAGACGCTTAATGTAGCTTTCAGCAGACTCACGACGAGCGCCAGGACGAGCAGCAGAAATGGCATCTGCAGCTTGTACCAAGACGTCCAAGACTGTCTGAGGTTCCACATCGGCATGGTGAGCTTCAATGGCATGAACAATATCAGCACGCTCACCATAACGCCGGCAAAGATCAGCACCAATAACAGCGTGGGGACCCTCTACCTCATGGTCAATTGCCTTGCCAATATCATGGAGCAAGCCAGCTCGCTTGGCAGGAGTAGGATCCATACCAAGCTCATTTGCCATGATGCCACAGAGAGACGCCACCTGCACAGAGTGCATGAGTACATTCTGTCCAAAAGAGGTGCGGTATTTGAGGGCACCTAAGACTTTGATGATCTCGGGGTGCAGATCATGAATGCCAGTATCAAATGCAGCAGTTTCGCCTGCCTCTTGGACACGCTCAGCAACGAGCTTTTCTGCCTTGTTGTACATCTCCTCAATACGTGCAGGATGAATACGACCATCTGCAATAAGATTTTCAAGAGCAACACGTGCGGTCTCACGACGTACGGGATTAAAACTCGAAAGCACCACCGTCTCGGGCGTATCGTCGATAACTAATGAGACACCAGAAATCTGCTCAAAAGCGCGGATGTTGCGCCCTTCACGGCCAATAATGCGGCCTTTAAGGTCGTCAGAGGGGATGTGAACACTGGTAACGGTAATCTCACCGGCTTGGTCAGCTGCACAACGCTGAATTGCAGTAGTAACAATCTCACGAGCGGTTTTATCGGCCTGAGCTTTGATGCGCTGCTCAGAATCACGAAGAATTTGAGCTTCTTCACGTACCGTATCTGCACGAACACGGTCGAGTAGCTCCTGGCGAGCATCTTCCCGCGTCAGAGAAGAAATGCGCTCTAGTTCGCTGCTTTGCTTTTGCACCAAAGCATCGACTTGGCGACCACGACTTTCTATCTGACCCTGAAGACTAGCAAGCTGATGTTCCTTACGATCAAGAGAATCAGAACGTTTATCAAGTAACTCCTCACGCTGAAGTACGCGCTGCTCCATCTGGCTAATTTCACCTTTGCGCTGTTTTTCCTCAACGTCGTACTTTTGACGGAGCTGAAGAATTTCTTCACGAGTTTCTACTTGAGCTGCACGTTTAGCGTTTTCTGCATCACGAACAGCATCCTCGGCAATGCGTCTAGCCTCAGTCTCAGCTTCAGTAATACGTGCCTCAGCAGCTTTAGCTTTAGAATTAGCAGAGTTATTGATGACTACATAGGCAATTCCTATGCCTAAAAGTAGGCACACAAGACCTACTGCAAAAAATAATGGACCCATACTTACTCCTCAGGTGGTAAAGCATAATATTCAAAAATAAGGGACCCTCATAGGTTCATGAAAAGACCCGCCACCTGGCGAAGCTCAACCCCGCAATGAAAAGACATCAATAACAAACTAAACTATTCAATGTCGCATCAAAAACGCGACGAGATCACTCTGGTGACCCTTCAACTGTATGCGCTAGCAGACAAACTGTCAAATTAAAGCTTATAGAAATATTTAGATAAAAAAGTGGTATAGGTGCAGATAAATCGCCTATTTGTCCGTTTCAGTTGCTTCTTTAAGAACCCGCTTAACGGCAGGAATTGCGTCGCTCATGGCAAAACCTCTGCTCATAAGAAAACGCATGAGCTTTTGAAAATCATTTTTACCACTTAAGCTACGTTTGCTCGCAAGTTCGTAGGCGCGTTCAGTCTGGTTTTCTAAATCGATAAACTCTTCGGGCCAACCCTCTATTTCATTGAGATCGATGCCCTTTAAAGCAAGTTCTTTTTCGATACGTTTAGGACCCCAGCCAACATTAATCTTTGAGCGGATATATATGGCAGCATAGCGTTGATCATCGAGAGCTCTCCCCCTTTTGGCATGCTCTATCAATTCTTCGATGGTCTGCTGCGTATAACCATCTTCTTGTAATTTGCGACTCACTTCCAAACATGCATAATCACGTCGATTAAGTAGGTTTGCCAATCTCTGCGTTGCACAACGCTGAGCGATTTCACCTATGTAATAAAAAAGCTCTGCACGAGAAGTAGGGTAAATCTCGTCATGATCAAGGGACTTTTTGAGCGAACGAGCCACAGCAACAGGTACCAGTATTTTTTCTTCACCCGAAGAGTCTACGGCGTAAAAAACACTACCCCTTTTTCGTCCAAATGAGGGGTAGTGATTTTTATCTGGAAGCTCAACTCGTATTTCAAAATCTGGCATAAATAAAACTACTTTGCAGGAGCGTCAGTGTCGGTATTAAGATCTTCGGGCATAGTGGGCATTCCCACGCGCTCGTCACCCAAAATAAGACCACAAGCAACACGTACCTGGTTTTCAATCTCATCGCGTAATTCGGGATTATTAGCCAAGAATTCTTTGGCAGCCTCATGGCCTTGTCCTAGACGTTCTTCGCCGTAGGTATACCAAGAACCAGACTTGTTGACAATCTTGTAGTCAACACCCATATCAAGGATTGAGCCTTCCTTGGAAATACCTGTGCCATACATAATGTCAAATTCTGCTTGACGGAAAGGAGGTGCAACTTTGTTTTTTACTACCTTGACACGCACTCGATTGCCAATGATATCGCCATCTTTTTTGATGGAATCAATTCGGCGAATATCCATGCGCACCGAAGAGAAAAACTTGAGAGCACGCCCACCAGGAGTAGTCTCTGGGTTGCCAAACATCACACCAATTTTTTCACGAAGTTGATTGATAAAGATACAGGTAGTCTGGGACTTGGACAGGGAGCCCGCAAGTTTACGCAAGGCTTGACTCATCAGGCGTGCCTGCAGGCCAACAGTAGTGTCGCCGATCTCACCTTCAATCTCTGCTTTAGGTACAAGAGCGGCGACGGAGTCAACAACAACCACATCAATCGCACCAGAACGTACAAGCATGTCGCAAATCTCAAGTGCTTGCTCACCGGTATCAGGCTGAGAAATAAGCACTTCATCAATGTCAACACCGAGGCGCGCTGCATAACCAGGATCCAACGCATGCTCGGCATCGATAAAAGCTACAACACCGCCCATCGCCTGGGCTTCAGCCAAAATTTGCAGAGAAAGAGTAGTTTTACCAGAGGATTCGGGGCCATAAATCTCGATAATACGACCGCGGGGTACACCACCAATACCCAACGCAGCATCCAAAGCAATGCTTCCTGTAGGAATAGCCTCTACTTCAAGATCAGGGCCATCATCACCGTAACGCATAATGGCGCCATTGCCAAAACGCTTCTGAATTTCTGCGGTGGTACTCTCTATCATCTTGTCGCGTTCAGCGCCATAAGTTTTGCTATGAACCTCACGAGCAGCGGCTTTTGACTTTGCCATGCCAACCCTTCCCTTTTATTTTGACCATATGCAGTCTAAACGAACAACCGTTCGGTGTCAACGCACACCCCCAGTCTAACTGAGGTTGCAAATAAAAAAGAGCACAGTTAACAGCCAGTATTTGGCAAGTTTGCAACTATCAGACTGCCACTATTACTAGCAGCGATCTGCTTAAATCTGCCAAATTTTTTCTCATCTTTTTATGAGGAAATCTATCAAGTAAACAAAAAACTTTTTCAAATAGATAAGCATTTTAGCTTACAACTCATGAACCGCTTCTAAAAGAAGTTGGAGAGCTTGTAGGACTGCCTGCTTGCGCACCATCATACGATCACCGTTAAAGTGACAACAAAGGCTACGCGCCATTTGAGAAGAACTCAGCCCAAACCAAACGGTACCAACAGGTTTACCGGGCTCTGCACCACCAGGACCAGCTATACCCGTTACTGATACAGCTACATCACAGGAAAGAGCTTTAACTGCCCCATCTGCCATTTGTTGAGCGCATTCTGCAGATACAGCACCCAATTCTGGTGTCTCAAAAATATCTCTTGAGACACCAAGTATGGCTTGTTTAACGGCAATGGCATAACTCACAATGCCTCCCTTAAGTATGGCGGAGGCACCAGGAATATCTGCAATGGCTGCGACAACAAGACCTGCTGTACAAGATTCAGCAGTACCTAGTTGCAAACCTTTTGCCATAGCATCATGAACAAGTTGAGAAGCAGTCTGTGTGATAGCTTGTTGTAGCTCCTCGTCTTTAGACATTATTTACTCCTCATCAAGCAAATAACGCCAACCCTTGATGAAGTAGTCAATGCCAGACCAAGCGGTCAGCAAAACAGCAGCAAACATGACAATTTGGAAGAATCCCATGAGCACATTGAAAATCATGCCTGCAGATAGCGTGCGTACGACAAGTAAACCAGAAATTGCAATCATAGTGATGGCAGTCTTCCACTTGCCAAGCTCGCTAGCAGCAATAACAACACCTTTGGATGCAATCACCATACGCAAACCAGATACTAAAAATTCTCGAGCAATGATAACAAGCAATACCCAACTATTCACCATATGCTGCTCAAGCAAGAAGGAGAGCGCTACTAACACCACGAGTTTATCTGCAATCGGATCAAGGAATTTACCAAAAGTGGTAATCTCTCCCCTGCTGCGCGCAAGATAGCCATCAAGTTTGTCAGTAAGGGAAATCGCCATATAAAAAAGCGCTACAAGCAATGCTGCAAAGGAAAATGTATTACCGTTCGAGGCAGGCACAGCCTCTGCAACAAAGAGCCACACAGGAATAAACAAAACACGAATACAGGTAACAATATTTGCAGCAGTCCAAACAGAGCTACTACGTAAACCCGTCTTGGTAGTGGGATCCTTGGTGGCATTTACCTTGGACTTGACAGCGGATTTAGGACGACGCTTGGCTGCAGGTCTCCGGTTGGCAGGCTTACGGGGATGATGGGTCTGAACAGAAACCGCCGCGATACCTGGCTGAGTATTTTTCTCACGAACAATTGTGGATTTTGGCTTTGGCTTTTTAACAGCAGCTTCTGCACCATGCTCTATTGTTTTTTGTTCATCCATTTTTACTCAGCGCTCCCATCTGACTACTCACAGATAGTTCCATAAAGCTCATAACAGACACAATCTACCAGCCCACAGCTAACAATATCACCAACGGAAGCCTCTCCTTGGGCAATATGTACCGCTCCATCGGAATCTGGTGCCTGAAACCACGTATGGCCTATCAACTCAAGACCATCTTCACCTTCTTCAACGCCATCAATAATGACATCAACATGTTCACCAAGGTGTTTTGCTGTGGCAGCAAAACCCATCTCATCGGCTAGATCCTGCAAGTGCTGAGCGCGTTCAAGCTTGATATCTTCAGCTACCTGGTCAGCCATACGTGCACCACGGGTACCATCCTCGGGTGAATAAGCAAAAACCGACGTGTAATCAAAGCCTTCCTCAGCCAAAAAATCAACAAGTTCATCGGCCTCTTCATCCGTCTCTCCAGGAAAACCCGCCATTCCTGTAGTGCGCAGTACCATACCTGGAATTTCTTGACGCAAATGTGCAAAGAGTTCGCTCAGTTGTTCTCTGCTTCCAGAACGACCCATAGATTTGAGTACGCGTTCATTACAATGCTGAATGGGAATATCGATATAAGGCAAAATTTCAGGAGTATCACGAATGGTAGAAATCAGCTCTTCGGTCATTCCTTCAGGCTGCAGGTAAAGTACACGAATCCAGCCCTTATAAGGTCGCATAACTTCAGCGGCCTGACGCATAAGCGCTGCAAGTGTGGAGGGCTGCTCAAAATCAGAACCCCAGATACCTGTGTCTTGGCCAATGAGAACAATCTCACGAACACCGCCTTTGGCCAGCTCTCTAATTTCAGTCAGAATCTCTGAAGCAGGACGAGAAGCATAGCGACCACGAATATAGGGAATCGCACAAAAAGCGCAGAAGCGATCACAGCCGTCAGAAATTTTTACATAAGCACTTGCACCTGAAATTGTGCGCAGCATATGTCCCGCAAGTTGAGGGATCTCACTATCCTTCATCCCTAGGACATCATGTACAACGCCAAGAATATTGTCTTCCTCATCAGCCCGCACAAAAGCGGCAACTTCGGGGAGCTCAGCAGGAAGCGCTTCACCATATCGTGAAGGAACGCAGCCGCACATGATAAGAGGGCAGTTTCGCACTCCCTGTGAGACTGCCTCCGCCAAATCAAGTGTGGTTTCAATAGACTCAGTAGTCGCTGATGCCAAAAAAGAACAAGTATTAATCAAAGCCACATCTGCATCGGCACTCTCTTGAGTTTCTTTGAGACCGCCCGCCAATAGCAAAGAACGCATGCGATCACTATCGACTTCATTTTTTGCACAGCCTAGCGTAACTATCAAAAACTTTTTTTCTTCTGCATCGTTTTTGGTCAGTGTTACTTCAACAGTTTGGACTTTGTCCACAGTTACACCTATCTCAAATCGTTATTGTTGGTCAGTATCTGACGTGGATTGTTCATCGGAACTCATACCGTTTTGGTTAGTAGAATTGCCGTCTTTGCTGGAACTGTTTTTATCGCCGTCCTTAGTGGCATTCTCATCATTTGCAGCAGGCCCATCAATAGTAACCGAACCAACACCAGAAGCTTTTTGATCAAAGCTTTGAACCTTGCCATTACGCGTAACCGTAACAGCCGTAGGATCAGAAACCTCTACCTGCATCGCTTTGGTTACATTGTATGTAGCAGACCAAGGACCAGTAAGAGTATCTGCTTCTTTACTTTCACCATCTACAGTTACTTCAACCCAGCTCACACCACCATCCGCAATGGCTACAGTAACCTCGACTTTAGTTTCACTCTTCTGTGTTCTTGCTACCTCAGGAACATTGAGATCAGAACCAGTGTCGGTATTTGACTGATTGGCATTAGTAGTAGACTGATCATTCTCATCAGTTTTTTTAGTCTCGGTTGTAGAGACAGCGACGGTATTGCTACGGCCATTTGAAGCCATATTTGAAGTACAAGACGTCACTGACGAAATAATGAGCATAAACAAAGTGACTGCCAGCACCAAAAGAATGATAACAATGAGCTTCATATTGTCAGAAAAAATGCTCGATATCATACCAAGCAGACCTTGAGGCTGTTGAGGCCGTCTGTTACGTCTATTTGGATTTTGAGAAGAAGTTCTCCTCTGCTGCCTGCGAACATTAGGCCGCTGAGCATCGACTATACGACGCGCACCTGCACGCCCCGCCCCAGTAGATGCCATCTGATATGGATTGGCCTGGTCGTCATAACGCAGATCATCGACATAGTCACTAGACTCAACCCTACGTCGAGTAACATAATCACGTTCAGGGCGCGGGAGCGCCGTGGGAGCTGCATGATTTTCTGTCTGAATCGGGACACGGGGACGATAACCTGACCGCTGCCGCTGCGGGCGCGCTGAAGCAAGTCGATTGTCGCGGCTAGTGTCACCATAGCCATCAACTCGCAGTTGATCTCTACCGCGTGCACGCTGAGCCTGGGCGCGTGCTGCACGGCGAGGCTCTGCGGTGTCTGGAGCGAGCATGGTATAGCGCTTTTCTCCATCTTGCAGACGTCCACGAACATCGCGACTTCGATTGTCGTAGGTGCTATAACCGCCACTATAGGGTTGTTCATATGTGCGAGAATGCACAGGAGAAACAGTCGAAAATCCAGCTAGGTCGCCCGCATATCCACCAGAGGTAGGCAACAAGCCACGAGCACCAGAATTTTCACGCTCGGTACGACTCCGACGTGTCTCTACGGGCATGCGCGCGCCATCACCCAAACCTCGTCTTCGTGATTGACGATCGCCTCCCGACTGATAGTCAGCTAAATCAGAGGCAAACTGACGTGTCAAACGTTGAGAATCAAGACCAAGGTAGTTTGCGTAGGAGGCAAGCATGCCCTGAGCATAGCCACTCTTAGGCATATCATCCCAACAACCTTCTTCAAAAGCAATAATAACCTGCTCTTTAAGTCGAAGAACGCGAGAGGCTTGTGCAGTGCTGATGCCCAGCTCGCGTCTGCGACGATACAAAATTTCGCTAAAGCGAGGTCTAGCCATCTCTTACACCTCCCGGAATTTTTGCTCGGCTTCCTTCAATTGCTCTAGCCCGTCTTCATCAAGAAGAACTTCACGAGGCTTGGAGCCATCAGGAGGACCTACTATACCTTTGGCAGCAAGCATATCCATAATGCGTCCTGCTCTAGCGTATCCCACCTTGAGTCGACGCTGAAGTCCACTGGTCGAACCTAGCTGAGATTCCACGACAATTTGCGCTGCTTGCCATACCAAAGGATCATCTTCATCGTCACCTGTTGAAGCGCCATTGCTAGGTTGACCAGGAGTCACCTGAGTAAGAATTTCCTCATGGTAATCAGGCTCGCCTTGATCACACCAATGTGCGACAACAGATTCAATCTCAGCATCAGCAACATAGCAACCAAGAATGCGCCGCGTACGATGGCCACGGAACTTAAAGAGCATGTCACCGTTACCTAACAGACGATCGGCGCCTGTTTGATCAAGAATGACACGTGAGTCCATGCTCGAGGCAACTGAAAGCGCAATACGGGTTTCAATGTTGGACTTAATAAGACCCGTAACAACATCAGCTGAAGGACGTTGGGTCGCAAGCACAAGGTGAATGCCCGCCGCACGAGCAAGTTGAGCAATACGAACAATAGAGGCTTCGACATCCTTACCAGCTACCATCATGAGGTCGGAAAGCTCATCAATAATGATAACCATAAAGGGCATGGGCTCAGGGGGATTATCCATCTCGGAGAGCTTGCCTGTGGTACACATCTCATTATAAATAGTGATATTACGAGCACCTGCGCGTTCAAATACCTTGAGCCTGCGCTCCATCTCGGATACCGCCCATTGAAGTGCGCTCGCAGCTTGGCGCGGCTCGGTCACCACAGGCACATAAAGATGTGGAAGACCGTTATAACCTGAGAACTCAACACGCTTAGGGTCGACCAAAATAAGACGAACCTGCTTGGGTGTATCACGCATCAAGATAGACATAATAAGACTGTTAATCATTACGGATTTACCCGAACCAGTAGAACCTGCTACCAGTAAGTGTGGCATCTTGGCCAAGTCTGCAATAACTGCTTTTCCGCCCGCATCACGACCAACCGCAAACTCCAACGGACCACCCTTGGCATAAGGCAACACATCACCGATGCAGACACTCTCACGTTTCTTGTTGGGAATTTCAATACCAACACGTGAGGTGCCAGGAATGGGCGCAAAAATACGTACAGACTCGGCCGCTAAGGTGAGTGCAATATCGTCCTCAAGGTTAACAATCTTATTTACTCGCTCACCCTCCCCCATCTCCACTTGGAATGTGGTAACAAGAGGACCAGAAACATAGTCAACAACCTTGCTGCTAAGACCAAATTCGGACAAAGTCGACTGAAGTCTACGCATAGTTGAGGTTAACTCAGCATCGGTTGATGCACTCTGGGCGCTATGAGGATTAGATGAGAGCATCTCAAAGGGTGGAAGTGTAAACTCCTGAGTGGAATCCCCGGGACGTTCATGAATAGACTTTGCCTGAGTGCGCACGTTTCCCGCAGAAGTTGCAGACGCTTTGGACTGCCTGCGCTGAGTTTTGGGAGCCTGAATTACCCCCGTAGTTGCAGCAGATTTGTCTTCATCGAAGGGCAGTTCGTCCTGCTCGACAAACTGTTCGCGTAAAAATTCAGGAATAGAAGGTGTCTTGCTCTTTTTGGACTTGGGATCAGACTTTTTAGAATGCGTCAAACGACGAGTGAGTTGAGTTTGTTCTGTCGCCTCTGCTGCAGTATTCTCAGCAAAATTTGCTGGTTCGGGATTTGCAACAGGTTTTTTATTACGACGCAAAACAGTAGTTTTGCGCGCGCCGATAAAACTTGTTGCGGGAACTGTAGGATCGGGCTCGGGGGCATCTGTCCACTCATCTTGACTGGCCCAATCTTGCTCGATTACAGGAGAGGCGGCAGCACGCATATTTCGACGTTCAATACGCATTTGTGCACGTTCTGCTTTGCGCTGCCTAAGCTCTTCAAAATGACGCTCACGAGCCTCTTGCAAACTACTACCAGCATCCGAAGCTTTTGCTTTGACATGCGCAATAGCGCCTGAGATAGAAAAGCCACAGACTACAAGGCCAACAACAATAATGCCACTTAGCAATACCACGCCTACGCCAAAGCCCACACTCTTCAGCAATCCCCAAGCAATTGCACCTCCCACATAGCCACCCCGGTTAAGCAAAACTTCTTTTGACAAGACAAGCTCAGGATTTGCTTCGCCTCCAGGAAAGCTAAGTGACATGAGACTCAAAATCGCTAGCAGCATCAACGAAAGGCCTAGAGCGACATGGCCCGAGAGAGGTCCTTCTCCATCAGCAAAAAATGTTAGAGCAAACAAGGCAATACTGAGGGGGCACAAAAGCGCTCCCTTACCAAAGAGCAAACTGAGGAACTCACCCACCTTTTGGGTTACCGGAGCAGGTGTTGTCATCAGCAAAGCCACAGCCATAGCTGCCGCAAGTGCAATCAGCAGTACCCCAATAATGTCGTTTGCCTCAGCGCTACGGGGCGCAGGGACCTGCTTTGCCGCACGCCTTGCACCCTGTCGTTGACGTCCCTGTCTGCCCCGCAACTCTGCTGCGTTTGATCTGCGTCTTGAGGGCATTAGACCTCCATTACCACCGGAATCACCATAGGCCTCGTATGGGTACGCGACCAAATGAAGTTAGAAAGACTACCACGAACTGTACGGCGAATCTGGTCAACACTTGCACCTTTGGATTGCGCCTGGCGCTCAACCGTCTGACGGACGTTGGCTGTGGCGTCGCTCATGAGGGCCTCGTCTGCCGCATATGCAACGCCACGAGCAGAGAACTCAATATCGTTTGCCTTGTGACTCCTCTTCCCTACAGTCACAACAACAGTAATGATACCGTCCTCGCCGAGCTTTTGCCTGTCGCGGAAGACAATAGGATCAGCATTTGAAATGCTCAGACCATCAACATAAATCAAGCCAGACTCGACGCCTTGACCCCAACGTACCTTGCCATCAACAACTTCAAGTGCATCGCCATTATTAGCAATAAAGATATGATCTTTAGGCATACCCATTGCCATCGCAAGTTTTGCATGCGCTGCAAGATGTACTGCTTCACCATGGACAGGAGCAAAGTAGCGTGGCTTGCAAAGCGCAAGCATAAGCTTGAGTTCTTCTTGGCGTGCATGACCCGAGACATGTACCGTTGCGTTAGTCTTGTCGTAGATGGTGCAACCAATTTTGGTAAGGGCATTGATAATGCCTTGTACGCTTTTCTCATTACCAGGAACAGGAGTGGCAGAAATAATCACGGTATCATTCGCCGTAATTTGTAGTGACTTATGATCACCTGTTGCCATACGACCAAGGGCACTCATAGGCTCACCCTGACTACCCGTGCACATCACAACAACTTTATCGTCAGGAATCTCTCCAATTTCAAAAGCATCAATGAGATTCTTTTCGTCCACATGTAAATAGCCAAGTTCTCGGGCAACCTTGGTATTGGTCACCATGGAGCGACCTGTCACCACAACTTTGCGACCAACAGCGGTGGCAGCATCGCAAACCTGCTGGATTCGATGGATGTGACTGGAGAAGCTAGCTACAAATACCCTGCCAGGAGCATTCTTAATGATATGGCGCAGGGTTGGACCAACTGTTGCTTCACTTGGTGTAAAGCCTGGTTGATTGGCATTGGTAGAGTCTGATAACAACAAATCGATGCCCATAGTGGCAAAGCGAGAGATTGCTTGGAAATTGGTTCTCACGCCATCAATGGGTGTCTGATCAAGTTTGAAGTCACAGGTATGCAATACCGAGCCTGCTGGCGTACGAACATATACACCAAGCGCACCTGGAATAGAGTGTGTTACCGAGAAAAAATCAATAGAAAAGTTGCCTAGGTTGATATGGGTACCGTTTTGAACCTCACGAAAACGAGGAGAATTAATTTTATGCTCAGAAAGCTTACCTTCAACGATGCCCAAGGTCATCTTGCTGGAATAAATAGGCACTTTGTGGTTGAGATCTGCCAAAAGGTATGGCAAAGCACCAGTATGATCCTCGTGACCATGGGTAATGAGTATGCCGCGAAGCTTGTACTCGTTTTCGAGTACATAGCTATAGTCTGGCAAAATCAAATCAATTCCAGGTTGATTATCTTCGGGAAACATCAAACCGGCATCGAGCAAAATCATGTCATCGCCATACTCAAAGGCAGTCATGTTCTTGCCAATACCGTCCAAGCCTCCCAAAGGAATAATCCTCAAGGGAGTTTGTTTTTTAGCCATATGTGTTCGTATTCCTTTCACATGTACCCAATAAAAATATATGCAGCTGCTTGAGCAGCTAAACCTTCTTGTTTGTTAGTCATTGTAAGGCTAGCAAGACTTTAGTGCTTGCGCCGCTTGCACTCTCATACCAACCACTCGCCGAGACTACACAAAAGTCGTAGTTTTATGGGTCTTTTTTGGGTATGAAAGAAGTAACAAAGTAGTCGAGAGTGTTATTTAGAACGGAGGTGGTTCCGATGTACAGAGCAATGGAAGGGGCTTCTGAGCAGGATGAGATGGCAGCTTCCCACCTCGTTTCCCAGAATCACTCCTCCGATGTAACCTCCGCCTTTTAGTACGCGCTGGACAGCGTACAGTTTGAGAGTAGTTACTCTTTAGCAGAGAAGCCAGCATTGGAAGAGTTGGTTCTTATCCTCCAGAAGTTTCTAGTTGGGCAGATGACCGAGGTAGTGCTTCTCATCTCGTCTGGCGTAGAAGCTTGTTAGCTGGCAATTTTGTCACTAGCCCAGATCGCGGGATCCTTAAGAGACCCGGGCAGAAAGGTATCTGACAAATGTCGCCTTCCGCGTCAATTGCTTGAAAGCTATACGATTCCGATGGGCAAATAAAAGCACGGGCGCCCCGCATCCTCGGCGGGGCGCTTTTTCCTAGCTTTTTTCTAAATGGTTCGTTTTCCGCAACAGATGGTTCGAAGCTTGAACCATCTATATTTTTACAGCTTGACGTTATAAACCCTTTGTGCCATCGCAATAAAATCAGCCGCTTCTTCTTTTTGAAAAACCTTGATCATGAGTTGACCACCAGGTAATGGGCGATCAGTAATAGACATCATGGCAGAGCCACCTTTAAATTTATCGCTCTTCCATACATATTGACCATTGGTAATCTTTCTTTTAATGGAGATAATATCACTCGGTTGTAAGAAAACCGACTCATCATACTCTTCTAATTCATCGTCTACCGCAATGACAACCATTGAGCCATCATCCTTGTAGCCAACAATATAATTGGCATAGGTGTTAATTCTGACAACAACGGCATTTGTAGTAGATAAGCCATACATATAAACGAGTTTATAAGCATCTCCATCTGGCACTAACGAATTAAATATCGAACGCATTTTTTGCTTATTAGCATTACTTTCTTCCGATGATGCTCCAGCCAATGTATCTTTTAGAGAATCAAATAAGCCCATGTATTATCCTTTCAGTTTTTACATAAGTTAAAGACCCTAAAGAGTAACTTTACATATAGGATACATCCTTCAAGCCTCCCCTATCAAGGAGAATAATATGTAGTGATTCTGCTAGAAGAATTACAACAATACATTTTAAACTTACCGCAAAATGCAGTCCTGTAGCCTCAAATCTCATGTGATATAGAAAGCAAAAAATCAATTTCCATACTAAAAGCCCAGCTCCATTATAGGAACTGGGCACTGAATACTACTAAAACAAATGGTTAGCTCTCGTGGTGACGGCGAGGCTTGCGAGTTTCACCCGACTGGTCTCCGCCATTATTGCCAGGACGCCTATGAGAATTCATATTGGCGCTACGACCGCGACGCTCACGGTTACCGCCAAGACGACGCTCATGTCCAGCTTCATTGTTGTTCTTGTGAGTAGAGTTGGCAGGAGCTTCGGGCTTATCAAGACGATCAAGAGAAATCTTACCCTTTTCATCCACGTCAAGAACCATAACCTTGACCTCGTCACCCACAGCCAAAACGTCCTCAACCTTGTCAACATGACCTTTGGCAACACGGGAGACATGAAGCAGACCATCTTTACCAGGAAGCAATTCAACAAAAGCACCAAAAGGCTGAATGCCCACGACGCGACCGTTGTACTCCTCGCCCACTTCAGGCACTTTGACAATAGCCTTGATACGCTCGGCAGCTTCTTCACCAGCACCTGAAGTGCCTGCGATAAAGATGGAACCATCCTCTTGGATGTCAATGGTAGCGCCCGTATCTTCTTGAATACCGCGGATGACCTTGCCGCCAGAACCTATGACATCACGAATCTTGTCGGTAGGAATCTGCATGCTAATAATCTTGGGCGCAGACTCTTTGGTTTCCTCACGAACAGCGGGAACAGCGTCGAGCATAGCATCAAGAATATGCATACGCCCCTCATGAGACTGCTTAAAGGCCTGACGGAAAATCTCAGGAGTGAGGCCGGTTGCCTTGTTGTCCATCTGCATAGCAGTGATGCCCTTGGTGGTACCGCAGACCTTAAAGTCCATATCACCTAGGAAGTCTTCAACGCCTTGGATGTCAGTCAGGACAACGGTCTTGCCCTCTTCTTGAATAAGTCCCATTGCAACACCAGAAACGGGACGCTTGATAGGTACGCCAGCATCCATCAAAGCCAAAGTGGAGCCACAGGTAGAAGCCATGGAAGAAGAGCCATTGGACTCCATAACCTCAGAAACCACACGGATAGCATAAGGGAAGTCATCCTCAGAAGGAATAACGGGACGCAAAGCACGCTCCGCCAGAGCACCGTGACCAATCTCACGACGTTTGGGCGAACCCATACGACCAGTCTCACCCGTGCAGAAGGGTGGGAAGTTGTAGTGGTGCATATAGCGCTTGCCATCAATGGGATCAATAGTGTCAAGGCGTTGCCACTCATTGAGCATGCCTAAGGTGCAGATAGAAAGCACCTGGGTCTGACCACGCTGGAAAAGACCTGAGCCATGAACCAAAGGCAGATAGTTGCCTTTTACAAAGAGAGGACGAACCTCGTCGCAAACACGACCATCAACACGCTCACCAGTCTCAACAACCATCTGACGCATGGCATGTTTTTCGAGCTGCTTGAGCTCACTGGTGATGGCTCGACTCCACTCGCTTTGCTCCTCAGGACTAAACTCTTCCCTGATTTGCTCCTTGAGCTCATTGACCTGAGTCTCGCGAATTTCCTTATCTGAACTCTTAATGGCGATCTTCATTTCGTCCATATGCGCGCCGATGCGCTCTTGAACCTCAGGAATAGGCTCATCAAGCACATACTCACGAACAGAGAAATCACCATTAACCTCAACACATTTAGCAAAGAACTTGCTCTGCTCTTCACAGAAGGCAGCAATAGCCTGCTGACCAAAGGTCATTGCAGCAAGCATGTCCTCCTCAGAAATCTCGTCGGCACCAGCCTCCAACATAGAGATATAGGTAGCAGAACCCGCAAGTTCAAGATCGAGGTCAGAGTTGTCTTGCTCCTCAAATGTTGGGTTGACGATAAACTCACCCGTATCGCGATCGCGACCAATACGAACGCCCGCCAGAGGACCTTCAAAAGGCACGCCACCTACAGTCAAGGCAGCGCTAGCGCCCATAATAGAGATGGTATCAACGCTATGGATTTGATCCGCCACCAAAGGCATTGCAACAACCTGAACCTCATTGCGGAAACCATCAGGGAAAGACGGACGCAAAGGGCGGTCAATCATACGTGCAGTCAGGGTAGCTTTCTCACTAGGACGAGCCTCACGCTTGAGGTAGCCACCAGGAATACGACCTACTGCATACATCTTTTCAATAAAATCAACAGTCAGAGGGAAGAAGTCGTAGTCCTTACGCTCCTTCGAAACGACCACCGTAACGTTAACGATGGAGTTTCCGCAGCGCACGAGGCACTGCCCTGTTGCCTGCTTGGCGAGCTCGCCCGTCTCGAGACTATAGTGCTTGCCGTAGAGGTCAAACTCGTGTGTAACCTTTGTCATTCTTTTCCCTTGTCTCCGCCTACCCCTTGTAGACGGGCCGCTTTGTAGGGCGAAACCTTTTCTCGCAACCTACAGGACCGCACATTGCGACCCTTCATAACAGCAGAAGAGCGCCCGCAGGCGCTCTCCCGATTGCCGAACTATGAGCTACTGAATGTTGTCGCGGATACCAAGGCTCTTAATGAGCTCACGATACTTCTCAATATCACCAGCCTTGATATAGCTCAGTAGACGACGACGCTTACCAACGAGCATCAAAAGGCCACGACGAGTGTGATAGTCCTTCTTGTGAGACTTCATGTGCTCGGTCAGGCTCTTAATACGCTCAGTAAGCAGAGCAACCTGAACCTCAGCAGAACCAGAGTCCTTCTCGTCCTTGCCATACTGAGCAATAATCTCAGCTTTGCGCTCCTTGCTTGTAGCCATACTACGTTCCCTTCTTCTAAAAAATTCGCCCCAAACTGAGATAGTCGTCCGGGAAAGACAAGCTTCTAAGTTAGAGGTACGGACCGACTAAGAATAGCACTAAATTTATTTAGCGCAGTTTAAGATAGGATTTTATTATCGTACCCTCAGCTTTTCCATGAATGGTCTATAGACCTAGAAAAAACTCTCCTGCTCGCAAGCGGCATTCAAGCTGAGAACTTGCCCACCTATATGCAAGCAGGGCAAGACGCAATGCCAAAGCATCGGTCATGGATGCCATTAACAATTGATCAAAAGTCAAGCTGATAAGAGAGCGCAGCCATGAAATTTCTTCCTTGCTGAGCTCTTCTGCGCCCGCAATACTTTGCGCGCAGCTAGAACACAGCATTCCACCCGCCGCAGCAGAAAATCGGCTCACTGCAGGGTCTCCGCAGGCCACACAACTATCAAGCTCGGGACGCCAACCGCAGTGTGAGAGTAACTTAATGCTAAAAGCTGCAACCACCAATAACAAATGTGCTCTATCTTTTGCCTCTTCACAGGCCCGCAATGCGCGCGAACATATGGGATATAAATAAGGATCAGGTGCATCTTCATAGCAGTTGCGCAAGCTCAGCTCACTTACTGCAGAAGCAGCGCTCACTCGAGCTAAATCACCACGTAGACCCGCATGCGCATCAACAGTGGTTGCTTCAGACACAATGCCCAGATTACGTCCTCCTGCAATCAAAAAATCAGACTCACAAAATAATTCAGAACGTGCAGCTAGACGTCCTCCTGGCTTGCGTGCTCCCTTTGCTACTGCACGCAACTGCACGCCAGTTTCTCCAAGTAGGGTAAGAATGAGATCCTGCTCCCCTAGCTTGGTGGTGTCTAGTACCAAGGCTCGAGTACGTTTTGTACGTCTACCTGCCATAACTACTCATCAACTACCAGACCAAGTCGAGAAATTTCATTACGGTCACGCCGCCATGCAGGCTGTACACGAACAGACAAATCGAGATAAATAGGCACACCAAAAAGTCTCTCAAGATCACGGCGAGCCTCTGTACCAATTTTTTTGATCATAGAGCCACTTTTGCCAATAACGATGCCTTTTTGTCCATCGCGCTCAACTAAGATTGTGGCAACCATAGAGCCATGTCCATCTTTGGCCCACTCAATATCCTCACAGCTCACAGCAAGCGAATGTGGAATCTCCTGGCGCAAATTCCGAAAAGCTTTTTCACGCACAAACTCCGCTACCAGCTCCTCATCCTCAAGGTCGCAGTCCATACCCTCGGGAAACCAACGTGGGCCCTCAGGCAGATAAGAAGATGCAAGATCAATAAAACCCTTAACGTTAAAACCGTGCTTTGCTGAAACCACCAGCACATCATCAAAATCAGCAAGCTGAGCTGCGGCTTGGGCTTGTGCATCTGCAGTCTGTTGGTCTACTAAATCTGCTTTGGTAATCAAGAGAATCTTGTGTGGAGCATTGGCCATGCGCACATGACTCGCAACCCACTCATCACCACGCCCCACTTCTTGGGTGGCATCAATAAGTAAGGCTATAACATCCACATCTTCAAGCGCACTTAAAGTTGCGCGATTGAGTTCCTTACCGAGTGCATCTTTGGGTTTGTGCAAGCCCGGCGTATCCACAATGATAAGCTGTGAATTATCGGTATTTACCACTGCGCGCATCTGACGGCGCGTTGTCTGGGCAACATTGCTGGTAATTGCAAGCTTATGACCTACAGCGGCGTTAAGCAGAGTTGACTTGCCAGCATTAGGACGCCCAACCAAGGTCAAAAAACCACTATGAAACTCAGTATTAGTCTCGCTCACAAGACCACCTCCTAGCTCAAAAGTGCACGAATAAAAATGATTAATCCGACGATGGCAACAGCTGTGCAAAGTAAAAGTTCAGCAGCTGCTGCAATATCTTTTGCACGACCCGCCATCTCATTAAATTCAGGAGATACTAAATCCACGATAGTCTCAATAGCAGTATTAAATAATTCACTTGCCAATACTGCACCACAACAAAGCAAAACGATAGCCCAGCTTATTGCATCAAGATGCACCAAAAGACCAGCAATGATGGTAATTGTGCCACCCACCAACATTACTTTAATATTGCGCTCTTGAATGACAGCGGTTTTTACACCCTTGAGGGCGTAAGCAAAACTCTCAATAAAGCCAGGGTGCCGTGGGGTCTCTCCAGGGATCATCGTTAATCATCCTTATGACGAGTGAAATTAACACGAGCCAGATCACCATCGGTATGGATAAGCTGCAAAAGCTCATCCTCGCGAGCTTCCATTTCCTCTGCTTCAGCATCCTCAAGATGGTCATAGCCCAGCAGATGAAGAAGACCATGTATCAGCAACATACGGCACTCGTCTGCAGCTGTTGTACCAAAACCTGCGGCTTGTTGCACAACATACTCAGAAGCAATTACGATATCGCCCAGCTCACAGGGCACACCCTCACCTAAACCGGGCTCATCAGGACGTTCACATTCAAGAGAGATAACATCTGTGGGTTTATCCTGGCCACGCCAATCAGCGTTGAGCTTTTGGATGCGCTCATTACTTACAAAAGAGATAGAGACCATACAGGGATGTGTAATCCCCTCTTCCTTAAGAACACGATCAAAGATGTCTTCTATTTCTTGCTCATTCACAAGAAGTTCAACACCATCATCGCAACTAATGTCATATTCGTGGGCCATCTCATCTCCTATCGATTACGACCGTTTTACTCAGCCGTAGCATATGCTTCAACAATTTTTGCTACGAGAGAATGACGAACGATATCATCTCGATCAAGATCCACAAAGGCAACCTCATTGACAGATTTGAGCACTTCGCGGGCTGAATGAATACCACTTTCGCCCAGCAGATCACGTTGACTGGCATCGCCTGTGATGACAAACGTCGAAGAGACACCCAAACGAGTTAAAAACATCTTCATCTGTTCGGGCGTGGTATTCTGCGCCTCATCGAGAATGACGAAAGAATCATTAAAGGTACGGCCGCGCATAAAGGCTAAAGGCGAAATTTCAATGGTACCCTGCTCAATCATTGTGGTTGCACACTCGGCGTCAGTCATATCAAAAAGTGCATCATAGAGAGGACGTACATAGGGATCGAGTTTTTCCTGCAAAGTACCTGGTAGATATCCAAGGGACTCCCCTGCCTCAACTACAGGACGAGCGAGCACAATACGTGCCACCTCATGGCGCTTGAGCGCAGCTACTGCCATTGCCATCGCCAGATAGGTCTTGCCCGTACCCGCCGGACCAAGACCAAAGGTGATGCGATGTGTACGTATAGCATCAACATACTGACGTTGACCTTCGGTCTTGGGTCGCACAGTACGACCGCGATGCGTAAGCAGTATGTCGCCCGATAAAGACTGCATCTCAGGTGCGCCATGCAGAACCTGCTCAATAATGAGATCGACATCTTGCTCGTCAAGAGGATCTCCATCTTCGGCACGAGAAATCATGCGATAAAAGACAGAGGTCACCTGCCCTACAACCTCAGCTGGACCTGTGATGGCAATCTGATCTCCGCGAACCGTAACCATCGCATCAAAGGCTGCATCAACGCGACGCAACAAACTGTCTGCAGGACCTGTTAGGCTTAGCGGTTCTATTGAATCAGGTATGGTCAAACGCGCTCGTGTTGGCTGCAAGAACCCTCCTTGGTATAGCTATAACTGCCTCATAACTGCCTCTGAATTCAATTAAAATCCAAAGACAAGTTGTTTTATGGAATTGAATGTACCACGCCTAGCACATTTGCATATCAGCAAGTTGTTAAATCGTCCGTGCATCCAAGCTAAGATCTTCGCAGATACTATGAGGCACCACGCGCACCAGAGAGCCTACAGAAACACAAGGATCTATGAGCACATCAAAAAGACCACCAGATGTACCTCGCCCCTCCGACTGCACCACCACAAGCTCCTCGCGACCAAGACAAAGCTCTGCTTGCTGGCGACGCATTCTATGAGCAAGTTTGCGCATCCTGCGAGCACGCTCTGACATAAGCTGTGCAGGCACTTGATTGGGCATCGTTGCCGCAGGGGTACCTGGACGTTTGGAATAACGAAAAACATGCATTTTTGCAAACTGCATTTCTTCGCAAAATGCCAGACTCGCCTCAAAGTCCTCATCAGTCTCGCCAGGAAAGCCCACAATAAGATCGCAACCCAGCGCAAGCTCTGGCATAGCAGCACGAGCACACTGCACTACCTTGCGATACAACTGCGTATCATACACACGCACCATGCGTCGTAAAGTCCTATCAGAGCCAGCTTGAAGACATATGTGCAAGAAAGGCGCAATGCGACCATTAGATTTCGCCATCACATCGACAAGTTCCTCTGTGACATCAGGGGGTTCTATCGAAGATAAGCGGATGCGTTCTACCTTGGTTTCTTGCAAAATGCGTTGCAGTAAAGCAGGCAAATCGCTGGCATTTTGAGAGTTAGGCATACGATAACTGCCAAGATTTACACCAGAAAGCACAACTTCAGCTGCACCTCCTGACACAGCTTTACAGATAGAATCTAGTACTTGTTCAGGAGCCAAAGAGTGTGCTTTACCGCGCGCTTTCCAAATGATGCAGTAGGTGCAACGGTTATCGCAGCCATCCTGGATTTTGATACCTGGACGAGTACGACCCGTAGGAGTTACGCTCGCAGGGTGATGAGTTATATGAGAATTAAAATCATTGTCACTATCTAGCTCGGCTAAAAGCTCCGCAGCAACTATAGATTTTTCGGTCACCACACGCACAGAGGAACTGAGTGCTTGTAGCTCATCACCAAACAAACTTGCATCACAACCAGTCGCAAAGACAAGAGGATGAGATTCAAGCCCGCTCAAACGTCGAACCACTTTACGACATTTTGCCTCTGCTTCGTTAGTAACGGCACAGGTGTTGACCACAATTGCATCTGCTTCATCCTCAGGCACAATCACGCAACCCGCATCTTCTAGCTCATCGGCAATAAGATCAAGCTCCAACCTATTTAGTCGACAGCCCAAATTGTGAAAGGCAACTTTAGGTGCAGTCATAGAACTATTCGCTTACTTTTTTGTCTTCATGCGAGAGGATGACTTTGTCTCGCGCTGCTTAATCAAATCGCGTATGGCATTTTTTTGCTGATGGTTGAGATTATCGGGCACAACAACACGCACAACAGCAATGAGGTCACCACGAGATTTACCAACACGGCGAGGCATGCCCTGACGTTTTACACGAATTTGCTGACCAAACTGACAGGCAGCAGGTACGGTAATGTGTACGGTCTCGCCCTCAAGTATGCCATCGATATCGCGCGAACAGCCAACTATTGCCTCAAGCGCATCAATCTGCAACTCACAGTACAAATCATCGCCTTGGCGTTCAAAGTGCTCGTCTTCTAAAACCTCGATAGCAACTACAAGATCGCCCGACTTATCACCCCGAACGCCAGCCTCACCCTTGGCCTCAACTTTAAGGGTCTGACCTGAGTACACCCCAGCAGGAATATCGATATCCACCGTCTCACGAGAAGGTGTGCGACCTTGGCCGCCACAGGTTTCGCAGGGGTGATCAACAACCTTGCCTGAGCCCTGACAATCAGGACAGGTGGCCTGGGTCTGCATCTGACCAAAAATAGTGCGTTGCACCTCTACTACACGCCCGGTACCATGACAACGCTCACAGGTAGCCTCATGTCCGCCTTCCGCAACGCCACTACCATTGCAATCATCACAAGGCGCAAGACGCTCGTACGAAATAGTTTTTGTACAGCCAGCAGCTGCCTCAGCAAGACTAATACGTAGCGTAATACCCATGTCACGGCCACGTGTACGAGTGGGACGACCTGCTCCAGAAGCACCCCCGCCAAAGAATGAATCAAAGATATCGTTGATGCCAAAGCCGCCGCCAAAGATATCGGACATATCAACATAATCAGAGCCGAAACCACTGGGGCCATCTGCAGTTCCATAGCGGTCGTAGTTTGCGCGCTTGCGCTCATCAGAAAGTACCGCATAGGCCTCGTTGACTTCCTTAAAGCGCTCCTCAGCGTCTAGCTCTTTGTTGACATCAGGGTGCAGAGCACGTGCTTTTTTTAAAAAGGCTCTCTTAATTGTCTTTGCATCAGCATCTCGCTCAACTTCGAGCAACTCGTAATAATCCTTCTGTACCACAGTACTATCCCCCAACAAAAACGTTTACTCGCACAACTTATGCCCCAAAATGGCTGTGCTGATACAAAAGATTCAATTTTTAAAAACGTCCTAGTGTCGAGCAGGCCAAAACAGATGTCGTAAAAATTCGTATGATTAGGAAGAAAAACACGATAGGCAGCACAGATGAAGCGCCTTGCACAAGTGTGCGCCACGCATTGCGCCACCAATACTTTCCATGTTTGAATCCACCACTTGATATCACCACAAAGAGGAACAGACCAAGTGCAATAACAAGCCCAATGAGTAGGGTTTGCTGATTGGAAAGCGCATAGAGCAATAAGAAAGGAATGAAAAGCCCAAGACTCCTAAAGCCCATGGTTGCACGACCATCAAGTTGCTCGGCGGGCACTCCTACACGACAAACAAAATCACCCGCTGCTTCGCCATTGGTACCTGCATTGCCCTTACCAGGCACCCGTACAGTATCGCCATCATGGCTACCTGTAGGAATATCAACCACAACTTCACTTGCAGTCAACACGCGTCCTGCTCCACCACAAGCAGAGCAAGGATCTGCTACAACCTGACCAGTACCTTGACACTCGGGACAGACCATCTCCATCATACCAAAACCAATAAAGTCACTTAGGTTGAGTGATATGCGCCCACTACCATTGCAGGTCGGACAGGTTTCAGGATGCTCAGTATGCACGGAACCCGAACCATGGCAGGCATTACAGGTCGAATAGCGCTGGTAGGTAATGCCACGACGCACACCTTGCGCAGCTTGTTTTTCATCGATATCAATTTGGAAGATGATGTCGGCGCCAGCTTTGGGATTGTATGAACGCGAACGCTGGGCAGTACTGGTCTGTCTGCGGAAAGCGCCATCAAAACCACTAAAGGGAAATCCCCAACTAAAGGGGTCACCATAGGAGTCGGAATAAGATCCAGCTGGGGCGCCAGAGCTCGCTCCCGCAAAGGGAGAACCAGACCTCATTGCATCATAACGGCGGCGCTTATTGTCATCAGAGAGAACCGCATAAGCCTCTGAGACCTCCTTGAAGCGTGCCTCAGCGTCGGGCTCCTTGTTGACGTCGGGATGAAGCTTGCGGGCCTTCTGTTGGAAAGCCTTGCGAATCTCATCTCCTGTAGCCTCTTTTGCCACACCAAGAATCGCGTAATAGTCCTTTTCATTCATTGAAGACATGGACCATCTCCCGTAGCAAAAAGGCCAGGGGCAAAAGTCCCTGGCCCGAACATTTGTGGTGGGCGACGCTGGTTTCGAACCAGCGGCCTCATCCGTGTGAAGGATGCGCTCTACCCCTGAGCTAGTCGCCCGTGCGCAAGACACTATATCAGATGTAGCCCTTAGGCGCTACAAAAAAGCTGAGCACACGAAATCGTAAAAATACTAAGCGCGATCAAGGGCACGTTTGGTCTGGAAAGAAAAAACCAAGATGAGCAAATCTACCACAGCTGCAGGAACAATCACGTATGCCGCCAAGGATAGACCATGTCCCATATAAACTGCCAGGCCAAACGCGCCACAGGTCAAAAGCAAAATAATCAGCGCAAATACACGCAGACCAGCTGCTTTTTGTGGAACATTAGCAGCGCGTGCTCCATGAACTCCCATAATCAGCGAAAGGAGTCCTACTGCCATAGGCACAAAGACTATGGTAATAGAAGCACCGAAGGGCGCAGGAATTAACCAAGAGCCAACAAGCTCAGCGATGCCAAGAAATAAACTGACAAGGCACATGATTTTGACACGCTTGCATTCGGGCGTCATAAGCGCTCCCCTCTTGCTATGAGCGATTGCTCGCATCCAACCAGTGATGACGGCTGATGAAGTTCCAGATAGACACAATAACGGTAGCCAAAAGCTTGCTGAAGGTAACCGCCCCCGGACCAACGCCAAGCCAGAAGGTACCAATCGCAATAATAATCTCATTTAGCATAAGGCCAATGAGTGAGAACACCACAAAAAGTGTAAATTCCTTTTTGCGAGAAATATCATCACGATGCTCAAAGACAAAGCGCATTGAAGCTAGGTAGTTGAAGATGGTAGAAACTATATAGGACACAAAAGCTGCAATAACGGGATCCCATAGAAGCATTTGGCTGAGCAGCATCAACAATGCGTAGTCAATGACAAATGCTACGACACCGACTGCTGCAAAACCCATGAACTGCTTTGCCAGTTCTTTGAAATCCAACGCTATGCCTCTCTCATAAGGAAAATATACCTTGCGCCAAAAGTAATCATAAACCTAAAGCTACATGGTGTTTTATTTTGTCTAATTTGGCAAGTTTTGCTCACGTATCACATGTTATTTCCGCAGCCTCAGCTTGCACGAGTGCGCCGCTTCTTGAACCTTCTTGCCCTGCCAAATATACAAATGGTTCAAGCTTCGAACTGGCCGCTTACAAATGCGCTGGTCAGATTTTTACAAAACTCGAAACTTGAACCATCTATCCTGATTCTGCATAAAGAGGAATGGCGCCTGCATGTTGAAAAGCGGCTTATGTAGTGGGATGGGTTGCTTTGGCACCAAATGAAAAAGGTGGGTCGGGTTTTACCCCTTCCCACCTGCGCTTTCGTGGTCGGGTGGACTGGATTCGAACCAGCGACCCCTTGACCCCCAGGGCGCAATCCTTGATGAATGTCAATAGACAACAAAGGACATCACTTCCACGAATTGTGCTGTTTAACTGGGTATTTGCCGACCTTGGCGAACATGAGGCGACCACAGCCCCCAACATGTAAAGTCGTCCGCAGGACACAAATAGGACACGGTGTCCTATGTGTGTCCTTTGTGTCCTGCGAGGGCCCCTCCCCCGCGGGCGGATGGTTCCAATATTTGGGAGGAACGATGGCGAGGAAGCTCAGCAGAGGCTACGTGTACAAGAACCAGAGGCTCGGGAAGTGGCGCCTCGCGATCAGCTGGCAGGACGACGATGGCAGGCAGCACAAAATGACCCGCTCCACCCAGGTGCCGTGCTACGAGGACAAGGTCGGCAGGAACGGGAAGGTGAGGAGGGACAACCGCGGCAGGGGCGTCGCCGAGCAGCTCCTGCGGGAGTGGCGCGACGAGGAGGTACGGAAGGACGAGGAGCTCTCCGGCACCGTCTCCTGCGAGACGCCCGTCTACCGCTACGTCCTCGACTACATAGACCTGAAGGAGTCCACCGGCAACATCCTCGCCTCCACGGCCGACGGCTACCGCTGGTACGCGAGGCACCTCCTGGGCACCGAGCTCGGCAAGACCCCCGTGGGGCAGGTCACCGCGCGGCAGATCCAGGAGTTCGAGCGCGACATGGTGCAGGACGGCTACGGCGGGAACACGGTCTCGCACACCCACGTGCTCCTCAAGACCGCCTTCATCAGGGCGCGCAAGCTGGGCGACATACCCTCCAACCCCTTCGACCTCGTCGACGCGCCCAAGAGGCCCACGAAGCCGATAAACTCCCTCGACGCCGCAAGCGTCCGTCAGCTCAACCAGATGCTGGGAAGCGTCGCCGACCCGTTCTCGACCGCAGTGCTCCTCGCGCTCATGACGGGGATGAGGCAGGGGGAGATATGCGCCCTCAGGTGGCAGGACGTCGACCGCGTGTCCCGCAAGATCCGCGTCTCGCACGCCCTCACGAGGGCGAACGGCACGTTCGCGCTCTCCACCCCGAAGACGAGGAGCTCGGCCAGGACCATCCCCTACGGCGACGAGCTTGCCCGCGTGCTGGAGGCGAGGACACGCGCGACGCACGGCGAGCGCGAGTCCATGGGCCTCGACTGGGACGAGGGACTCTTCGTCGTGGGGAACGCCGTCACCGGCGCCTGGAAGAGCCCGATGGCGCTCGGGCAGGAGTGGAGGGCGTTCGTGAGGGTGGCGAGGCTCGTGGGCTCCCAGGGGGAGCCGCCGCGGTTCCACGACCTCAGGCACACCTTCGCGACGATGGCGATCAGCTCCGGCGTGGACGTGAAGACCGTGAGCGCCATCCTCGGCCACTCCAACGCCGCGATGACCCTCAACGTCTACGCGGACGCGCTCGCCGACAGCAAGAAGGTGAGCATGGACCTCATGGGCAGAATCATGTCCGCGGGGCTCTCGTAGGCCGTAGAATACGACATCACCAGCCGCAGGACGACCAGATGGGCGGGTTTTGGAATGGAGCAAAAGAACAAGGGCGGGAAGCCGAAGCTCGAGCCCGAGGGGCAGATAGCCTTCCTCAGGGGCAAGGGGGTCGCGTTCGAGCGCATGGGCGAGGCTGACGCCATGCGCTACCTCTCGCGGGAGTCCTACCTCTTCGCCACGTACGCGTACAGGACGCTCTTCCCCAGGCGCGTCGGAGGGGCGCACGACGGCGAGTACGCGAACCTCGACTTCTGCGACCTGGTCGACCTCGAGCGGCTCGACCGGGATCTCAGGGCGGCGCTCCTGCCGCTCGCGCTCGACGCGGAGCACCTCGCGAAGGCGCGGGTGCTCGACGAGGTGGCGAGGCGGCCTTCCGAAGATGGCCACTCCATCGTGCGCGACTACATGGCGGCGCTCTCCCCCTCCGAGCGCTCCCGGAGGGCGGCGGAACTTTCGAGGCTTCGGCGCGACGAGTACTCAGGCGACCTCCAGAGGCACTACTCCGGGGAGATGCCGATATGGGTGCTGCTCGAGCTCTCCTCTTTCGGCACCGTCGCGGACGTCTACCGCTTCTGCGCGAACCGCTGGGGCGACGCGGCGATGCTCGACGAGCACTACATGCTCAAGAAGGCCAGGGACGTCCGCAACGCCTGCGCCCACTCGGCCGCCATCATCAACGGGCTCGGAACCAACGGCCACGTTGCGAGGCCGGCGCCAAGCGAGCTCACGATCGCTCTCCGCGAGGCGGGGTTTTCGAAGCGGTCGCGCTCCTCGCGCATGAGAAACCCGCGACTCCAGCAGATGGCGACACTCCTGCTCCTCCACAGGCGCATGGCCGGGGGGACCGCGCTCGCCGACGAGGCCTCGGCGCGTCTCCGTCCCCTGGCAGACGACGTGAGGGCCGTGCTCTCCGTCACACGCCCCGACGCCTCTGCGGAGGCGTCCATGGAATTCCTCGCCGAGCTGGTTGACCGCTGGTTCTGAATGGGTATAGTGAATACAGATCGCAAAACCCTAGAGGGTTTTATGTGGCGGGGACGCGAGAGCGCCTCCGCCTAATTTTTGCCTTTCGTATCCGGCGCGGCCGACGCCTTCCGGGATCGTAGCGTGCCGGCTTCGGGGCATGCGTGCGACACTCCTGCCAGGTGACCGATTCGACCGCCATCCAAGGCGGGTCCGACGCAAGGCGCCCGGACGCCGGACGTCACGATTCACGGGGCGCCGGTACCGGCGCCGCATTCCCGTCATTTGCCCGGAGAATCCCCGCGACGCATTTCCACCAATCGCTCCTGTCCGTCGTAGCATGGCTGCCGCATCAAGCGGACGCGAGGACCGGGGGAAATGCCATAAGGTGGGCCCACGACGCCTGCGGCAACGCGGGCCTCGGAGAGGTCTCATTCGCGAAGAGGGGCATCTGGGCGATACTGGAGCACGTCGACCTCTCCTCCGCGCCGAGGGACGCTGCGTACGCCGCGATGTGCCTCCTGGGGCGTTTGGTATGGGAGCTCGCCGAGGCGACCGTGTCGCATGCCCATGCGGTGGACGACGATCTTGCGCGGTAAGCCCTGCTCGCCGCTTTTCTTCGAAAGGCTGTCTTGCCCGCCGGTCACGCCGCTCCCGCGGGAGCGGCGTGACCTTGGGCGATGGCGCCCTTCCGACATCCGCTGCGACGGGGATAGCTGCTCCATCCCCTATCCTCGCCCACGTCGAAAGCGCCCTGTCGGCGCAGAAGCACAGTGTGTTTCTGCGCCGACACCTCCACGCCCTCCCACGTCTGCGTTTGATAGCCTCGGAGTTGCGGGTTGGGACTGCGGTGAGAATCTTGGACCAAGACCATCCTACGCTGCCAGGCCCAAGTCCCTGCGGTACTGCATGGGGCTCCTGCAATCCAGGCCGCCCTTTATCCTGACATCCCTGTACCATCTGAGGCAGGCATCGAGCATGCCCATGAACTCCCCGATTGCAGCCCCGGCCCAGCCGCAGCCGCAGAAGAACTCTATCTCCAATCTTCCGAAGAAGCCCTCGCGCCTCGCGTTGTCGGGGCTGCATCCCTTCCCCGGCATCGATCTGGCCAGGCCGTTCTCATCGCATATCCTTATCCATCCCGGACAGCGGCAATGGCAGCCGCGGTCCGGGCGGATCTTGGGATGGTCCCCTTCGCTAAGCCACCCGCACGCGCCGATCAGGGACGAGTTCGCCATCTCGGCGTCGGGCGACGTGGAGATCGGCCAGCTCAGCGGCATGCCGCCGGAGCAGTCCGCGATGGGCGAGAGGCACGCCTTGCCGGCGGGGATGCGGAGCTCGGTCACGTCGGTGATCCACAGCTCGTTGGGCTCGCCAGCATGGAAGTGGTGCCTGCCCCGCTCGTCGCGCAGCAGGTTCTCGGGCGCCTCGGAAATCTCGCCCTCGTACGAGCTGCAGCAGCGCTTCTTCCTGGCGGCGCAGGCGACCAGGCCCTCGTCCCTCATGATGTCGCGAACCGTCCACTCGCCGATCGCCGCGCCGTCCCCCGCATCGGCGTTGACCTGGGCGTACACGCGCCTGTAGCCGTATGTGCCGCCGCTGGCCTCGAACGCCTTGACCAAGGCCTTCCTGGCTGCGGCGTGCTCTTCGTTCTCGCCTTCGACCTGGGCGTTCCTGGCGTACTCGTAGCTGCTCTTGGCCATGCCCACCACGGGCAGGATCTCGCAGAGCCTGTATTCAGCCCTCAGCGCCTCCACCATCGCCGCCTTCTCCTCGTTCGTCAGCAGCTCTGGGTCGGTGCCCTGGTCTTTCTTTGCTGTCTCGAGGGTCGCCTGGCGCACGTCCAGCTCGAGCTGCACCCGCCTGAGCTGTATCTTCGCCTCGCGCAGTATGTCCTGCAGGACCTCGATGTCGTCTGGCAGGTCGTCATATTCCTTGCTCGCGGGCTCTCCCTTCGTTTCGGGTTCCCCGCCATTATCGCCCATTATCTCCCTTCGCCAGGCGTAGGGCGCCGTCCTCGACACGCCGTGCTTCTCGGCGATCTGCGCGGCAGGCCCCGTCCTCGCCTCCAGCTCGGCGATGACCTGCACCTTCTTCTCGATGGGAACAGGGTCCCGCTTCGGGTTCGGGCCCCTGCATCTCCTCTGCCCGGGGACGGGCCCGCCGGTCCGATCGCAGAGGTACTCCCTGCTGGCGGGATAGCCCAACCTGTGCATGGTCCTGGCAAGGCTCTTTCCGTGCGCGAGGCAGCAGTCCACGGCAGCCTGCCCCATCTGCAGGGCGAACCTAGGCTCCCGCTGCCGCTTCTGGGCCTGGCCTCCCCATGCTCCAGATAGTCCTTGCACCAGGCCCCGAGCGAACGCCTCGTCGGACAGCCGGGCTCGGCAACGGTGTTCGCCGCGCTCAGATAGAACTTGATGCAGGTCTCGATTGCCAGCTTGCGCTGCTCTGCGCTGTACATGCGGTCCTCCGTGCAGCCTTTTCTTGGTCCAGGATCACCACCGCAGTCCCAACCCGCAACACCGAGGCTATCAAACACATCCCTTCTGGTCACTTCTTATTGAAAGTAAGCAGTGGCCACTTCCGACGCCTGCGAGGGGCTGGTGGCGGCCGTCCACTCGGCGCTGCCCGGGCCGCCTGGCAGCGCTGCCAGGCACACTTCTTGCACAACGTGGCCGAGGCCGCCCCGAAGGGGCTCAGGGCCGGGCTGCGCAGTAAGCTCGCTGAGATGTTCAACTGCCCTGACAGGGCGTCGGCCAAGCGCAGGCGCGACGAGATTGCCACCGACTATCGCGAGAGGGCCCCGAGGGCAATCGAGCAGCTGCTCGAGGGCTTCGACGACACGATGTGACCGTGATGGCACTGCCCGCCGGCGACATGCGCCGCTGCACCCGCACGCTGAACTACCTCGAGCTCCTCAACCGCGAGATCAAGCGCCGCTCGTGGGCGGTCGGTGTTTTCCCGAGCCCGGAGTCTGCGCTCAGGCTCGCGACGGCGCTGCTCATGCGGGAGGCGCATGAGCTGTAATCTCTTGGTGGACAGTGGGATTCAGGGACTGGCAACAGATATGCTCTGTCCAGATACCCACCCAGCACAGTCAGCAGATTGGATAGATGAGATGTCGGTGAGCGCAAGCGAGATAGAGAAGGCAAAGTCCCGCACGAAGCCGGAAACACCCAGTCACTACACTGCAGGAGTATTGCCTCGAGGCTGTCGACTACTACAGGAAGGCGCGTAAGGCCGACCCGAAGAAGAGCATCAGGGGATGCGCCGCGAAGCTTGAGGCCAACGACAAGACCTTAAACGACTGGATTATCAAGCACAACAAGACCGGAAGGGTGACCCAGGCAAGAACCGACGAGCACAAGCAGCTCGATGCAGTGAACAGGCACATACACGAGCTCGAAAGCGAGAATAAGTTCCTAAAAAAGTGGTAGCCTTCTTCGCCGGAAGCCTCCGACGAAGGACAGATTTTAGCTCATGCTGGAGAAGAGGGCAACCTACAGCGTCTCGATGATGGCACGCGTACTGAGGTGAGCAGATCCGGCTTCTACAGATGGCTCAAGGCCGGAGGCGGTGAGGACCCGTGGGGTCCCCTCAAGGAAGCCATCTGCGCGATATGGGAGGAAAGCGACAGGCGCTTTAGCTTTTGCTAGGTCTGATCCAAGCTCACAGGTGACCCGCAGTACGTAAAATTTACAGGCACGACCCGCTACCGCGTGCGCAGGTGCATGGCTGAGCTTGGACATCTGCGACATCTAATCCAATGCCTCCAAGAGGACGACGCTGCCCGATCTGCACGCCCCCGAGCGCAGCGCCCTCACCCGGTGCGACTTTTCGTGTCTTGTGCCGACAGCCAAGCTTATGGGCGATATAACCTATCTCAAGACCACGGCAGGCTTTATATATATCGCCGTCGCACACGATCTGTGCACACACATGGTGGTGGGCTGAAGCATACAGGACAACATGAGGGCAGGGCTTGTCGTCTTTGCCCTGAAGATGGCATATTCGCGCGGATACGTGGCCGGAGGGGCCATATTCTAAGCAGCGCAGACAGCCAGTACACGAGCTCAGAGCTGACCGCCTGCTCAGCCGAGCACGACGTGAGGCTCTCCGTGGGGAGAACCGGAAGCTACCACGACAATACAGTCGCCAAATCGCTTTTCGCCACGCTCAAGAACGAGTGGTACTACCTTGAGCGCCTCTTCGATGTATCCACGACCAAGCACAAGGCACACGAGTTTAATCGAGTCGTACTAAAACCGCTTCCGCCCGCATAAGTCCATAGGAGATCGCGTGCCCGCAGAGGTGATGCAGGAGTTCTTTGAGCGCTTCGAGAGGGACCTTGCATACGATCCGGAGGCGATGCAGACCGCATAAAAAATCTGAGATTCCTCTGTCCATTATATTGACAGGGCTCAAGGGTCTGTCGCCCTCATCAGGAGCTGCGCCACATGGAACCTGTCCACGCTCTGTGCGGCCTGGGGCATCTTGGCGGCGGCCCACAGCGAGTATGCCTCGGCCATATCGCGCGTGACTTCTAAGACCTTCGTGCGGTCCCCTGCGTGCTCCTTAAGCTCGTCTCAGAGCCTGCCCACGGCGCCCTTGTCCCTGCCCTGCGTGACGGACACGGCGCGCTGATGGTCGAAGTTGGCCATGATGCTGATGTAGCTCTGGTTGCGCCTTCTTGCGGTGTCGTCTATCCCTACGCGCACGACATCCGAGTAGCCGGCGGCATCCCTCGCCTCGTCGACGGCCTTGCCCAGCAACCTACATATGCGTGTGTCGGTCTCGTGCATCAGATGCGCTATCGTCGTCACACTCATTCCTGAGAGCGCCATCATTTATCACTTGCGCCTCGAAGAGGGCGGTGAAGTGCGAGTTCGGCCGCACCTCCCAGGGCATCCTTGCGGCATGCACGCCGTCTTTGGGGCAGTCGGCCCTGGGCAGCGCGCAGTGCACGATGGTCTCGTATTGCCAGATGTCGAGATGACACAAGGTCCTCTCGCATGTCGTAGGTGCCGCACATCCTGTGACATACTGGGCATTCCACTGTCTGGCCCTTCGCCTCAGCAAGCGATAGAATAAGGTTATAAATGCACTATCTCATCAGTCACGGATGCCAGCTTTCTGTCATGGGTCATGACGATAATCATCTGGTGTGAAGGGTTCCGGCTGATATAACTCATAAGCTCTCCTTTTGCTTTGTCATCCAAGCCTGCGCAGGGCTCATCAAGAATGAGCACATCAGCAGGTTTTCTCAAAGCCAACCATAAAACGAGCGATTTCAATTCCCCTTCAGATAATTGCTCACACTTCTTATCAAGCAAGTTTTGAACCTTGGCAACCATTTCGGGAACCTTATGATTGCTTTCCCTCAAGAGCAAGTGCACCGACTTAACATCGACTCGCGTTCTGAAGGCAATATACTCTCTCACGGTCATGTCATTTGCGTTGAGGCTTTGCGGAACGGCTGAGAAACACAGTCTTCTCACGCTCTCGATAGAAAGGTCTCGAAGGGGATGCCCATCATATAGCACAGAGTCATTAGAGTCGTAAAGTCCCGTCAAAAGCTTGAGAAGCGTACTTTTCCCTGAACCATTAGGACCCATGACAGCTATTGATTCTCCACGGTTGAAAACGGTACATAGGCCATCAAAAAGCACTCTCTTCCTACCGCTCTGCCGTATCGAATAGGTGAGATCGTTAACTTCTATCTGTCCGATGTGATCTATCCTCATCGACCCGTCATAGAGTTCATGGATTGACTCTATAGAGCCGATACGGCTGAAGGAGGCCTTCGCATCCTGATATTGACTAAAGAAGCCTATATAGTATTTCGCGCTCTGCATGACCATTGTGAAATATGTGATCGCCATAGTCAGCTCACCTATGGTCATCTCACCCCGAATGATGCGTATCCCAGCAAATAGGAGCACTATCACCTGAAACAAGGTCGATACCATTCCGTCAATCGAGGAGAAGAGATAGGAGATGCGTCCTTGGGCTACGACCACCGGCAAATACTGCTCGAAAGCGCGATGGAGTTCTCTCTGATACCCCTCGAAGTCTGCCGCAAGCTGTATATCGAAAACTTGGCTCACTTGGGAATTGATTATGTTAAAGAAGACGCTATCAGCCTCTTTCTTTTTGAATGATGCCGCATAAAGAGGATCTTTAATCTTTACGAACAAAAATACGTATGCCGCAATCAAACCTAAAGAAAGCAGGAAGAGCATGAAGTCAATGAATGCAAACATAACCAAGACAAAGATGACGAGAAGTGCATTCAAGATTACGGACAGATAGTTTGATATAACAAAGGAGGTAACGGCATTTGCGTCAGTTGTGATCCGCTGAGAGGTATAACCGTTTTCCATTTCCTCAACATGCTTTAAATCGGCGTGCTGAAATCTACCTATAATCCCCGCGAGTATAGAGAAAGACGTTTCGCTCGATACTTTAACAGAGACTATTCCTGCGATGTAGGAGAAGATTACGCTCAGCAAACCAATACACGCCAGGACGAAGGAGAAGCTTATCACTGCATTCATGCTCGTGTCATAAACCAAAAAATCCACGAATCGTCCGTTGAGGAAAGGGAAAGCTGAACTCATCAGAAAGCTGGCTATGGAGACCGCTGTCAGCAAGACCGATCCCTTACAGCCGAACATCCTCTTCAATACGCTTTTGAACACGGGAGCTTCTTTCCTTTTGGCTCAATCCCAAAACCTGTTGATATGACGCCATGTGGGACGGAGATATAGTACGAATATAAAAAATGGATCTCGTATAATTGTGTGTGACCAAACATACAAAATAGGAGATTCATATGAATGCTAACACATGGCCGCTTATTCAGGGAGAATTGCTTGATACAAGATCAGAAGATCTTCGTGCTGATATCTATGATCTGTTTGATTAAACATCTGATATATAGATCCAGAGTGGCATTTTAGCATTCTCATCAGGTCTGCCCTCCTTCACCCAGGTTGGTATGCCTGAGATGGCCGTTAAAGAGATCTCTGTGAGCACATCATCTAGACCTGCCAAGCGCAAAGTCACTGAATACTTCTTTAAGGGAAAGCTGAATCGTCTGAACAGACAGCCGGTCTAGTGCAGCTTCTGTGGCCAGGAAATGGTGTACAACGGCACAGTCGAGGTTAACTTGAAACACATTGCTATGGGAGGTATCTATACTCACATCGTTGTATCCAAGCAAAGAGCACTCTGCCAGAATAAGAACTGTCCGCTCAGCACCTATACAGAACCACTAGATTTCAAGGCTCAGGGACATCTGATTAGAGCTGCTCTTGAGAACTATACATGCGATCTGCTTCGCTTTGGACTGACAATGAAGGGAATATCCATCATTAACGGTTCAAGCAAGAATACCGTCAAGGAGATCGATAAGAAGCATCTTCAGGAACTGTATACCGTTAACGGTAAAGGTAAGGAACTGAAGGAGCCTACAGAATACTCGGAGTATCTTGGCAATGATGAATTCCTTCTTCATAAAGGCCAAAAATACGCTACGTTGATCATGAACATGAAGAGCGGAGATGTGCTCTACCTTGCCTATGGCAAGAAGAAACAGGCTGTATATGACTTTATTGACTGGATCGGCATCGACTGGATGAAAATGTCAAGGCCGTAGCCTGTGATATGAACGGTGGCTTTGAAGAAGCTTTCAAGGAACGCTGTGAATGGCTGGACATTGTCTATGAACATTTCCATCTGATCAAAAACTTCAATGACAAGGTGGTATCAAAAGTCCGTAAAGAGGAACAAAAAAACGCCTGATAGAAGAAGGCAATACAGAAGCTGCCAAAGCTCTCAATGGCTCCAAATATGTCCTGATGACAAATACTGAGACCAGGAATCAGAAAGAGAAAGCTGCCAAAGCTGGCAAAATCATTGCCAAAGGTAGCCATCTGTTCAAAAAGCCGGAGGTGAAGCAGGAAACAAGAATTGAAGAAGAATACAAGAAGCTGTCGGATGAAAACAAGCTGTTCTTCACCATGAATCTGGTAGAAGAATATCTTAATAAAGCTTGCAAAGCAAATACCGAAAGAGGCATGAAGATTCACATTAACCGGATCATGCGCACCTGCAAAGCAACAGAGAACAAGCATTTCATATGGTTTGCCAAGCTGCTTAAGAACCACATGAAAGGAATTATCTCTCATGCACGAGTTCATATCTCATCCGGCAAAGTTGAAGGAACCAACAAGATGATCAAAACACTGAGACACAAAGGATACAGCTATCCGGATGATGAATATTTCTTCCTTAAGATCATTGATGCCGGCAGGAAATTCTCATGACCTCTGAGGTTATCTATAAACAGGAATTATGACTGAACCTTCCTTTTTCAGGAATTAAAAATGAATGCAGCCAATCCTCAAAAAAGCATATAAGGGCAAGTTTGAGCGACTCCCACCTTCAATGCAACTAAGTGCTATCAGCTTTCAATCCAGAAGATTCCCTATGCTTTATGAGAAGAGCGACCCATTAAAGTGATGAATCGATACGAACGTCACCACCATCCCTGCGATACAGAGCGCTACGCCGAGCACCAATGTGATGAGGCTTCCCGTCCAAACAGGGAGAGAAGCTCCTGAAGCCGTCGCTGTATACGCTGTGACTAAGGCGATACCAGTTCCAAGTATCGTCATTCCGCAGCCGCTGTATCGCGCCAATCTCGGCAAATCGTTCGGATCTGTAGTCGCCCTATGGTAATCATGGAGCAGGTTCGTTTTGCCGGTTACCAGCATATACACGCCCATAAGGCCTATGAGCAGCGAGATTGCCAACCCGAGGACAAGCGATATGAATGTGCCAGTTGTCATGATGCATCTCCGCACTGAATTAGTTTTAGAAGCCGCTGATAGCTGAACCGAATCGTCTACAATAAGCTCAACAAATCACATAATACTTAATATGTTTTTGCGTTTACCCAATTGACCGCATTTACCCAAAGCGCGACATTCGCGCCGACTGCATAATTGAGACCGGCGACAATGTCATATCCGACAGCAGCCCAAACAGCAGCTGCCGCTATCGCCACAACAGACTGCGGAGACTGCATCGAACCACTCTTCCCGTTCGTCTTTATCGGTCCCACAGAAGGATTGAATTCAGACATGACTCGTTCTCCTTTCGACTATGAGATAGCGGTTGAGCAAAACTCCGGCTTCGGCTATCAACGGCCAACAAACAAGCTATGCAGGCAACATGATATTTCTGATGTACAGCCCTAATCCATTCATTTCATTCTCGATGTTGCCGACAAATCCGGTCTGTAGACCGAGCTGTTGCCAAGAACTATCGCCTGCAACACTGTAAAGATAGAGTCGGATTGTCCTTCGATTGCATCTCTTAACAGCAATAGGAAACATATTGATCCTGTGAGTCTCTAGGTAAGCTAAAATGTGCACCCATTCTTCATGGCTAGGAAATGCTCCAAAGCAGCCGTAGAAAAACAGTGAGCGTATTTCAGTTGTACGCAGGAATACGACTTGGCTTTTCGTACTTCCGTCATTATTTAAAAGCGATATACATAATCCTTGATTGCCGAGAATCATTAACAAATCATCAACGTTGGAGATACCGGTTTTATGAAGGACTGGGGTAATATATCTCGTTTCGAGCTTTGTGTGTTGCATAAATGATGGTTCATATACAAGTTGCGCCTCACGATAGAGAGCGCTAGACATACGCTGATTTATTGAGCCATCCAGAAAAATCCCATAACTCCAAAGAAGCGCGACCGTGTCGAATACCCTTGCCTCAACACGGAATAAGCTCTCCTTATCTAGACCTTTATCAGCCATGATTTCTATGGCTACATCTTCTAGAGTCTTTTTTCCATCCATAAGTTCGACAATAGCCCTAGAATCATCATTCAGTGTTACATACAAATCTCCTGATGATAAAATGTATCCTTCCTGCGCCTTCCGTATCCGCACTGCATTTTCAAGACAAGGTGCAATTTCCTTAAGAGTCGAGAACGGATATCGTATGGATATGAGCCTTTCGTAACAGATGGGCTTTCCTGACGAAGTACTTATGGACATTTCATTGACGAAACCGAACCTGCCATATTCTTCAGCTTTAGCCTCATCGCAGATTGCCAAAATATCGATTTTATTTTCATCATCCAAATGAAAGATATCTGAGTTGCACGATTCTTTCTGCTTGATGAGAAATGCAAGACCTGCTGACGATATAGCTGAAACCGATGAAGATAACGTAACTATTAAGCCCTGAATTGAATCATTTTCAGGATCGATAAAGCCGTATGCAGTAAACTGTGCCTCAAAAAGAGATTGCCGGATGAATCGCGAACTTATCTGCCCCTCTTTAACGAAGCCGAGAGTGTCAATATAATCGTATCGATTAATATGCTCATTGATTTCTGCCACATCTTTCATGAGCACCCGTGTCGAGTCTTCGGTATAACGTTTGATAAAGTACTTCATGCTTTCCTCGCAGTCTCCGACAGAAGCTCATCTTGAATGTTGAGATTTTGTTCGAGGAATAGTTCCGGGAGCCCAGACCTGCGGGATGTAAGATCTTTAACCTCCATGATATCCTCAAGACATTTCCTAACTATCGGATGCCTGAGCGCACACTCATCTATTCTCAAGTCAAGATATTCGTTAAGGGCTCGACTTTTGAGATCCCAAATGGAAATCGGAAGGTAAGGTGATACCAATATCTCACCATAGGCATTAACGGCGACTTGCGGAATTCTTCCCTCTTCCTGATACATAAAGAAGTGGTCTATGGGATCTCCCCAAGTCACACGTATTTTTGAGGTATTCTTATACATGTCGAGCATCTCACTTAACTCTTCATATTCTTCTTCAGTGAGGCATAAATCCTTATAATTCTCTTCGCCCCTACCCAATGGCATGAGCGGTTGGACGCGTATTTCAGAGACTCCGACTTTTTCACAATACTGGATAATCGCAGGGAACTCTCTAAGGCTCTTGCGGTGGGGCAATGTTGATACCATGACATCAAAACCCTGCTGCAGAGAAATCTCAATGGTGCGGAAGACCTTCTTCAGTTGGCCGCCAGATTGGCGTACGAAATCATATGACTCTTCCGTAAACCCATCGAGACTGAATTGGACGGTGCGCACACCAGAATCATAAATCTCTCTTGCGATGTCCTCATTCCAAAGAAGGCCATTGCTGACCATGGACAGTGCTGTAGATGGATTGCTCTCCTTAATGGTACGAGCCACCATAAGAAGGGCGTCTTTACGACAAAGCGGCTCTCCCCCGCAGAGACATATTGAGGAAAAGTCATGAGAGCTAAGCTCAAGGGCGACATGATGAAGCTGGCTATCGTCCATTTCAGGAAACGGGCAGACTCCGCTGAAATTATAGCAATGACGACAATGAAGATTGCACCGATAGGTAATGTCCAGAGATGCTGAATTGATATACATCTTAGGCCCTCGTTCTCTAAGAAGTTGTTTTCTATTCAAACGGCACCTTATTAGCAAACTAGCATATGTTTCTTTAATTTTACACGTCTAGTTCTTTAATTTTACTTGATTTTAATGAAGAAATCATCCTTTGCACAATGTGCAGATGCGTCTGAACCGCTAGTCCTTCGAGCTGGGCTTTATGCCGTAGAACTCCCTGTCTGACAGCGTCTTCGGGACGCGCATTGCGCGGTCCAGCACCCTGACGGCCTTCCCCATCTTGTCTTCGGAGCCATTCATCATGACGTGGAACAGCTCGAGCCAGCCTGGGAGGTCGTCCCTGTCGAATCCGGAGTGCGAGTTGAGGAAGGTCTCCAGCAGGAAGCACAGACGGTTCACCTCCCTGAGCGGGTTCTCCTTGTCAGGCATGCGCGAGGTACCGCTTTTCTGTACCGTTCTCGCTAGGCTGCAAGGGCTAGGCTTTGCCTGTATGCCAAGGGGCTCATCGAGCCCAGCGAGCGCCTGATCCTCTTTGTGTTATGCCACTCCATGCGGTCATCGATCCTTTTCCTGAGCTCCTCTAGGCTGACACCCTCCCAGTCCCTCCCGTAGAGCATCTCGTTCTTCATGGTGCCGAAGAAGCCCTCCATGCGGGAGTCGTCGGGAGAGCTGCCCCTCCTCGATACCGGGCGGATGATTCCCGCCTCCCTGCAGATCGATATCCACCCGGGCCACCGGTAGTGGCATCCGCAGTCGCTGTGGACGACGGGGCGGGCCCTCTTGCCGGCGGGGACCGAGAACTGTGTCACGTCCGCGGGCCACGGGAAGTTGGGAAGCCCTGCCTGACCTCGTTGCCCGGATGCTCCGTGACCTCGCCCGCGTAGGAGCCGTGGCGCCGCTTCGGCTTCGTCCCGCCCCGGGCCTCGAGCCCCTCCCCGGCCATGATGCGGGCGATCCCGCGCTCCCCGATGGTCTCGCCCCCCGCCTCGGGCTCGTCGCGGGTGCGGCGCCTTCCGTAGGCGCCGCCGTTGGCGTCGAAGACCTCCGAGATCCTCCTGCGGGCCTCCTCGTCCCTGTCGGGGGCGCGGAGCGCTCCCTGCTGGTACTGGTAGCTTGACAGGGCCATCCCGAGCGCCGAGAGAAGCCCGCACGGCCTCCATTTGGGACGCGGGGCACCGAACGGCAGGGTCTTCTCCCCGTTCGCGGGCTCGTTTGCCGGGCCGGCGCCCGTCCCTTTTCCCAGGACCCCGAGGGCACCCTCCGTGATGCCGCGCCCGGGCCCGAGCTCCTCGAGCTCGGCCTCGAGAGCGGCGATGTCCGCCTGGGCCGCGGGCGGCCTTCCCGCGTCCGCGCGGGCTTGCTGGGGCGGTCTTCGGGCATCGGGGGCTCCTCCCTGAGCGGCTCGCGCTCCCACTTGCAGGGCGCGGATACCGTGCATCCTACCAGGCCGGCGACCTCCTGGGCGGACGATGCCCGAGATGCCGGGGCCCTGGCGGCAGCGGCCCTCTCGGACGCGCCGAACGCCCTGGGCTGCGTCGCCCTTCTCTCGCCGGGCGCATGCTCGCCGGTGTTGATGTTCACTAAGAAGTGGTCCGAGTAACCACTGGGAAATGAGCACCTTGAACACGAGAAATTGAGCAGTTTAAGCAGGAGGGCCACGCCCCGGGGACCGGGGGCGCGGCCCTCGCCGTATGGTTTCCCCGGGCGGTTACTTTGGCGAGCCCGCCCGGGAAGGATGGAGGAGATGACCGTGCCCCTGGACACAGTGAATGATATACGGTCGATGGATGCCGCCGGGCGCTCGAGGTCCGAGGCCGCCCGAGTGCTCCACGTGAGCCGGAACACCGTGGCGAAGTACGCCGACATGGAGGACATGTCGCCCGCCGCGCCGATGCCCCGGAGGAGGGGCAGGCCCGCGCTCGAGGGCAACGAGGAATGGGTCATGGGCGTTCTCGAGGCCGACCTCGGGGCCCCGAGGAAGCAGCGCCACACCGCCAGGCGGATCTACGACAGGCTCGTCGCCGAGCGCGGCTACGCAGGCTCGTACACCACCGTGCAGCGGTTCGTCCGCGACCTCAGACTCGCCCGGGCGGCGGGTGGAGAGGGGTACCTCGAGCCCGGGTGGGCGCCCGGCACCTGCCAGGTCGATTTCGGGAACTTCCGCGCCGCGATCGGCGGGAGGACCCTCGGCCCCATGCTGCTGGTCGCGACGCTCCCGCACTCGAACGACCGGCAATGCGTCGCCCTCATGTCGCAGAGGTCGGAGTGCCTGTGCGCCGGGCTGCCCGGGATCTTCCGCCGCTGGGGCCGCGCCCCGGCGGCGATGGTGCTCGACAACGCCACCGAGGCGGGCGGAATGGTGCTCGGCGAGGTCACGGAATCGAGGCTGTTCTCGCAGTTCAGAGCCCATTACCGCTTCGAGAGCCGGTACTGCAGCCCCTATTCGGGAAACGAGAGGGGCTCCGTCGAGAACGCCGTGGGGTTCCTACGGCGCAACCTCCTCGTCCCCGTGCCGGCGTTCGGCACGCTCCCCGAGCTCAACGCGTTCCTCGCCGAGGGATGCGCGAGGGTCAACGCGGCGGCGCGCTGCCGTGACGGCAGGCCGCACGGGGAGGCCTACCGGGAGGACCTCGCCGCCATGCGCGCCCTTCCCGGCGCGGAGTTCGACGCGGTGAGGTGGGTCACCGCCCGCGCCGACAAGCGCGGCTACGTCGAGGCCGACGGGTCGCCGTCCTCCCCAGGGCCTTCGGGGAGGGCCCCGCGGTCCGGAACCCCCTCTCGCTCGTGCCCGCCGTCATCGCCAGGCCCAGGACCTTCGGGGAGTCGACGATCGGGCGCGACATGCCGCCGGGGCTCGTCGAGGGGGTCGGTCGGATGGACTCCGCCGGCAGGAGGCGCACGCTCAGGTCGATCGGCCGGGCGAGCGAGTCCTCGGGCTTCGAGGCGGCCTGCGAGGCGGCGCTCGGGGTCGTCGAGGGCGCCGCGTCCCCGACGACGCCACGGTCGACGTGCTGGCGAGGCGCATCGCGGGAGGCGGCGGCGAGGCCGGTGGCGCCGACCTGTCGGTCTACGACGGGTTCCTGAGGGGGGCGGTCACCGATGGCCGCCAGCGGGGAGCTGGCCCGCAGGGTCGTGGAGGCCGGGCGGTCGCGCTCGCTCGCCACCGCCCGGCCTGGAGGAGTGGTCGAGGCTCGGCACCCCGAAGCAGGTGGAGTGCCTAGCGGGCTACCTCGAGGCGGAGAGGCCCGGCCGCGAGGCCTCGAAGCGCGCGACGCTGCTCAGGCGCTGCGCGCTGCCGGCGCCCAAGACCTTCGACGGCTACGACTGGTCGGCCGTGTCGTGGCCGGAGGACATGGGGCGCGAGTTGCCGCTCGCGCCCGACTTCGTCGAGCGCAGGTAGGACCTCGTGCCCGTGGGTGACTTCGGCACCGGCAAGACGCACATGGCGTCGGCCCTCTGCGCGCTGGCGTGCGAGAGGAGGCTCGAGGCGCGCTTCTTCACGGCGGCCTCGATCGTGATGCGCCTGAGGCGCGCCCGCGACGACGGGAGGCTCGACCGGGAGGCCGCGCTCATCGGCAAGGCTCGCCTGCTCGTCATAGACGAGCTCGGGTTTCTCCCGCTCGACGCGGACGGGGCGAGGCTGCTCTTCCAGGTCTTCGCCGACGCATACGAGAGGCAGTCGGTGGTAATCACCACGAACCTGGAGTCCGGCAGGTGGGGGTCGTTGTTCGGGGACGACCAGATGGCCGCCGCCGTGATCGACCGCATCGTCCACCACGGGAGGCTCGTCCAGTTCCGCGGCGAGTCCTACCGCGTCCGCCATGCCCTCATGCAGGAGAGCTAGCCGCTCAAAAAGCGTGCGCGCCTCCGATGCTCGGGCTGCTCAATTTCCGATGCTCTTTTTGCTCAAATTCTCTTGACGAAACACAGACGGGGATAGCCGCTTCATCCCCTATCCTCGCGCCCGTCGAAAGCGCCCGGCCGGCGCAGGAGCACACTGTGCTCCTGCGCCGACACCTCCACGCCCTCCCTCGCCCAAGACGCTGGCACAGGGAGCAAGCACCTCTTCCCGCTCCCTGATGGCCCGCGCGACGGACCGGCGCTGCGCCCCGCCACGCGGGCCTTGCCGCTCTTTGGGCGAGGGAGGGCAAAGGGCCTTCCCACGTCCCAGGGAGGTCACCATGACCGAGAAGACAGAGGGTACCGCGACCATGGCCGAGGAGGGACTCGCCGCCACGTGCGAGGGCATCGCGAGGGACTACCTCGCCCACAGGGGCTACGGGGTCCGCGCGGCAGACGGCTGGTCCTGCGACTGCGAGGACGCGTCGATAGTGGCCACGGACGGAGACGAGACGGTGCTCGTGGCCGTCATCTCCGCGTACGAGGAGGGCTCGGCCAGGATGCCCGAGCTCAACGTCGGCGCGGCAGAGTTCGCGACGATGAGGCGCGCGTGCCTGCTCTACCTCGCGGACCACGGCGACGTGGACGCGATACGCCACGACGTGGTCTCCATCGTCGTGACGGGAGAGCGCCAGGCGAAGCTCCGCCACCTCATAGGCGCCTGGCAGTGGGCGGAGAGCAGGGAGTGACCTGGGACGTCATAACACAGACACCGCTCACGGCAGGAAGGCGACCGCTCGGAGAAACCCGGGCGGTCGCCCCTTCCAGCCGCCACGGCCGCAGCCAAGCCCTCCCGCGGCCGCCCTCCCCGCCGTCAGGAACACCTGGCGACGGCGGGGAGGGACAATGACGCAATAGTTCCAATCATGAAGGGAGCTTGGGAAGAGCATGAACTTGGGGACATCGTTGAAATCGTTGTCGAAAGGCAGTCGCCAATACCTGTAATCCTTACCATTGAGATGGCGGCATTGACTGATATTCCCGGGAAAGTTTAATGGTCAAGTTTCCACTCATGGAAGCGTAGGGAGGATTACCGAGCCGGGCACTCAAACAGTTCAGAAGTATTGGTTCCAGCAAGCATGAGCTTGACGCGGAGCGAGACGGCCATGCAGAGGTCGTCTAGAGGTCCTCTGGTTCAGGAAGCCCTAGTGGTTCTTGTCGCCCCTGCACTGTATAATTTTCACTCTGAAAGATTGGGAGTGACAATGGTTCGGTTTATCGACCTGTTCGCAGGTATTGGCGGCATACGCATGGGCTTCGAGCAGGCCTTTGCTGACGAGGACCCAAAGACGGTCTTCGTCTCCGAGTGGAACAAGTTCTCAAACAAGACATACGAGGCGAACTTCCAGGACGACTTCAAAATCGTCGGGGACATCACGCAGGTCCCGTCGGAGGACATCCCCGACCACGACATCCTTTTGGCCGGCTTTCCCTGCCAGCCGTTCAGCATAGCAGGCGTCTCCAAGAAAAACTCGATGGGCCGCCCCACGGGGTTCCAAGATAAGACGCAGGGAACACTGTTCTTCGAGGTGGCGCGCATCATCGATGCAAAGAGGCCAAAGGCTTTTTTGCTCGAGAACGTAAAAAATGAGGCGTTTCCCGAGCGGACTCCCCTCGACGGAAGAGTTCTCAGCATACTGCCGCTCGACGCTGGGGGACGTGGACTACATACATGACGACCCAGATGAAATAATCTACATGGCGTACCAGCGCGAGGAGATGCTGTTCAGAGTATACGAGCGTCACGAGGCCGAAGAGGTATTCCCGAAGTTCGTCAACCCAATTGACGTCGACGGGATTCTGTCGTACTCGATGAGCCTTTTCCAGAGGAGGAAGTCTCGCGCCGGAAAGTCCTTGGAGCACTCGGTCGAGGCTCTTCTGACGGCGCGCAATATCAGATATACGGCACAAGCTACGACCGAGAATCATGAGACCCCGGACTTCCTGTTCCCCTCCGAGGAGCTCTACCACGACGAGAGGTTCCCAGCTTCGGGTCTTACGCTTCTTGGTGCTAAGACCACTTGTAAGGATCGTTGGCGTCAGGTTCTCTCCGAGGGGAAGCGGGTGGAGCGCAAACACCTCGTCACCTTGGAGGGAGCCATCAGTACGCGGCAGACAGACGATATGAGGGCAAAGAACCTCCAGCTCGTCGTTCCGGTGCCACTCCACCACACGTATACCGACGAACAACAGGGATGGCTCTGGAGCGTGAGGCAATTCTTCGATCTAGTGACGGCGCGAGAGCGTGAATACGCTATTTACTGCTGACATAGGTTAGGCAGACGGACACCTCGACTATAGGCTAGCAAGTAGCCCATCCTGTACACCCATGGTGGCCAGGATGGACGAGACGGACGGAGCGGACAGGGTGGCCGCGGGATCCGTCCCGATGGCTCAGACTTTCGTCTGTGCCCCGGGAGATGCCTCCGTGGCCGCACCGTCCGAACGTCCCTTCTCTCTGCGGGGGATGCCCCGCGCCCCTGGGGGTGACCGACTTGAGCCGTGACGCCATGCCGAGGCGCCTTAACGTCCGAATCTCCGACGGCGAGCTCGAGGCCCTGGACCAGGCCTCCGCCGAGATGGGCTGCTCCAGGAGCCAGGTCGTGAGGCTCCTGATACACTGCCTCGCGGGCGGCGGGACGCGCATGGGGGCGGGCACCGTCGCCTTCGACTACGAGACCTCCCACGGCATCGTGCGCAACCTGCGCTCCATAGGCACGCTCTACAACCAGTCCGTGGCCGCGCTCAACACCATAGCGAAGGCCGCCCGCGAGTCGCCGGGCGAGGTGACGGCCGAGGACGCGCTCGAGGTCCTCAGAGTCGTGGACGCCGAGATGACCTACGTGGCGGACTCGCTCGGGTGCCTCCGCGAGGACGTGGCGAGGCTCTCCGACAGGCCGGCCGTCTTCCTCTGGAGCTGACCGGCGTGCCGGCGATCAAGGCCATATCTGGGCACACGGGGCTCGCCGCCGCGAGGAGATACCTCGAGCGGGACGGGAGGGCGCTCGCCAGGGACCTCCTGCACTTCTCGCGGATGGACGAGTCCCCGCGCCAGGCGGGACTCGAAGAGGCTCACTTCGACTGGGACGCGGCCATGGACGAGACGAGGCGCGCCAACGGCAACGACGCCCCGTACCGCGGGAGGCCCGCCAGGACCTACAAGCACTACGTGCTCTCCCCCGACCCGCGCGACGGGGTCTCGCTCGCGGACCTGAGGGGGCTCGCCGTGCGCTGGGCCGAGGAGAGCTTCCCGGACTTCCAGGTGTCCATCGTCTACCACGACGACAACGAGGGCCACGTCCCCCACGCTCACGTGATCGTGAACAACACGAACCTCGCCACGGGGAACAGGCTCCGCGACCCCGACCCCGGTCTCCTTAACGGGCGGCTACAGGCGATCGCGCGGGACATGGGGCTCTCGCACTTCGACGGCAGGATCGACGCGCGGCACCCAGACACGCGCAAGCAAGGCTCGAGGGAGAACTATCAGCGGGTCCACGTCGGGCGCGCGGAGGCGGAGCTCTCGTCCAGGGGCGCGTACTCCTGGGTCACCGACATCAGGTCGAGGGTGGACGTCGCCGTCGCCTCCTCGAGGACCGAGGGGGAGCTGCTCGGCAGGCTCTCGCGCCTGGGCGTGGAGACGAGCGTCCATGGCGACGGGAGGGACTGGACCTTCTGCCTCGCGGACCAGCCCGCCAGGAGGGTGAGCGGCACGAGGCTCGGCACCGACTACCGGCGAGAGGACGTGCTCACGAGGCTCGCCGCCCGACGCGGGGAGGCGCTGCTGCCGGACGGCTCCGTCATGGGCGTCGAGGAGGCCGCGCGCCGCGCGATCGAGCTCAGGGACTTCTCCGAGCTCAGGGGGCTCTCCTCCGCCGTCGCCGTGATCGAGGAGACGCGCGCACGCTCCGTCGAGGAGCTCGCGGTCGCGGCCGGGCGATGCGGAGACCCCGGCGAGAGGGAGCGCATCGACGCGGCGATTGCGCTGGCAAGGAGGCACGGCATGCTGCCGGAGCGGCGGGAGGCCGCGGCGCGCGGCGGTCACGCGCGGCGGGACGACGCGCGAGGCGTCACCAGCCGCGACGCGAGGCGCGACGACGAGCCCATCGGCAGGCGGCAGCCAGACCGCGGAGACGGCAGCCGGACGGAGGGGAGGGGGAGATGAGGGTCACGGTGTCGTTCGCCGACGGGCGGGTCGAGGAGTTCGACTCCGACCGGCTCACGTGCCCCGACCCGTTCCCGGGGAGGAGCGTCCTCTCGGACCTCGTCCTCAGCCTTGGGGACGACGGAATGTGGATCGAGCTCGACTACTACGACTCGCAGGGCGTGGCCGAGGGCAAGGTGCTCAGGAGGCGCCGCGGCTGGAGGGCGCAGCTCGCGACGGCAGGGGAGCTGGCGGCGGCGTCCAGGGTGGACGTCGACGGCGCCACGAGGTGGCTGAGGGTGGGCGACGGCCTCGTGGACGTCTCGCGGCTCGAGGACGTCCGCGCCTCGCTTGACGACGGGCCGACCGACCTGCCGGCCCTTGCCGCCTGGGCGTACCGCACTGGCCTCTCCATCCCCGAGGTGGCGGGCGACGACCCGCGCGATGCGGCCGGCAGGGTCTGCGCCTGGGCCGGCGTCCCGACCGAGAGCCTCGAATTCATGTCGCGCGTGCGTGCTACCCTCACGGCAACGTCGGACCCGGCATTCGGAGGTGCGTCATGAGGCGGTCCCTCTCGACCGTAGGCAGGATCACGCTCGCCGTCCTGAGGGGGCTCCTGCGCGTACTCCTCTGGGCGCTGAGGCTGGCGTTTCGCGCCGTGTTCTGAGGGCGCGTTCGCCAAAGCCCCAACCCCATCGTGGCCGGATTGGTCAGGGGCGCTTCCCAGAGGGCCCCAGAGGGGCTCGCGGCGTCACGTATGTCTGCGGCTTCCCCTACTTCGCCCTCATGTCCTCCGGCGCCATGTCGACGGTCGCGAGCCGCGCGGCAGCCTCCCTCGCGCTTCCCGCCCTCTCGGCGAGCGGCCTCTCGTCCCTCGAGCGCGAGCGTGCCCGCTCCGCCCGCGCCTCGTCGTACCTGCCGATGACGAGGTCGGACGCGCGCGACGCCTCCGAGGCGGCCCTCGCGAGGGCGGATGGGTCGTCCCCGATCTCGTCCAGCCAAGACCTGAGGTACGCCGCGTGGTTCTGGGTCCAGGTCTGCACCGACCCTCCCCTCGCGACCGCGGACATGTCGAGCCCCGCGTCCGCAGCGGAGAAGGCGCTCCCGAGCTCCGCGACCAGCTCCTCGAACGCATAGGACTCGTGGTCGCTCGGAAGCGGCCTGCCGAGCTCGCTCGCGGTCGAGTGACACATCTCGTGCATCAGCGTCCTGCAGAAGCCCTCGGCGGACTCGAACTGGCCGCGGAGCGGCATGGTGATCGCGTCCTCGGCCGGGGCGTAGAAGGCGTCGTCGCTCCTCGTCTCCCGCACGGGGCACCTCGACGACGCGATGAGGTCGTCTGCCACCCTCCAGGGTTCCGTCCCCGGATCCGCCGCGCGAGGCTCCATGACGGGCGGGACGCCCTCCACCTGGCTCGCGTTGAAGACCCAGGCGCCCCTCCCCCTCAGGAACCTGTCCCCGCAGACGTCGTCCTCCGAGATCCTCCCCGCGGCGATGAGCTCCCGCGCCCTCTGTACCGTGACGACCGACTGCCTTCCCGCGCGCATGATCGGCACGTACCAGCTCCAGAACTCCACCGTGGCCTGCGCCCTCTCGCCGCGTCGCACGTGCCAGCCGGCGTCCCGCGCCTGGTTGTACGTGACCCACCTGGGGTCCTCGAATCCGCATCGTGCGGACGCGGCCGCGAGGGAGAGCCTGTTGACGCCCCTGTACCGGGCGCCGGTCGCGGCGTTCCTCGCCGACCAGCACCTCTCCCACCCCGCGTACCACGAGAGCCCGTCCTCCTCCATGGCGCTCGCGAGCGACTCCACGAGCCTCGCCCGCCCCTCGGCGAGCGTGTCCCTGCCCTTCTCAGCGCGCATGCCTTCCTCCCTGTAGAAGATGGGGCGACCCGTCCGGGCCGCCCCGCTATCTTTGCCGCTACTCCTCGCGATCGTCTGCGGTCCCGGCCGCCCTGCAGAGCGCGATTGCCGCGACTGCCGTGGCGCCGGAGAGCGCGCCGAGGAGGCAGAGGGCGATGGCGCCGAGGTGGCTAATCATCGGTTCCGCCCCCTCCCAGCGGGCCGGTGCCGCCCTCGGGTCCGCGCTCGATGCGGACGTCGGGCACGCCGCGCTTTCCGCGGCGCCTGAGCGCGCGTGCGGCTGCGAGCGAGAGGCCTGCCGCGGCGCAGAGACCCGCGATGGGGGCGACCGGGATCCCGGCGTCGCCGGTCTTGGGCAGCTGGCTGCCGCCCTTGGTGGCCTTCTCCCCTTGGGGGCCTCGGGCGGGGCCTCGGTGATGCTCACCGTCTGTCCCCGGTCCTCGAGGTCGGCGTGGGTGGCCACAGTCCTCCCGTCGTGGGCGATGGTCTCGAAGGCGACCACGTCGTGCCCTGCGAGCGCGCTGCCGTCGAACTCGAACGTGACGTCGGTGCTGCCGGACTCGGCGTCCGCGGTGAAGGTGGCGCTGGCGGTGACGGGGCTGCCGTCGCTTCCCTTGACCCCCTCGCCCGTGGACTTGTCCATGAGCGTGCCCGTGACCGTGTACTCGCGGCCCTTGACGAGCCCGGACCACTCGACCCTGTCCGTGATGGTGACCTTGTTCGCGGCCGTGGCCTCGTGGTCGCCGTCCGCCGCGTCGGTCGCCGTGGTGTGGATGCCGGGCAGGCTCACGGTCTGTTCCTCGTCCTTTAGGTCGGCGTGGGTGGCGACGACCTTGTCCGCGCGGGAGAGCTCCTCCGTGCAGACGAGCTTCCTCCCCTCGAGTCCGGTGCCGTCCACGTCGAAGGCGACCTCGACGGTGCCCTCGGAGGACTCGGGAGTGACGGTCGTCTCCGCCGTGGCGAGCTCCTCGCTCGTCTCGGCGTCTAGCAGGTGTCCCCTGACCCTATACTCGGTCCCGGGGGTGACGTTGGAGTAGGAGACGGTGTCGGCCACGCGCTGGCCGGGCGCCGCGTCGATGACCTTGTCGCCGTCAGCGGCATCGCTCGCCGTCGTCCTCACCTGGGGGAACGCGACGCTCTGGCCCTCGTCGGAGAGGTCGGAGTGCGTGGCGTACACGTGGCCTTCGCGCGAGAGCTCCTCGAAGGCGACGACCGTGCGTCCCGCGAGGTCGGAGCCGTCGAACCTGAACGTGACGATCGCCGTTCCGCTCGCCTCCTCGGGCGTGAGCCTCGTTGTCGCGGTGACCTTCTCGCCCTTCGCGTCCGTGACAGCCTCGCCGGTCTCGCGGTCCATGAGGGTGCCGGTGAGCTCGTACTCCTTCCCGAGCACGAGGTTCTGGTACTCGACGGTGTCCGTGATGGTCACGTCGTCGGCCGCCGCGTCGTGGGAGCCGTCCTCCGCGTCCGTCGCGGTGGTGCCGATCTTCGGGAACAGGACCGTCTGCCCCTCGTCGTCGATGTCGGCATGCGTGGCCACCGTCTTCCCGCCCTGGCTGAGCTCCTCGAACGCCACGACGGAGTGGCCGGCGAGCCCGGTCGCGTCGAACTCGAAGGAGACCTTGGCCTTGCCCGTGGAGAGCTTGGGGGTGAGCTTCGCCGTGGCGGTGACGGCCTTGCCATCCTCGCCGGTCACGGCCTTGCCGGTCTCGCGGTCCATGAGGGTTCCCGTGAGCTCGTACTCCTTCCCGGGCTCGAGGTTCTCGTACTCCACCTCGTCCGTGAGCGTGACGCTCCCGGCGGCCTCGGCCAAGTGCTCCCCTCCCTTGCCGGTGAGGGTCGTGGCGATGCGCGGGCCCTGGTCGTCGTCCACGGTGCCGAGCTCGACGGTCCTCGCGTCGCGCGAGACCGTTACAGTCATGCTGACGAGCCTCAGGCCCTCGTTGGCCGCGCAGCGGAGCTCCTCGACCGCATACGTGTCGTAGGGCAGGGCGCCCTTGGAGTCGTCCGGCGCCGTCGCCTTGCCGGTCGTCCCGCTGAACCAGACTCCCGCGGCGGCGTCCCAGGAGCCCTCGCCGGCCGTATCGTTAGCGTTCGTGCGCGTGGCGTGGGAGGCCCATGACGAGGCGGTGCTCGCCTGGCCGTTCTCGTCCGTCACGATGACGTGGGACTCGCCCGTGGTGGCGGAGGTGATCCGGAAGGGCACGCCCGCGAGGCGCCGCATGCTTCCGGACTCCGCCTTCACGAGCTCGAGGTCGCCGCGGCGGACCTGCTCGGCGACCGTGGGCGCGGCGTAGGTCGAGACGTGCTCGGCGGTCCCCTCGGTGGTCACGCGCGTGACGAAGGTCTTGTCCGAAGCCACGTATCCCTCCGGCGCCCTGGTCTCCCTTATGGCCACGGTGCCCAGCGGGACGACGGCGTTGCCTGCCGCGTCGCGGTAGAGGTCGTCGCCCGTGGCGGACGAGAGGTCCGCGGTGCCGTCCTCTCCCGTGGAGACGGTCCAGGTGCGGGTGGCCTTCGCGGGGAGGCTCCCCTCGTCGTACTGGCCTGCGTAGTAGCGGACCTCGAACTCCGCGCCTGCGAGGCTGGCCGCGCCGAGCGGGGACGCCTCGCCCGTCTCTGCGTCGGCCTTAGCGAGCACGAGGCCGAGTGGGTTCGTCTGCGGGACGTCCGACGCGCTCGCGTCGGCCTCGCCGCCTGCGGGCACTTCCACCCTCGTCGTCGCGTTCGAGAGGGTATAGCCCCTTGGCGCCGAGAGCTCGCGCGCCCAGTAGGTCCCGGGCGAGACCTCGACGGCCTCGCTCGTACCGTCCTCCCTGGTGGTCAGGCGCACCCCCGTGTCCTTTGTGCAGCCCTCGTCAGAGAAGAGGCCGTATACGGCTCCCCCGACGGAGTAGAGTGTGTTGCCGTCCGTGACCGCGGTGTCGGATGACGCCTTCGTGACGGTCACCCTTCCCCTCGACTGTCCGAGCGGGATGAGGATGTAGTGCGACGGCCAGACCTTTCCCTGGATCGCGGAGGTCTGGTTGCCGCTCTCGATTGTGCCGAACCCGTTGCTCGAGTGCACGGAGTGCCACATGAGGTCCTCGGAGGGGCTGGAGCCCCAGAAGAAGCCCGCATGGCCGTCCCAAGTGTTGCCGTATCGGTCGGTCCCGCTCACGGGCACGGACGAGTCGGGGGTCGCGACGATGATGTCTCCCCGTTGTGCGAGTCCCGAGGCGAGCAGCTCTTCCTTGGTGTCGAAGCGGTAGGACACGACGTCCTGCGCCTTGCATATCCTCTCCCACACGTTGGTGTTCCACCAGTTGGCGCCGTTCGTGGATAGCGCCGAGTAGGGGTTCCCGCCGGCTGCGGCCATCACGTAGCAGACGAATCCCGTGCACTGCATCCCCGCTCGGTACGAGCCGTGGTCACCGTTCGGTCTAGGCATGTCGCCGGTGTCCCCGAGCCCGAGGTAGGGCGTGCCGAGGTAGAACGAGTCGCCCTGGTGCGACTCGAGTTCGCCCACCACCTGCTCTCGCGTGACGCCGACGACGTCGCTTATGTACCTCGTGCCGTTCGGGTTGTCGAACCATAAGCTCGATTCCTCCGCGAGCGCGACGGTCGGCGCGAGCGCCCCGAGCAGCTGGCTCAGGACGAGCGCCACCGAGAGGAGGGCAGCCTTCATGCGCTTGGCTCCGCCGTCACGTCTCCACGCCCGCAGGGCGCGCCGGGCCGAGTGGGCCCTTTCCTTAGCGATCCTCATCTCTTCCCCTATCTTCTCCTTGGTGTGGAGTCGCATGGCGTGGCGATCGCCTCGGAGGCGGCCCGCGCCTCCTGCGCCCGGGCGGTGAGTCCCCCGGCACCGTCGGCCCGCTCCTCTGCGCGCCCGCGGCGGTTCTGCTCGTACCACCTGCGCCTCGACTCGACGAGCGCCTCTCCGAGCCTCGCCGGGTCCACCTCCGCGCACTCCTTCTGGTTGCGCCCCTCCCCGTCCGGCAGTGGTTTGCCGTCCGCGTCGAGTACGTCCCGGCTGAGCCTCACCGGCCTGTCGGCGAGGAGCGGGACCTCCCTCCAGTGCTCGTCGTGGTACCTGGAGTGGTTCGGCTCCACGTACCTCGGGTGGAACTGCCACCCGCCGAGGTCGACGCCGTCGACCTCGGTCCCCCTGGGAAGGGTCACGGTGAAGAGGACCCTCTCCTCACCCGTCTCGCGGTCGGCGTACTCCGTCCGACGCACGTACCTCTCGTGGAACGAGAGCCAGACCCGCTCCCTTCGCTTGCCTTCCGGACCTTTCATTTCCTTCCTCCTTCTCTTCGCTTGGCCGGGACGGTCCCGGCCCCTTGGCGCCTCTCGGCTACCCACCCAGGACGTCCCTGGCCCAGGAGCCGCTCTTCGTGAGCGAGAGGATCAGCAGCACGCACATCGCGAGGTACTGGAGCGCGTAGCTGAGCCCCCCGACAACGCTGTCCACGGCTGCCCCGGCCCCGGCGCTCGCCGCGTTGAGCCCTCCCAGCACGACCGGAAAGGCGATGAGGGTGACGGTGATGATGAGCCCCGCGAGGCACACGGAGGCGAAGCTCCTGAGGTACGCGACGCCGACCTGGCGCGTGTCCTCGAGCCCCAGCAGCGACAGCGGGATCGGGCTCAGCGTCGCCATGAGGTAGAGCTGTATGGCGCGGGCCCACGAGACCACGAGCGCAACCACGTAGGCGGCGATGACCATGACCCAGCTCACGAGCGCGACGACGATCATCGCCACGAGGGCGGGGACGCTGTCCTCGGTGGTGACGATCGAGACCTTTGCGAGGTCCATCGCGCCGCCGGACCCGAACGCCGCGGTCGTCCTCGTGATCGCGAGCCGCGCCACCTCGTAGACCGCGCGCATGAGCTCGAAGGAGTTCTGCACGAGGAAAAGGCACACGGCGAAGAAGACCAGGAGGAACACGACCTCCCGCACCGCCGGCATCGAGGCGTTCCCGTCCATGCGCTGGGAGAGGTGTATCAGCTGGACCGTGAAGACCATGCTGAGGACCCCGCAGCCTATGGGCAGGATCGCCGTCCTCCACACCCCGCGGGCGATGTCGAAGAGGGTCACCTCGCCCGCCGTGCCCAGCATCCTGTCGAAGGGCTTCGAAAGGACCCCGTCGACCCCTATGGATGCCAGCACCCTGGCCTGGGCGTCGAAGATCCAGTTGCAGGTATCGCGAAGGACCCCGCACATCCAGGAGTTGATGTCGTCCCCGATGGAAGCCCAGGCGGGGCGCGGGACGAGGAGGGCGATGCCGATGGCGAGCGCGGCCGCCAGGGCCAGGCGGCACGCTCGGCTCGGCACGTGGCGTCCCACGGCTATCCCGTCACCGAGAAGGCGCCGTCGGCCCACGTGACCGAGACGATCGACCTCCCCGGGTCGTCGCAGGTGAAGGTCGCCGTCACGCTGTCAGCCTTCGTGTCGATGTACACCTCGCCGTCGAACGCGGCCTCCGTGGCCCCGGGGACGTGCTCGGACACCCAGAGGGACACGGCGAGGTCGAGCGCGTCCTCGCTCCCGCCGACGAGCGCGAGGTACTCCTCGTCCACGCCCGTGACCCTGACCTCGCCGCCAGGCGGGGCGGGAATCCAGTCGAACGAGGTCTGGAGCTGCTCGCACCTGAGCCTCGCGCCGTCGCCCCTGCCCCTGATGGTCACGGTGGCCTGGACAACGGTCCCGTCGGCGCGTGTCACCCTGAGGCCGCACTCCCCGTCGCCGTCGGAGGTGACCTCGTAGGACGACGTGCGCGTGTCGGTGCCGTCGGTCTCGACGAGCCTGCCCCCGGACGCCGTCATCCTGAGCGACGCGTCCTCGGCGCCCATCCACTCCCGCGACTCGAGCTCCTCCGCGCACGACTGCCGCGCCTCCTCCGCGCTTGCGCCAGAGTCGGAGCCCTGTCCGTCCGCGGCGTCGACCCAGGCGGCGGTCTCCGAGCCATTGTCCGTTGGATCCGCCCTGTCGACTCGTGACGCAGCGCAGCGCGCCGCGCCCGCCCCCAGCGCGATGGCGACCGCCCCGGCGGCGAGCGCGGCGACGGCCCTTCGCCTCTTCTCCATGTCCCTTCCTCCCTACTGGATTCTGACCGCGCACGTGAACCGGCTTATCCCGGTACCCACGCGGACGTGGTCCCCTGGCTGCGGCGCGTGTATGTAGGAGTCGCCGCCGATGTAGATGGCGACGTGGCCGGGCCTCCAGAGGATGTCGCCCGGCTCCGCCTGGGAGAGCGGCACCATCGTCCCCGCCCTCAGCTGCGCGTCGCTCTGGTGCGGTATCCGGATTCCCGCCTGCGCGTAGCACCACTGCGTGAGCCCGGAGCAGTCGAGCGCCTTGTTGGGCGTGGACCCTCCCCAGACGTAGGGCGTGCCGAGCTGGGTCTGGGCCGCGGCGACGATGGTCGCCCCCTTGCCCGATGCGGCGCCAGCGGGCCCGGCCCGCCTGAGGTCGTCCGCGCTCATCGAGTCGAAGCGCCTGAGGCCGTAGGCGTCCATCGCGGCCTTGAGCGAGTCGACGTAAGAGGACGACGTGGCGTAGCCCGCGTCCTTGAGGCCCTCGGCCATGAGGTCCGAGTCCCTGCCCTCGATGGCCCTGCGGATCTTCTCGTTTCCCGAGTACCTTCCCGCCTGCAGCAGGACGCGCGAGCGGAAGCGTATGCAGTCCTCGTAGGACCTGAATCTCGTGAATGCGTCAACGACGGTGACCGAGGCGCCCCCGTACTCCTCCCGCGTCTGCCAGGACTCCTTTCCCGCGACCTCGGGGCAGGAGGCGAAGCTCGGTGCCCACTTGATGCCGAAGAGGTTGTTGTCCCTCGTGGCGAGGCCAGAGAGGTGGTCTCCTACGCCCGACTCGACGATGACCTGGGCGAGCGTGCAGCCCGCCGGGTGACCGTACTTGTCCTGGCACTCGAGGGCCGCCAGGACCATCGAGTAGGTGACGTAGGGAGGGAGCCCCTCCACCGACGCGCGCCTCGAGGCCTCGTTGTCCCAGAACCCGAAGAGCGAGCCGACCGCCTGCGAGATCATCGCCGCGGCGAGCACCGCGACGACGGCTCCGGCGAGGATGCCGGCTATCGGGACCGTCGCTGGCGCGCCCGCCGGGTACGCCGCCTTGTCGGCGGCTCTCGCCGTCTCCGCGGCCCTTGTCGTTCCCGGCATTTCCTCGGAGGGGCTGGAGGCGCGAGGCGGCGCCGCCTCGCGCCTCCAGCCCCTCCGAGGGGGCCCGGTCCTGCGCGGGCGCGCCCTGCTGGGTCCGGCGCCCTCCCTGCCGTCGAGCGCTGCGAGCCTGGACCGCGCGCCGTGTCGGCGGGGCGCCTCTCGCACCGGGGCGGCTGACCTGGGCGGCCGCGCGCCCCCGGGGGTTCCGGTCGCTCGCGTCGCCGCAATCGCCGCCTCCTCGCGGGTCGCCACCGGCGGAACGCCTTCCGGTGCGGGCGACACTCCCTGCGCCGGTGCGGGGCGGGGCCCCGCGTGGCCTCCGCCGCCGGTCCCCGGCGAGCCGTCGCCTCCCCGTGCGCGCCGCAGGCGCCTTGATGTCGCGCGGGTCGCCGCGCCAGCGGGGCGGTAAAGCGCGTCCGTCCCGAGCTCCTCGTCGGACTCCCCGAACGCGTCGCGCGATGCCGTTGCGGTCGCCCTGCGCGCCCTGGCCGCGCGCCCCATCGCCGCCGCGCGGCGACCCCTGAGCTCCGACAGGGCCGTGTCCGCCTCGTCGTGCGCGATTCCCGCGCTCACGGCGTCCGTGCGCCCCTCGAATGCGACGGCGGACGCGTCCGGGGCCTCGTGCGCTGCGGAGCTTGCCGCACCGGCCTCCCGGGCGCTCACCTCTCCCCCCTCCGCGCCGTCGCCTTCCTGCGGCGCCGCCTCGGCGCCTGCTCGCTCGGCTTCGTGTTGAAGAGGTTGTAGAGCGCACCCCTGGGGAAGTCGTCCTTGATGGGAACGCGCGCGCCGCCGGCGACGAGGAGCCCCTCGCCCGGCTTGATCGACTCGTCTATGTAGCGCGACTCCTGCTCGGAGAGGCCCAGGAGGTCGACCCAGGCCCTTCGGTCCACGGGCGACTGCTTGTGGAGGAGGATGAAGTCCGAGTTGAGCACCATGTTCCTGGCCTCCTCGTGCTCCAGCATGTAGACCGAGTTCTGCGTTATGCCGGTGGCCACGAGGCCGAACTTTCGCCCCTCCGCCCAGAAGCGCGAGAAGTACGAGACGATCGCCGGGTGCTCGAAGAGGGACTGGACCTCGTCTATGTAGAGCCACGTGGTGACTCCCCGCTCGTAGTTCGAGTACATGCGGTTGCGCACGGACTCGAGCGCCGTGAGCATCCCGAAGGTCCGGAGGTTCGAGGTGAGGTCCCTGAGGTCTACGTCGACGATCCGGTTCGAGAGGTCAACGTCCGACTCGTGGTTGAAGAAGGACTGCGCGCCCACGGCGTAGCGCTCGTAGCGCAGCGCGATGTCGCGCGCCTCGCGCTCCTCCTGCGCGAGCAGCTCCTCGTAGAGGTCGCCGAGCGTGGGGGTGCCGCCATCCCCGGAGCGGCTCTCGTAGCACGCCTCGACGCAGCGGGCGATGATGGACTTGTCCGCCTCGGGGAGCCCCTGGCTCCCCTCGGACATTGTCGCCGCGGAGAGCGCGAGGAAGGCGTCGATCTTGAACGCCCGCTGGGCGCTGGGGCTGAGGTCCGCCACGTCGGTGAGGTCGAAGGGGTTGAGGTGCGAGTCGGAGTCCGGACCGAGCCTGATCGTGGTCCCGCCGCACGGCTCCGTCACCGCGGAGTACTCCCCCGCGGGGTCGAAGATGATCACCTGGTCGTCGGGGTACGCGAGGATGGTGTTGAGGATCTCGCGCTTGGTGGAGAAGGACTTTCCGCTGCCAGGCTTGCCGGCGACAAACCCCATGGGGCTCGCAAGGCTGCGCCTGTTGCAGATCACCAGGTTCGAGCTCTCCTTGTTCTGGCCGTAGTAGCCGCCGCCCTCCTGGTTGAGCTCCTGCGTCGCGAAGGGCATCTGAATCGCCACCTCCGCGGTGGTCATCATCCTGCCTACATCCACGCGGTTGGCCCCGAGGGGGAGCACCGAGTTGAGGCCCTCCCTCTGCCGGTAGTCGAGGGTCCCCACGTCGATCGAGTTCGACCGCGCCGTGCGCATGATCTGCTCGACCTGGTTGCGCAGCGCGTCGCGGGTGTCCGCGTAGGTGTACACGAGCCCCGTGTAGCGGAAGAGCCTCTGGTTCTTGTTCTGCAGGTGGTCGAGGAGGTCCTCGGCCTCCGCCTTCGAGTACTTGAGCTCGGAGGGGAGGATGTCGAAGTCGTAGCCGCGCTTCACGGCGGTCATCTGCTCGTCGATAATCTCCTTGTCCATCCACGCGAGCCGCTTCTTCACGAAGGCGATCGCGCGCGACTTGTCCATGCCCCTCACATGCAGGCTCACCGCAAGCGGTACGGGAAGGTCAACGATCTCGGCCACGCACCGGTCCGAGAGCTCCGAGCCGAACGAGCGGAAGGCGAGCGTCTGGCACCACGTCCCGTCAATCCTGAGGCACGACGCGGACCCCTCGGGCTTCGCCTCGATGCAGTTGGGGCAAGCGAGGTCCTTCGCGCGCAGCCCGGAGGTGGCCCCGAGCGCCTCCCACCCGGCGGCGGGAGGGTTGCCGGGGCGCAGCAGCTCCGCGATGGCGCGCAGGCGCGCCGGGCCGTCGAGCGGAGTGGCGTCGCATCGTATCCTCTGGAGGGACTGGGTCACGTCCCCGCGCACGCGCGCGAGCCTGGGCACGGCGGACTCCGCGTCCCTCGCCCCGACGGAGAAGGTGATGTATCGCGAGCGAACGAGGTTCGAGACGCCCTCGCGCATCTTGTCGTTGAGGATTCGGTTGTACTCCTCGGCGAGCGCGGCGGTCCTCCCCCTCTCCGCGAAGAAGGAGCGGTGCCCGATCTCCTCGGCGGGGATGGGCGTGTTCACGACCGAGAGCTGGAGCGCGACGTCCTCGCCGATGGAGTCGAAGAGCTGGCACCAGGCCGAGAAGACGGACTCCTTCGCCTCCCTGCGGGCGCTCTGGTAGCTGATGTCGGAGAACTCGAGGGTCTGCGAGAAGATCCCCGGGTCGACCTCGCAGATGCCGTCGGCCCACAGCGAGTCGAAGCCGACCGCGTTGTATACGTCGCGCGCCGCGCGCAGCGACCTCCTTCGGGCGGCCGCCCTCTCGCTCGCCTCGCGGTCGTGCTCCCTGAGGTCGCGCTCGGCGGAGCCCCCGCCCGATATCATCAGCGAGAGCCTCTCCCAGGGTCCCGCGCCGCGCGCGCTATCCCTCTGCTTCCCTGCTCGGCTCACGGAGCTCCGCCCCCTTCCTCCTCGCGTTCCTCCTGTGCCTCCTGGTCGTCCGCTGGGCAATCCGCTCCGGCGGTGCTGCGAGCATGCACGACGTCCCGTACGCGAGCACCCCGTCCCAGGTCGCGTGCTCCCAGAGCATGGGGGCGAACTTCTCAGCCCTCATCCCGTGCGGCCGCCAGAAGCCCAGCAGCCAGAATGGGAGGGACGCGCACATCACCGGCAGGCTCGCGTCGGCGGGCTCCACGCCAAGAGCCGCGTAGAGCGCGGACGCCGTCGCCACCGACGTAGCGAGCCCGCCCGTGACGCAGAGCAGCGTCCTCAGGCTGAGCTTGCCCACGACCTTCTCCTGGTACTCGCCTATGTCCTTGTGGACCGCGACAGAGAGCGACGCCATCGCCGCCCCCTAGGCCGGGAGCCAGGACGTGTCTAGCATCCCAAAGTAGACCGAGGCGGCGATGATGATCGCCCCGCCCGCGATGGTCGATATGGCGCTCGCGATCTGCGCGCCGCCCTGCTGTTCGCGTATCGCGAGGCCCAGGCTCACGGCGCCCCAAACGACGAGGAACCCGCCGAGGAACGAGACGCAGCCCGACACGAGCTTGATGATTTGGTTGAGCAACTTGTCCTCCGAAGCGTAGGGACCCATGGTGGCGGCGTGGTCTCGGCCCGGCGCCGCCGCCCTCTCGCCGGGCCGGCCGTTCATTTCATCGCGACCACCTCCCCGCGCCATGCCGGGTGCCTCCTCGGGTCGTACTTCCTGTCCAGGACCGGGTTCGCGCCGGCGATGAGGACGACCGCCTTTCTCCGGTCGAGCCTCGCGAGCTCCGAGGGCTGTATCAGGTCGCGCTCCGTGGCCTGCCTGCTCTGGGTGGAGCTGCTGGACGCCCCCCTGCTCTCGCTGGCGCCGATGACCGAGACGGTCTGCTTGCCGACCTTCTCCGAGATTCCCCTGTTCGTCTCGTTGGAGTTGCCGCCCAGGAAGAGCGTCGTGTCGCAGCAGTCCACGATCGTCTGCGCCGACTCCCCGTATCGGGCCTTGAGCTGCGAGAGCGACTGGAGGATGACCGAGACCCCGATGTTCCTCGAGCGGACGACGGCGATGGTGCGCTCGAAGTCCGGTAGCCTCCCGATGTTCGCGAACTCGTCTAGGACGAGGTGCACGGGGGTCGGTAGCGACCCGCCGTGCACCCTCAGGGCTCGCTCGCAGAGCAGGTTCGTCGCCTGCCAGACGAGGAGCGCCAGGAGGAACGAGAAGGTCCCGTTCGTGTCCGACGTGGTGGCGAAGACCGCGACCCTGCGGCCCGGCTCGCCCATGAGGTCGATCCCGAGGTCGTCGCCCGAGAGGACGCGCCGGATCTCCTCGCCGCCGAGCGGGGCGAGCCTCGCGTTGCAGCTGATGATTATCGACTTGAGGGTCCTGCCTGCGGCGACCCTGAAGGCGCGGTAGCGGCCGAGCGCGAAGTCCTCCTCCGGCGCGAGCGGCTCTGCGACCCTGACCCACGTAACTCGGCTCCCGCCCGAGAAGGAGCGCGCGCTCCCGTCGCGGGGGAAATCGCCGACGACGCACCTCTTTCCCGTCTCGAGCTCGTCGAAGAGCACGTCGAGCGGGCTCCTGTAGCCCTCGTCCCCCTCGCTCGCCGACGCCAGCGAGAGGAGCGTCATGAGGCCCGGGAGGTTCCTGTCGGCCTCCAGGCAGTGCCAGACGAGGTATGCCACGAGCGCGCTGTAGAGGAGCCTCTCTGCGTTCTCCCAGAACGGGTCCGCCGAGGAGGAGCCCTCCCTCGTGGTGTTGGCGATGATGCAGTCGACGACCTCGAGCACGTCCTGCTGCGTGCGTACGTAGGCGAGCGGGTTGTAGCGCGCCGAGCGGCCGAAGTCCACGGTGTCGATCCTGGCGACCTCGTAGCCGGCGGAGCGCAGGGCCGGCCCCAGCTCGGCCTCGAGCGTGCCCTTGGGGTCGGTCACCAGGAGGCTCGCGTTCATCTGTAGGACGTTGGGGATCACGTAGGAGCGGGTCTTGCCGGAGCCGGACCCTCCGATCACGAGGACATTCCTGTTGCGCTCGAGCCTGGGGTCGTGGTCGGCCCTGGACATGGCGAGGGAAACGTGCTGCGTGAGGATGATGTTGTTCCTTGGGTCCCCACGGTCGGCGAACGCCCTGGCCTCCCTCGGGCTCGCCCACCTAGCGCTGCCGTGCTCCTCGCCGCTCCTGTGCTCCCCGACGAGAGAGAGCCTCCTCGCCCAGGCGAGCCAGACCCCCGCGGCGCAGGCTAGCCCGACGGCGAGCGGGAGCGGCTCCGCGCTCGGCGAGGCGGTCCCCGCGATGATCCCTGAAAGGACCCCGCGAACCGTGGATTCCGGGTCGGCGGGCGCGCCGGCTGGTAGTGCCGCGGCGGCAATGTCGCCGATTGCGAACGCGGCGGCGGAGAGCCCGGCCGCGGTTGCGGCGCCCGTTCCTCGCGCCCTCACTTCGACCTCGTCTCCACGCGGTCCTGCTCCGGCGCACGGTCGCGTTCCGTGTCATGCGACTGGGCCTCGGAGGCCCTCCTCGCACGCTCCGCCCTCTCCTTGAGGGGCTCCCGGTCGCGGTCGGCGCCGCGGGACCCGCCTTCCCGCTCCTGCTCCTGGCGGATCCGCTCCGCGGCCCTGCTCGCGGCCTCCCTCGTGTCCGATACGAGCTGGTCGAAGGTCGACGCGACCGCCGGCGCGTCGGCCGTCTTGAAGACGAGCCAGGGCGTGCCGCCGTCCTCCGTCATCCCGTGCCATATGTCATTTGCCGTGAGCTTCGCGTCCACCGCGGAGATTACCCTCTGCCCGTCCTCGAGCTCGGCGAACTCCGACATGTCGAGGCGGGCGAACCTCGCGTCTGTCCGGACCTCCTGTCGCGCCTCGGCCGGGGAACCCGGGGAAGCGCCGACGGCGTCCCTGGCGCTCTCCAGCGCGGCCTCGAGGCGCCCTATCGCCTCCTCGACGGCGCGCTGCCCCGCGGGGCCTCCGCCGCGGCGGTACCCCTCCAGGCCGAGTCGCAGCGCCCAGTCGAATATCTGCTGGCCGGCGTCGTCGCCGAAGTCGTCTGCCATGTCCCCTCCATGGCGGGCGGCTCGTGGACGGGCCGGCTTGCGCGGCCTGTCTCTCTCGTCGTGTGCTGGGTGCCGGTTTCGGCCCGCCGCCTACGATTCAATGCGAGAGGGCTGTCCCCGTGGGCCGAGTTGTCCGTGGTGGCCGAGCCTAGCGGGACCTTGGGCTGGCTTGAGGGACCACGTGCATTAGATGGGCTCAGGGCCACGTCGCCCAGCTCTGCGAGGACCCACACCGGGAGCTTCAGAGAGATCGGCGGGAGGCTCAGAAAGCGCACTGGCGGAAGCGGCCGGCTGTGGATAATGTGGATAGACGACAGGAAGCTCACGGACCTGGTGAAGGAGGCCGTCGAGAATGCGTAGCGGAAGCATGTCAGGAGAGCGAGACCCCAGAGCGATGAGCGAAGAGGAACTGAGCGAGGAAATGGAGAAGAGGTATGGCGACGACTTTGGCTTCAAAGACCTCGACATCAACGACCCGTTCGTCGTCGAGTTCCTCGACAGAATTTCAAGAGGCAGGTAGACGCATGAGCGACTCCCGCTCCATAGCCCGCATCTTGTGAGCCATCCGCTCGCGTGATGAGCGGTCGGCCGGCGTGGCTTCCGTGAGCCCGAAGGCCCTGGGAGCCCGCGAGGGGCAACGCGACGTGCCGCCCGCCAAGTTCCAGCGCACTGGCAAGGCGAAGTTGAACGACGGGGCGAAAACGTCCGTCGTCCTACCGAACGGGGCCGCCCCGAAGGGCGGCCCCGTTCCAGCCGTGGCAGATGGTCCTTGACGCCTATCGTTTTTCCCCTGCCGAGGAGTGCGTCTGCGAACTCGTCAGAGATCTCCATGTCGTTGTGCTCGAGGTTCCAGGCCTCCTCCTCGGACCAGCTAGCGCCGTTCTTCTCGTACATAGCGTCGACAATGCCAGTTGGCTTGCCCGTCGAGTAGTCGACTAGGTACCCAGCGGCAATGGCGATTGGCTCCTCGCTTGTCATTGCTCGCAGCAGGGCGTCCTTGTCACGCCTTGGCACGCCGAGCCGCGGGGCGGTGCCGTTTCCGTAGTCGCTTGAGTTCGCGTATATCATCGCCTCTCCTTCCTCGGCGTGAACTCCACCATGTTGCCGTTCCCGCGTCTGCTTATGTAGAGCGACTGTCCGGGTTGACGTATAGCGTGTCGTTCGGTGCAGACACCTTGACTCCAAGCCTGTCTGCCAGCTCCTGTGCGATGCAATTGCCGCCATCGTCCATTCTATCCGTCGAGCAGCCGCACGCCGCCGTGGACCCTCCCGCCGCGAATGACCCGGGCCAGCGTCCTGGCGTCTATGTCGGGGCTGAGGCGCTTTGCCGACGTGCTGCCCCGTGGCGCCTGACGTCGTGCACGCCCCAATAGAACGATGGGCGGACCTTTGCCGTTGCGCATTTGACGCTATCCTAGAGAGGTCTCCACTTTGCGGATGCCCTGAAGAGGCGCTGATGGAAGCGAGGTAGAATGTTGTGCGTGGTTGGTCTCGACCTCGGTCGGACCGACGGGAAGCTTCCATTCAGGCTGAGGAGGAGGCCAAGGCATGCCGAATCTCGACACCGATTCCCGCATCGCGGCGGAAGAGCTCGAGGACTTCAGGACCGTGACGCCGAGCAGCGAGTTCCTGTGCGATGACGGCAGGGTGCGCACCTGGTGCGAGATGATTGACGGCATCGATGCCGGGCTCGCCCCCGACGACCCTGGCGTCTCGGACGAGGAGTGCGCGACGAGGTACCACGATCTGCTCTGGAGCTTCGGCGCGAAGCGCATCTCTTAGCGGCAATCGTGCCTTATTCCGAGCAGCGGGGAGTAGGCCTAGCGTCATGACGGACGGGCGTTATGCCCGCGCCCTTGCCGGTCAGCGGGGTTACGTCACCCCGTGGTTGGGCGGCTGGGCGAAATGCCCCATCGTTCAAGAACTGTGACATGAATCGTCTGGCCCGACGGGACCTCCCGCCCGTGGGGACGAGCCATCGGGCCATTTTTGCAATGGCGGGGTTCGCCGCCGTCAGGCGCACGACTGGCTCCCAGGCAGTCGTGCTTGGCGGACCGGGGCGAAGGGCGCTGCGGGCCCGCCGCTACCTGAAGCCATCAAGCCTCGATCGCCCCCCGCCGGGGTCAGTGCCCCGTGCGGGTCGCGCGTCCCGCTGCCCCCAGGCGCCCCTCCTCAGGTCGGGTCCCGTGAGCTCCACGTCGGCGCACGTCGCGGCGATTCGCGAGGCTATGGCGGCGGCCGTCTCCGCCTCGCCGGTCGACGCGAGCCTCGATCTCAGCTGCGACAGCGTGTACTGCGACGTGACGACCGTCGGCCTCATGCCCTCGTACCTGGCGTTGACGATGGTGAACAGCGTCATGAGGGACCACCTCGAGCTGGACTCCTTGCCCAGGTCGTCCAGGACTAGCATCTCGCACGACGAGTACCTCTCGAGGGCCCTCTTGCTCGAGCCTCCCCCGTCGAAGGTCTCCCTGATGCTCGAGAATATGGTGATTGCCGAGGTGAAGACGGTCCTCAGCCCCCGGTCCGAGGCCGCTATGGCGACCGCCGCGGCGTTGTGGGTCTTCCCCGTGCCGACCGGGCCGTGGATGAAGAGCCCGTTGGGCCCCGACCCGGGAAGGGCGTCCGCATAGGCGGCGCACCGGGCCTCTGTTGGGGTCGCCTTTCGGAACCTGAGCGGGATCCCCGACCTCTCGAGCCTGCGCTCCCTCTCCGCAGCCATCTCGTCCAGGGCCCTCCTCTCCTCCTCCTTCCTCTCGCGCTCGGCCCCGTCGCATTCGCATGGCTCGTGCGACACCCAGGCGACGCTCCCGAAGACGGGGACTCCGAGCGGCCTGAGCGGCCTCCCGCAGTGCGCGCACCTCGCGGGAGGCGGGACCTCGCGGACCAGCCCCCGCGCGAGCGCCTCCTCGGGCGTTACGAGCGCCTGGCGACATGGCTCCCGCCCGTCGCATTCCGCGTCCGCGCCGATCCTGCCAACCGAGTCCACGACGCCCGTCTCCTCTCCGGTCTCTCGTATGAGATTCGCTCTACTCTTCTCTTCTATCTATATAGGGGCGGACAATCTGTCCGCGCCCGTGGCCAGGATGTCCGGAGCCGCGGACAATATGTCCGCTTCCCGCCTTGCCCGCGGACAATTTGTCCGTGGTCTCGCCGCCCTCCACGCGCGTTATCGCCGCGCTGACGGCCTCCCTGCGGAGGACGAAGGCCCTGCCCCTCGGGCACCTCTCGGCGTCGGCGGCCTCTGCTATGAGGTCCCTCGAGACGAGGTTCCCGAGGGACCTTCTTACCTGCCTCTCCGACATGTTCAGGAACGCGGCGCAGCTATCGGCCGACTCGAAGTAGGTGCCGCTCTCCTCCTGGCAGAAGCTGAAGATCCTCGCGTAGACGAGGAGGTCGGATCCCCGGAGCCCCAGCCCCTCTGTCATGAAGCGGTACACCGTGGCGAACTCGCCGGCCGAGTGCCTTTGCATCACGCCTTGCCCATCTGCTTCTTTGCGGCATCCCGGACGAGCTGCGAGTTAGACTCGAGCCAGTCCATGAGGTCCTCGCGGTGTATGAAGGAGTTCCTCTGCTGCCCGAAGAGGAGCCGGAACGGGAGCGGGTCCTCCTCGCGGTGCGCGAGCTCCCTCACCGTCCTCTCGCTGATGTGCAGGAGGCGGGAGACCTCCTCGACGGAGTAGTACTCCTTGATGAGGATGGTGCTGCGGCTGCCGTTGATTCTCTCTGCGTTTGTGGTCTGTCTCATCTCTGATCAGCTCCATTCGAGACGCCGCGCGAGACCGACCGCAGACGGGATCCGAGCCTAATTGCCATCCATTCCGAGCCAGCAGGACATCCTGCTGTCCCTGGCGAGCGTCCTCATGAGCTCCGTCCTGTCGATGCGCCACTGGCTGCCCACCTTGACGGCGGGGATCTTCCGGTCCATGCAGAGCCGCCTGACCGTCCTCGGGGAGACCCTGAGGATCCTCGCGGCCTCGTCCGCCGATATCATGTCCAAGCTGCTTCCGATTTCCCGACGACTCATCTGGACCCCCTTGCCCCTCGGCAGCGAGGATACGGCGGGATGGAGCATCCCCCGTCGGCAGGCCACGGGACAGCCTTCTGCAAGCTTCTGCAACGGCGGCCTTCACGGAAAACGCATGACGCCACTCCCATGGGCGGCGTCATTGGTCCAGCATCCCGACCAGCTGGGCGATCTTCCTTGGCGAGTAGTACCAGTTGTGGCCGAACTTCTTTGCTGGGATCTGTCCGTTATGGACCATGCGCAGGACCTGGCGCTCGCAGAGCCCGAGGTACCGCGAGACCTCCTGCGTGCTGAGCGGCCGGTTCATCCGGGAGAGGTCTGGTGTCTGCTCTTCCTGCATGCGTGTCGCCTTCCCTCATCTGGTGTCACCTCCCATCCCCGGATGGAGCGTGACGCCCTTGGGTTACCTGACGATTCGCATGCTATCCGCTGGTGTCGGTGCCTCTGGCCGCGTCTGCCGGCCTGTCCCCGCTGTCCGCATCGTCCGCGATGGCCGGGAATTCCCCTAGGACGCCACGGTTCCTTCACAAGCGCCCAAGCCGAGGATATACAAGGCAGGCCGATGGTTCGTATGCTGCGTGCAGAGTCCCGGGCACTTGTCGACAGGAGAGCCACTATGCGAAGGCGAGAGGTCGAACGGCGGTCTGACCTCATGCGCGCCGCCCGGCTTGGGAGCCCCATGGAGGTGCGCGAACTGACGCATTCCTGATGTGGCGATACTGAACGAAGACGCGTATCGCAACCGTTCGCCGAGGAGTTTCCGCCTATTGCAAAATAGGACATTTCGGGACTTCAGAAGAAGCCAGTTGCACGTTTTACAGGACACAAATAGGACACAAAATAGGACACCTAAAGAAAAAGGTCAGAGGCTTAAGCCTCTGACCTGCGGTTACGTGGTCGGGTGGACTGGATTCGAACCAGCGACCCCTTGACCCCCAGTCAAGTGCGCTACCAAACTGCGCCACCACCCGTTTGCTCGTCTTACCGACGCGCGAGTAAGTAATTTAACACCCTATGAGAAATAATGCAAGTAGGAATATCACAACTATTCACATGAACTTTGATAAACACCACAAGAGTTAAGAGTTTCCGCTGACAGCTGAGGAAAAGGGATAAATTCTTGAGCAAATTTTGGATTGGAAAGACGTTTCTCAAGAATAGCCAAATCATACCAGCAGCCAAATTTATAGCCACATGCCTTCATAAGTCCCACCTGCTCATAGCCCATTTTATGGTGAAAGAGCAAACTGTCGTCTGTGACATACGAATCTACCTGCTCAGTGCAAGCAACACGTGCATAAAGACGCGTAAGTCCCTGCGCAGCAGAAAGACACTCAAGTGCTGCATACAGTAGATGGCCAATACCCCTACCACGCACATCTTCTCGCAGATACACCGAAGTTTCTGCGCACCAAGCAAAAGCTGCACGACTTCCAACAGGATTTGTATAAGCATATCCGAGGATACTGCCATCACACTCAGCTACAAGATAGGGATAGCGCTGTAAGGTCTGCTTGATACGCTGCTTAAACTCTATAAGAGAGGGCGTTTCCCACTCAAACGTAATAGCTGTTTTTTGCACGTAAGGGTCATATATCGCAAGCAGTTCTTGAGCGTCGGCAATGGTTGCAACACGCAAAGACGGGCTGCTCTTCTTATTTTCGCTCATGCCAATTCCAGCTTATCTGCCAGCTCAAGCCACACGTCTTCAAGCTCAGTAATTTCTTGCTTGTTTATATTCAAATGTTCTTGAATCTCTAGCAAGCCTTGATAATCCGTAGGATCATGCGCCGCAAGTGCATCTTGTAACTCACCTGTCTCTTCGCGTAATTTTTTAAGACGACGCTCAACAGCATCAAAGCGCTTTTTTGCAGCACGCCGCTCTTGATTACTCAATCCAGAAGAGACCTGCGTGGAAGCGTCAGACGCAACGCTACTCTGCAAAGAAACGCCACTTGCTGCAGCAGCTTTACTCTCATCCAAGAGCTGTAAATATTCATCAACCCCGCCTGGACAATGCCTGAGATGTCCATCAATAATTGCGTACTGATCGTCCGTTACACGCTCCATCAAAAAGCGGTCGTGAGTCACAAGCAGTAAAGTCCCTGGCCAATCATCAAGCAAATTCTCAATAACTGCAAGCATATCGGTATCAAGATCATTGCCTGGCTCGTCAAGTATCAAAACATTAGGTTCCTGAAGAAGAACTGCCAAAATTGCAAGACGGCGACGCTGACCACCAGACAAATCTTTAATAAATGTTGGCCAATCAGCACGAGTAAAGCCTAATTGTTCTGCCATTTGTTGTGGACTTTGGGGCTTTCCGCCAATATAGTAAATCTGCTTAAACGAGCTCAACAAATCCTCTACCCGCTCGTTATCGTGTGCAGATAACCCTTCAAGTTGCTGTGACATAACTGCCAGCTGAACTGTTTTGCCAATCTTGAGGAAGCCTGTTGTGGGGCGAAGCTTGCCACACATCAAGCGCAGCAAAGTTGATTTGCCCACACCATTTTCACCAAGAATACCTATACGATCACCTGGGCCTACAATCCAATTGAGATCCTCAAGTATCGTCTGATGTTCAAAGCGCACACTAATATTTTTGAGTTCAAAGACCTGCTTACCCAAACGCCCTACCGCAAGACGACGCAACTCAATGCTATCGCGCACAGGAGGATCTTGTGCGAGCAAAGCACGTGCAGCCTCAATACGAAACTTTGGCTTTGAACTGCGAGCTTTGGCACCATGAGCCAACCAATTGAGTTCTTTACGCAAAACATTTTGTCTGCGTTCCTCAGATGCTGCCGCTTGTCTTTGGCGCTCAACTCGCTGCTGAATATAAGCAGAGTATCCACCCTCAAAAGGATCAATGATGCCATCGTGAACTTCCCACATATGTTCACAGACCTCATCGAGAAACCAACGATCATGTGTCACCACAAGCAGCGCACCAGTACCTGCAGGCCAGCGACGCGCCAAATGACCTGCAAGCCACCGAATTGCATGCATGTCTAAGTGGTTAGTTGGCTCATCCATCAATAGGACATCCCAATCACGAGACAACACGCGTGCCAGGTCTACACGACGACGCTGACCACCTGAAAGCGTACCTACCTGACTTTGCCAGTCCACGTCAACTAACAGCTCATCACAAATAGAACGGATTTTGGGATCTGATGCCCACTCATATTCGGGAATATCCCCCATCACCGCATGAATAACCGTATCGCCATCGTCAAGCCTATCTGACTGCGTCAACATACCAACAGAGATGTTATTACGCCAAGTAATGCTTCCCGCATCCGGCTCGATCTGATGCCCAATGAGCTGTAGTAGCGTGGATTTACCATCACCATTGCGACCAACAATACCAATACGTTCGCCTTCGTTAATACCTATTGTGGCATCATGTAAAACCTGCTTACCAGGCCACTCATGTGCGACATGCTCGAGTCCAACCAAAATGCCCATTACTTATATAACCTCGGTCTCACCACTGTTGCATCTAGATCATTCTTTGAATCAGAATTCGATTTTTCACCAGCCGTTTCAGCAGTAGTTTTTGACGCCAACATGCCTGCAATACGCTCAGCAAGAGCTATTGCTACCTGGTGTTTGCTCAGCGTTGGAAGCTGCTCAACTGCATCTGCTGCAACAAAGCTCACTCTATTGGTATCCCCACCAAAAGCAGAATCCTGCCGCGAAACATCATTTGCAACAATGAGGTCACAGCCCTTCTTGGCGAGCTTCTCCTGTGCATTTTTGAGCAAATCGTTGGTTTCTGCAGCAAAGCCAATAACCAAACGCTCAGCTTTATTTACCGAAAGACTTGCAAGAATATCTCGCGTACGTACTAACTTGATAGTATCGAGATTCTCACGGCCTTTTTTGAGCTTATGATCGGCGGGGTCCGCAGGCTTATAGTCAGCAACTGCAGCGGCACAAATTGCAACATCACAACTCTCAAAAGCCTTCATCGTGGCATGATACATTTCAGAAGCAGAGACCACATCAATACGGTTGATACCCTCAGGCGTTGCAAGACTAGTGGGGCCTGCTACAAGCGTCACCTCAGCACCAAAGGATTTGCATGCTTCCGCAATGGCAAAACCCATCTTTCCCGAAGAAGCGTTGGCAATATAGCGAACAGGATCGATAGCTTCGTGCGTAGGACCTGCCGTGACAAGAATACGCTTGCCCGCAAGCTTCTTCTGCGTGACTGCTGCAACTTCTGCATCTTGTTTGCCACAAGCAACCTGACCAAAAGACAAAAACATGGTACGGTCAGGGTCTGTATCAAAACTACGCAGCGCAGTACGCGCATCTAGAGCATCCATTACAGAAGCAAAAATTTCATTAATATCAGCAAGCTTACCAGCACCCACATCACCACACGCAAGACGTCCGTGCACAGGAGATATAACATGCACTCCCCTACGCTCAAGTGTCTCAAGATTATCCTGAGTAGCCGCCGCCTGCCACATATGCACATTCATCGCAGGAGCAAGCAACAAAGGTGTATTTCGTGGCAAAGCAAGCAAAGTAGTTGAAAGTGCATCATCGGCAATGCCACAAGCAAGCTTTGCCATACTATTTGCTGTTGCAGGCACCACAACAGCCGCATCCGCCCACTCAGCAAGCGTGATATGAGGAATAGGGTCTGGCCCTTCAAAAAGCTTAACGAGTACCTCATGCTGCGTTAAAGCCTTAAAGGTTGCTGCTCCCACAAACTGCTCTGCTTCGGGAGTTGCACACACTCGCACTTCACAACCCTGCTTTTGGAAGAGTCTGAGCAACTCGCAGGCTTTATATGCCGCAACTCCTCCGCTTACACCCAAAAGAATTTTTGGAGCAGGACCCTCCTCCTTATCAGGATAGGCCTTATGGGACAGCTGGAAATCTCGTTCTGAGGACTCACTCATGCCAAGGCTCCTTTGGTAATAAGGATGCGATGGCAATATGGGCACGTACCAATCTCGGGGCCGCGTCTAAGGTCACCAAAATCTGCAGGTTGTAGTTTGACGCGGCAGACAGACGGTACATTGCCATGCAAGCTTTCCACCGCAAGACCGCCAAAGCGCCTGCAAGCTTGCTCGTAACGCTCCATCACCTCTGCAGAAATCTCCGCTATCACTTGCGCACGCTCATTCTTGAGCAAGCGCTCTTCTGCTCTTAAATCAGCACTGTCCTTTTCAAAAGAATTCTGCTGAACAGTCTTTTCAGCAACAAGACGTTCTGCCATAGCACGAGCATTTGACTCAGCTTTTTGAAGACGTTCCAAGGCGGCAGCCTTTTCCATATAAGCATGCTCAATCTTTTCTTGTTGCTTGGCCAAAGCAGATAGGTGAGCCTCTAAATCGCGTGTTTGACGAAATCCCGCCTCACGCTCCTGAGCCTCCGACTTTACTTTGGCAATCTTATTCAACACAAGTGCATGTTGAGATTCATTGTCTTCAAGCTCCATCTGGGCATCTTTAAGTTGACCCACAATAATGGTTGTTTGACGCGCCAATTGACGCTGCGCACGAGCAATGGTTGCAAGCTTTTGCTGCTGAGGCATGGCATCAAGCTGAGCGTGGATCCTCATCAATTTGATATCTATATCTTGTAGGCGAAGCAGTGCCTCTGGTTCGGCCATATGAATCCTCAATCTCTCAAAGTTGGCATGTGCTATTTGCTCTTGTGATAGCGACCAACAACACTAACGAGTGCAGCAGCAAAATCATACAATTCATCGTCGGAAACACGCTCATCAAAAGAAATACGCAGTGCACCCAACGCAAGGTCTCTCGGAATGCCCATGGAGAGTAACACGTGACTCGCATCAAGCGAACCCGAAGAGCAAGCAGATCCCGCAGAAACCTCAAAACCCAATTGATCAAGGCTTAAAACAAGGGTTTCAGAATCAACACCTTCAACAAGCACAGATACCAAACCAGGTAGGCGATGCTCGTCCATCACCGCAGAAGTAGTAGGACGAATATGATGTGTACCTGGAGCGCAAATACGCTCGTAGAGGCGCTGTGCTCGCGCAGAAACAAGCGCACGACGCTCCGCCATATGATCAATACAATCACAGGCAGCTGCCGCAAAGGCAAGAGCTGCACGCACTGGCTGAGTACCTGGACGCTTGCCTTGCTCTTGTCCTCCCCCAAAAGTTTGTGCACGAAAAGGCGTGCGACTGCGAATAACAAGGGCACCGATACCCACAGGACCGCCAATTTTGTGCGCAGCAATACTTACCGCATCAACATCATCCAACGCTAACGGTATACGGCCAAACGCCTGCACGGCATCACAATGCATCAACGCACCAACTTTATGAGCAGCTTTTGCAATTTCTGCCAAAGGCTGCACAGTACCCACCTCGTTGTTTGCTGCCATAACCGATACGAGAGCAGTATGCTCATCGCAGTGCTTTGCTACAGCCTCAGCCGTAACCACACCATCACGATTAGGGCGCACCAGTTTGACCTCAAAACCACGATCATGGAGCGCAGGAATAACATCAATCTCTGAGTCATGTTCAAACTCAGAAATAACAATGACATTACGTTGACGATTACGACCTCGAGCACCTTCCGCCATACCATACAGAGCAAGATTATTTGATTCTGTGCCACCAGAGGTAAAAATTACATCTGATGGACGAAAATGCCCTCCCAAGCAACGGGCAATATCACTACGAGCACCATCAAGAGCACGAGCAGCTTTCCTACCAAGCGTATGCAAGGAATTAGGATTAGCACCTGCAATTTCTGATGCTTCGTAGGCAGCTTCAGCCTCTATGGCAGCTTTGCTCATAGGAGCTGAAGCAGCGTAATCCAAATACACATAAGGTCTAGAAGACATACTATGCCCTTTTCAGTTGTCCACGTTGACCCGCAGCGCGAATATCAGCAATAGCCTGTGCACGATTGACTGCACCAAATACCGCAGAACCTGCAACAAGTAAATTGGCACCAGCAGATACTATCGCTTCAGCATTGCTTACACCAACACCACCATCGACCTCAATAAGAGGATTAACCTTGTGCGCGCAGCAAAGCTGATTCAGCTCACGTAATTTGCGATAGCTACCTTCAATAAAACTCTGGCCACCAAAACCTGGATTTACTGACATGATGAGTACCAAATCAACATAGTCAATAATACTCTCGAGACAGCTCACGGGAGTACCAGGATTGAGAGCAACGCCTGCTTTTGCACCTGCGTCTTGAATCTGTCTTACTAAGCGATGCGCATGAATTTGAGATTCCCAGTGGAAACTTACAATATCAGCGCCTGCTTCAAGGTAGTGAATAACCACTTCATCAGGATTGCTTACCATAAGATGCACATCGACGGGAAGCTTACTTGTCTTTTTTACCTGCTTGAGAATTGGTAGACCAAAGCTTAGGTTGGGGACAAAATGTCCGTCCATCACATCAAAATGAATGTAATCGGCTGTGGAAATAGCTTCGATATCCTCACCCAACTTCATAAAGTCAGCTGAAAGAAGGGATGGGGCAATTCGAACCTCATGTGCCATGAGTGCAGCTCTCCTCATCTAGTAACTTACCTATCTAATCAATGCCATAAAACTCTTCTCGAGGCGGTCGACCCAAAAGACTATCTATTGCAGAAGAAATATCTGCATGTTCATACAAAATGGCATGAACACTTTCGGTGATAGGACACTCAACTTTGAGCTGGCGTGCAAGCTCAAGGGTGGACTGCGCAGCACGCGCTCCCTCTACCACCATATGCGTACGGCTCTCGTAGTCGCTTAGACTCTCCCCTGCTACAAAAGCCTCACCAAAACTGCGGTTACGTGAATGTGGAGAGGTGCAGGTAGCAATGAGGTCGCCCATACCCGCAAGACCCATACAGGTCAACGGATCACCACCTGCAGCAACGCTAATACGTCCAATTTCAGCAAGGCCACGGGTCATAAGTACCGCAAGAGTGTTGTCTCCTGCACCCAGACCAACAGCTACACCACAGGCAATGGCTATAACATTTTTGATTGCAGCACACAGCTCGACGCCCTTGATATCTGTACTGGCGTATGCACGAAAGCTGGGACTCATAAAGAGTTTTTGAAATAAGGCGCTAATCTGGGGATCTTCGGAGGCAACTACGGCTGCGGATACCTTGCCTCGACAGATTTCCTCAGCATGATTGGGACCAGACAATGCTGCAATTCGTACCTTACCACCCAGCTCTTCTTCAACAACATCGGCCATAAGCATGCAGCTACCATGCTCAATACCTTTGGTAAGCACACATACAGGCATATCTTCTGCAATATAGGCTGCTATCTGCTTTGTAGTGTCTCTTAAAAAAGAAGAAGGAACAGCAATAACTACAGCATCCGCATCAGCAATGCTTTGGCAATCTACCGTCGCACATACATTTGCAGGCAGGGTGTAGTCACTAAGATGCCGAGGGTTACGATGGTTGGTATTAATAGCCTCCGCAACCTCAGTACTACGAGCTAGCAGTACTACCTCATCTGCATTTACAGCAAGCAAACCCACCGCAGCGGTACCCCAAGAGCCAGTACCAATGACTGATACCTTGCTCATTACTTGTCCTCCTCTTCGTGATGGAAAGAAAACTTCTTTTCTTCACCTTTGGCGAGTTTGGCAATATTGCCACGATGTGCCCAAATAACAATACAGGCAGCAGCAACCAACCCATAAAGAGTCGAAGATGGAAAACCAAAAAATAGTGCCCAAAACGGTATGGAAGCCGCCGCTGCAACCGAACCAGCAGATACAAAACGCGTGGGTATAACCACACAAATAAAAACTAATAAAAGACCTAAGGGCAAAGGAGCCCAAAGACCAATGGAGGCACCAAGACCCGCGGAAATCCCCTTTCCACCATGAAAGTGGAGATAGGGGCTAAAGACATGACCGCAGATACAGGCAAGATAAAAAAGACTCGACACCCAACCAAATGAAGTTTGAGGATTAGTCATGGCGTAGTCTCCACCAAAAGCAATGCTTGCAACCAACTGTCGTGCCAAGACCATGCAAAGCAAAGCTTTTGCAGCATCTGCAATCAGCGTTGCAACCGCTGCCTTTGCACCTACCGAACGCCCGACATTGGTAGCACCAATGTTGTGTGAACCAACGCTGCGCACATCAATGCCGTGCATCTTGGCAATCACCAATCCAAAGGGGATACCACAGACCAAATAACACAGGATCATTCCCGCCAGCAAAGCAGTTATGAGAGGCGTCATGCCTATGCATCCTTCCTGCGGAATTTCAATCTAATAGGAGTTCCCTCTAGATTGAATGCCTCGCGAATACGATTCTCAAGGAAATGCTCAAAGTTGTCGTCTACCAAATCAGGTGCATTACAGAAGAACGATAGTACAGGTGGCTTACTTCCCGTCTGCGTAGCATAGTTAATTTTGAGACGGCGACCACGGTCGGTCACGGTATGACCTGTAGCACGGATAGACTCAAGCACTCTGTTGATTTCGGAGGTCTTAAGCTGCTGTGCACGCGCTTCGGCGGCCTTGATGGCAAGGGATAAAATCTTGTCGCAAGAACGACCTGTCAAAGCCGACACATTGATAGAGGGTGCCCAAGGCGCAAAAACAAGACGACGTTCAAGACCCGCCACCAATGAATCGCGCATTACATCAGTATCGACAAGATCCCATTTATTAAGAACAACAACCAGTGCACAGCCTCGGTCAATAGCAGCAGAAGCAAGCTTTTGATCTTGCTCGGTTACACCTACGCTGGAGTCAACCACAAGCAAGCACACGTCAGCGCGGTCAATCGCCGCAAGACCACGCACCAAGCTGTAGTACTCAATATCCTCATGTACCTGACTCTTTTTGCGCATACCTGCAGTATCAACAAGGCGAATAGGACGACCTTGCCACTCAATCATGGTGTCAATCGCATCACGAGTGGTACCCGCAATGTCAGAAACGATGGAGCGACTCTTATTGGAAAGCCTATTAGCAAGACTGGATTTGCCAACATTGGGACGACCAATAATAGCGATGGATAAAACTTCATCATCGACTTCTTCTTCGTCGCTTTCCTCAGGCAAAAGATTGACAATTTCATCAAGCAAATCGCCTGTCCCATAACCATGACCTGCAGAGATGGGACGAGGCTCGCCCACGCCAAGTGAATAATATTGCCAAGCAGCAACCTCATCCTGTGGATTGTCCTGCTTGTTAACAACTAACAAAGTTGGTTTTTTTGCACGGCGCACGACGCGGGCTACTTCTTCATCCTCATCGGTCACGCCAACACTACCGTCAACAACCATGACAATGACCTGTGCCTCATCACAGGCAAGTAGTGCCTGTTCGCGAATGCGCGGAGCAAACGTATCAGTAGACTTAATTGACTCGATACCACCTGTGTCTATGAGGGTAAACTCGCGCCCATTCCAATCACAGTCATGATAACTGCGATCGCGGGTAACACCACGAGACTCATGAACAATGGCATCGCGAGATTGGGCGAGACGATTTACAAGAGTAGATTTGCCAACGTTGGGACGACCAACAACAGCAACAATTGACTTGGACATAACTCTCCTTGCTGGTAAGTACTTACTCTAAGAGTCTACCCCAGCAACCCAGGCTCTAGTGCTACAAGCGCTGTATATCCTTTAGAAAACGCTATCAATCATTTAGAGCGTAGATATATCAATTTTTATTATTGAGCTGCCGTACAGAGCTTGGCAATACGATTCCGTACCGCATCAATCTGATCGGTCGGCGTTGAAGCGCCTGCTGTAATACCCACCAGTTCTGCACCAACAAACCAATCAGCCTCGAGCTCGCTAGGTCCCTCTATATGGTGCGTCTTTTTGCAGTGCTCAGCACAAATTTCAGCCAAGTGAGTAGTATTGGCGGAATTACGTCCACCGATAACAATCATTACATTTGCCTCAGTCGCCAGTTCAGCTGCTGCACGTTGACGCGATGAGGTAGCCTCACAAATGGTATTCACTACGCGCAATTCATCGGTTAAAGGAAGCAGCGCATCCATAATCCCCTGTACGCGATCTCGCGTCATTGTGGTCTGTACCACCATACCCACACGACGGGAAATTTTTACATCTTTGAGTTCTGAAGCATCTCCCACAATCAAAGCTTCAGGAGCATGCCCTACCGTGCCTTCCACTTCGGGATGTCCCACCTCACCCACAACGATAAGCTGATAGCCTTCGCGGCTAAGAAGCTCAGCTGCATTGTGTGCCCGTTTTACAAAAGGACAAGTGGCATCAATAACCTCTGAGCAGGCCTTCCGAGCAGCAGATTCAACCTCTGGCGTCACACCATGCGTACGTAGTACCAAAGTATTGCCAGCAGCTTCGTGAGGCTGCTCAACCACTTCAACACCAGAAGCTTCCAAATCAGCTACAACCGTTGGATTGTGAATAAGGGGGCCTAGCGTACGCACATGACCAGGAGCTGCTTGTGCTGCCCTGCGTACCATATCGAGTGCACGGCCCACACCATAGCAAGCGCCTGCCTCACGAGCGATACGAATTTCTGGCATCTATAGAGCTCCTTTCAGGCTGGCCACAAGACTGCAGAGGTCTTACTCTCTATTCTTTGCCTGGGTGCTTGGCTCGCAACTCATCTCGTAGTGCATAGACCTGCTCCATAGCAATGCGCTCCATCTCACGTGCCTTTGCCTTACGACCTTTAGCAGGAATATCTGCAAAAGAAATAGGATCACCTACTTTGAAGAAAACGCGCCAAAAGAGACGTTTGAAATGAGTGCCTTGAGGAGTAATTTGGCGCGCCCCAACTACGGCTGTGGGCTGCACATCTGCCTTACCCAACTGTGCCATCAATGCAAAGCCACCATGGATCTCAATGGGTTCCTCGTCACTGCGAATGCGTGTGCCCTCAGGATAAACCACAACACATTCACCGCGCTTGAGTGCACGCTCAGCTCGGCGCACTGCCTTAAGATCTGCTGTACCTCGCTCTACGGGAATACCACCCGCTCTTGAAAGCAACCAGCTCATTAATTTATTTTTATCAAACTCACTTTTGTAGATAAAACGGCATCGAATACCGTGCACATACAAAGTGACATAGGCTGCAACTGGCTCCAACATTGAGACGTGATTCATAATGATAACACGACCCTTATGGTTGGCCCAAAGCTTTTCGCCATCCTCAAATGTCCAAGGCCACAACAGCTTGGTCACAAAGCCCACAACACCCACGACAAAACCAATGAGGAGCTTTGCAGGTCGCGGATATTCGCACATAGCATGATCTCGGTAATCATCAAAACTATTACCTGCAAAAGCGCGCAAAGGCTCTGCTTTTTCATGAACAATTGACGATTTGTGAGCAACGGACTTTATAGATTGAGACGTGACTTCAGCGGTTTTTTGCTCACCGCCTTCAACAAAAGGGACAGATTCGTCCTTTATATCAGACTGTGTTGTCCGCACATCATCAATCAGCGCAACCACACGTGCCACGACTTCTTCTACCGTAAGAGTTGATGAATCGATGTGGCAAGCTCCCTCAGCTGGACGAAGCGGTGCTACTTTACGTGTGGAGTCCAGTTGATCTCGACGCAAAATATCATCCAGCACCTGTTTTTCTTCTTCTGCATTGGTAGCTGCGTCAGCATCTACGGCAGCATCGAGACCCTCACGCTGCACGGTACGACGATGGGCACGAGCAGCAGCATCAGCAGTCAAAAATACTTTGACCTCTGCATCTGGAAAAACAACCGTACCAATATCGCGACCTTCAGCTACCACATCACCTGTCGCACCTAATTCACGCTGACGGCCAACCATCGCTTCGCGAACCGCAGGAATTGCAGAAACTGCAGAGACATTGCGATCGACACCAGGAGTACGGATAGCAGCAGTTACATCAGCGCCATCAACATAAACGGTCTGTCCCCTACCATCAAGACCAAATTCAATTGAGATAGTCTGAGCAAGGTGAGCAACACGTTTAGCATCATCTACAGGCACGCCGTTAATAAGACATTTCCAAGTAACCGCGCGATACATCGCCCCTGTGTCCAAATACGTAAGGCCACAGCGCTCAGCAACTGCTCGTGCGACGGTTGACTTGCCCGAGCCTGCCGGACCATCAATGGCAACTCTCATGCTTTTCCTCTCATGCTGCGCGCTAGAAGATTGACGCTAGCAGAAATATTAATCCCATTCTGCATGGCACCCCTCATAAACCCGCTGCCTGCTCAATAGCGTACTGCTCTTGTTGCGTAAGCAAACGCCACTGTCCCGGTTTGATATCCACCAAGTGCAAAGGTCCAAAACTATCACGGTGCAAAGCTAGAACCTCATGTCCAATAAAGGACAGCATACGCTTAACCTGATGCTTTTTGCCTTCATGAATCGTGAGTCCAACAAGAGAAGTGCCTCTCGGTAAACCCTGCGGAATCACTGCTTGTGCCTCAGAAGTATCAGCAGGAAGTAATTCTACCTCTGCTGGAGCAGAAATCCTATCGTCAAGTGGCACGCCCGTGCGCAAGCGTTTAAGCTCAGCCTGCGATGGCACACCTTTGACAAGGGCAATATAGTGTTTATCCACATGCTTTGAAGGATGGAGTAAAGCCTGTCCCATATCACCACTGGTGGTAAAAAAGAGCAATCCTGTAGTATCAGTATCCAATCTCCCCACAGGAAAAAGGCCTGGATAAAGCTTGGTTGGCACCAAAGAAGCAACACAGCGACGACCTTGAGGATCGTTCATCGTAGTGACATAGCCTTGAGGTTTGTAGAGCATCAAATACACGGGACCATCTGCAAAATGAACCCTTTTATTATCAACCGTAACCTCATCTACGAGTGGATCTACCTTGCTACCCAACTCCTTTACCACAACACCGTTAACGCGTACGCGACCAGCTGTCATCAAATCCTCGGATTTACGACGGCTCGCAACACCTGCTCGTGCTAAGAAACGCTGCAGCCGTAAAGGAACCATACGCTCATCTGTCTGATGTGAAGTCTCATTCATCTGCGCTATCGCTTTCAACTGCAACTTTTGGCTCCACTTGAGCAAAAGAAACTTCTTCATCAGACAAATCATCTACATCGTAGTTGGTATCAAGTAAATCACGTTCAGCTTCAAGCTCTTCTGTAGTTTCATCAAGAGTAGATCCGAGGCTTGCACCCGAAAGACGCTCGCGAATAAACTGGCGTGACTCCTCATCAGGAGCAAAATCCTCCAGAGGAGGCAAATCGCGCAACGATTTCAAGCCAAAACGCTCAAGAAAAGCGCGGGTAGTACCATACAAAATCGCCTGACCGCGAACACGGTCGCGCCCCACCTCACGCACCAAGCCCTTCTCTACCAAAGAAGCAATAACACCATCGGAGTTGACACCGCGCACCGCGCGCACCCCCTCACGAGTTACCGGCTGGTGATAAGCAATGACTGCTAAGGCCTCAAGAGCAGCCTGGGACAGACGAGATTTGTCCCACGAAAGCACATAGGCCTCAACTTGATCATGATAGGAGGGATGGGTAAAAAAGCGCCAACCACCAGCAACTTCACGGAGCTGGATGCCACGATTGGTATCGGCATACTCAGCCGCAAGTTCAGCGAGAGTGGCAGAAGTCTCTCCCGGTGTTGAGCCGGCAGCTTTGGCAAGGTCAAGAGCAGAAACTGCCTCAGAAGACACTAAGAGCAGTGCTTCGAGAGCACCTTTGAGCGACTGATTGCTCAAACGTTCAAAATCAGACATCCCTACTCCTCACCCACGCTCGAAAGGTCTGCATTTGCATCAAAAGCAGGAGCTCCCTCAACATGATTTACCTCAATATCACCAAAAGGCTCATTCTGGCTGAGCGTCACAGCACCACGACCAGCCAGCTCCAGCATGGCAAGAAAAGCCGCAACAACAGACTCGGGCGTACGCTTACCCTCAATCAACTCAGAAAAACGCACCTGTGTGCGTGTGCGTACCATACAATCTACTGCAGCCACAGTCAAAGCCAAGGGTAGGCGCTTGGGAGCCACATGTTCTGCTTCCAAAAGAACTGCTTCGCGACGACTATCGAGATCCGCGCAGATAACTGCAAGTGACCTAAGTGTAATGCCTTCAAGATAATCAGGCATCAAACCAAGAAAATCAGGATCGGGACCTGCTGTACGTGGCTCCATCAATGCCTCAGTCTCTTGACGAGAAACAAGAGCGGCAGCGGCATTACGAAACTGTTTGTATGCAATCAGGCGAGCAATCAAAACTTCGCGAGCAGCCTCGGGTGTAAGACCTGAAAATTCATCATCGTCATCATCTTCGCTTGACGTAGCACGTTTTTTTCCAAAGTCCTCAGGAATGAGAGCGGCCGCTTTAAGATCAAGTAAGGTGGCAGCCACCAACACAAAATCGCTAGCGACATCCAAATCCATCGAGCCCATTGACTCGACTTCTGCCAGATATTGATCGGCAACCTCAGCTACCGAGATAGCGCCGACATCAAGCTTTTGTCTACTTACTAGTTGCAGTAGCAGATCAAAGGGTCCTGAATATGCTTGGGTACGAATCCGGTATGACATCACAGACCCATCAACAAAAAGTCAAATAAACGTGCTGCAGTCAAATTGAGATAAGAAGATATGGGATCAATATTAAGCCAGCTTGGCAGCAAAAAAAGCAGGACAAGCAATACAGGCATAGAGTAGCGCTCGATTTTGTAGTACCACAGTCGAGCTTCACCCTTAAGGAAAGGTGACACAATCTTTGAACCATCCAGTGGGGGCAAGGGAATCAAATTAAAAAAGCAAAGCACCAAATTGATGTAGCAAAAATTCAATAAAACAGTAACTACCCAATAGCTCCAGCCTTGACTCGTTAGATAATCAGCCCAAATCACATGAGGAAAAATTAAATGACACAAACCGGCACCGATAAGCGCAAGAATTAGATTACACATAGGTCCTGCAAGAGCGACTAACAGCTCGTCTCTCTGAGGATTTTTTAGAAAGCGCGGGTTATAAGGTACAGGCTTTGCAAATGCAAAAATGGGGCCGTGTGCAAGTGCCAAGACAAGCGGCAAAGCAAATGAGCCAATAGGATCGATATGAGCAAGCGGGTTAAGTGTGAGACGTCCCTGCAATTTCGCCGTAGGATCACCTAGTTTATAAGCAGCATAGCCATGGGAAATCTCATGCAAAGTGGCAGAAATCATTACTATCGCCACGGAAATAACAATGACTATGATCTTTGTAAACTGGGCGTACGCCGTACTCATATAGACGCCTCCTCTATTTCGGTGGAAAGCTCAAGCCACTCTTCTTCCAACAGGGGGATCTTCTTTGAGAGTGCCTCGTATTCCTTCATAGCCTGATCAAACTTGGTGGCATCTGCATAGAGCTCTTCACTTGCCATAAGTTTCATCAGTTGTTCATAGCGGGATTGTGCAGGCTTAAGCGCTGCCTCAACTTCTGCGAGACGTTTTTTTGTGGAACGAAGTGCTTTGCTTGTAGCCTGACGTGCCTCTGCTTCAGCACGACGCTGCTCGCGCGTCTTGACGTTGCGGCCAGGTATTTGTGGTACTTCAGCTGCAGCCTTGGTTTCTACCTTTGTCTGAACAACTGTTGCAGCCGATTGGTTAGCAGCGCGAGCAGCCAGCTCAGCGCGCTTAAACTCAAAGTATTCGTAGTCACCATCGTAGAGTGTAACCTTGTGGTCACGCACATCAATGACTTTGTTTGCTACCGCTCGCACTAAATGCTCATCATGGCTAATAAGTACGATGGTACCTGCAAAGGATACAAGTGCACTTTCAAGCACATCAACCGAATCAATATCCAAATGATTAGTTGGCTCATCCAAGCACAGCAGAGGATCGGGAGCCACGAGCATTTTTGCCAAAGCAAGGCGTGCCTTCTCACCACCAGAAAGCACTGATACATGCTTGTCAACATCATCACCATGAAAGAGAAAGGCACCAAGCAACTTACGCTCTTCAGAACTTGTCCAACCAGGAGCCACGGTGTCCATCTCTGCAAGTACCGTATTACTCTCGTTCAGGCTTTCTAGCTGATGCTGAGCGTAGTAAGCAGTACTAACATTTTGTCCTAACTCAATGCTACCAGCGCTTGGCGCTTCAAGCCCCAAAATAAGCTTCATAAGCGTGGATTTACCAGCACCATTAGGACCAACGAGTGCAACGTGATCTCCACGATAGAGACTCAAATTGACATCACCATACACATGGTGAGCCCCAAAAGATTTTGCAATATCTGTGAGTTTGACAACTAGGTCACCCGTACGCGGTGGCTCAGGAAAACGGAAGTGCACCTTATGAGCCTGCTCGGGCAACACAACCAGCTCAGACCGAATCTGCTCAACACGGCGAATACGTTCTTGAACCTGCTTTGCCTTGGTAGGTTTGTAACGAAATTTATCAATGAACACCTGCATGTGAGCAATATCGCGCTCCTGCGCCGCACGCTTGGCACGCAATTGCAACAAATTATCCTCACGCTGGTGCAGGTAACCAGAATAGTTACCTGTATAGGTATAAAGGTGGCGGTTTTCAAGGGATGCAACATGGGATACACAGGCATCCATAAAACTACGATCATGGGACACTAAAAGCACCGCGCCATCATAGCCTGCAATAAATTGTTCTAGCCACTGAACGCTCTCAAGATCTAAATGATTGGTTGGCTCGTCAAGCAAAAGCAAATCGGGATGGCGCAACAGTAGCTTGGATAATGCAATGCGCATCTGCCAACCACCCGAAAACTCATCTGCAGGCTTATCAAAATCTTCCACGGGAAAACCTAGTCCACCCAAAATTGCACGGGCACGGCTCTCCAATTCATAGCCACCTAGACGCTCAAAACGATCCTGACTTGCTGCATAGCGCTCAAGCAAAACATCCAACTCGGGGCCAGCACCACAAAGCGAAATCTGTTTTTCTAACTCCTTATTTTGACGCTCGAGAGCACGAATCTCTTCTGCAGAGTCAGTAACTTCACGCAATGCACTTTTACCACCATCAAGCTTGGTTTCCTGTTCAAGATAACCAACGCGTACATCGCGAGCAAAACTTACCGTACCCTCATCAGGTACTTCTTGACCCATAACAATCTTGAGCAAGGTAGTCTTACCGGCACCGTTAGGGCCTACCAAGGCCCACCGCTCGCCAGCATTAAGCTGCAACGTTGCTCCCGAATAGAGCACACGCCCACCAAAAGATTTTGAAATTTTATCTGCAAGAGCTATCAAAGTAGTACTCGTCCTGTCTTGAGCCGCCAAAATACGGCTGCTGTCTTACTCGTCATCAGTGAGGTGGATTGCAAAACCAGCAATTTCTTGCTTGAAATACACCAGATGAGTGCTGCCATCGGGATTTAGCGCACGGCTTGACTCGTTAATTTCAAAACCTCGCTGAGCAAACCAACGTTCAGCAGCGGGAATATCATCAACATGAAAACCAATATGGCCGCGTTCACCACGCCCTACGCCCTTCATAATCTCAATCAATGTGCCTGCAAATACTGACACAGGAGCCAAAACATTACGGGGCAGCCCCATCAGAGCATCAAACTGGCTGGCAATTTCTTCTGCCTCTGCATCGTCGGCGGCATTAATACCCACGTGTGCAATACGTAGACCAAAGAGCTCAACGGGATCTTCCGACGTCACATCATTTTTTTGCAGATTCTCAGCCATAGCTACCCCTCCGAAAGTTTGCAGTATGTGCCCAAAGCACATACACAGAGACCCTTAGTATACGCACGCATACCCAAGCTCGCCATGCTCTATAGGTTCTACCATGACTTTCCCACCTCAAATATCAAGTTTTAGAGGGGTCTGTTGATCTTGAGCTGACCTCTTTACAAGAACGCGATAAGACACAATACCTACAGCCGCAAATACAAGCAGAATCAACATAAGGCCAATATCACCGCCGCCTAGATATTTTTCGCCAAGACGCATAGCGGGATTAAGGAAATAGCCTACAAAAAACGAAGAAGCATTTACTGCAAAGTGTCCGATTATTGAGGTGGGAAGTCCTCCAACTCTCAGACAGATAAGACCAAGCACCGCACCTACTACAAAAGCATAGGTCCCTTGCACAAGATTGCCATGAGCAATACCAAAGGCTAAAGCTTGCGCCACAACAACAAACCAGAGTTTGGTACTAGAACGACGAGCATACTCAAGGGCAACACCACGAAAGAAAATCTCTTCACTAATGGGTGCCATTACCACCAGAGCAATAATTGATGTCCAGTTGGTATCAAATACCTGCTCCATAAGTTCACTGTATTCACCCATCAGCTTTGGGATAAAAGGCTCAATCAGGGTAAGGGCAGCAGAAATAACAAGCTGCAATGCTATGCCGATAACGATGATAGAAATCACATCAATGATTTTTTTGCTGACACTCCCCTGCCAATCTTTACGAGCAAGCACGCTATCCAGCCAAGTCTTTTTATCTTTAAACACAATTGGACGACGCGAGTTAATAAGACGCAAATAACGGTAGAGGGGAAGACCGATGACCACTGTTGTTAGCTGCGCGAGCAAAAGTGAATACTCAATCAGCGTATTTTGAGGCAGGTTTAACTGTGCAATAAATGCCGTCAACATAAAAATAACAGTTGCTAGGATTTGAATCCCTAGATAGCCACCAAGACAGACAAGAGCAATCATCAGCAACCAACGAAAGCCCCCATGAATAATCTTTTCCTGCGGCTGAGAGGCTGTTGATTGGGAAGTTTGTTGTAAGGATGTACTCGTGTCACTATCAGTTATGGGGACAAAGCCAGTGGGAACTGGCGGCATTGCTTCACTCATAATGTAACCTCCAAAGTTTTGGTCTCAAACTCAGGCGCAAGCGACCAAAGCATCTCAAACAATTCATTACCTAAGAGCCAACCTTGCTGGGTAGGCACCACGCATTGTCCTTTTGACTGCAAAAGCCCCCGTTTGATGAGTTGCTCTATCTGTCTCTCAAGTCTTGCTTTTCCCAAAATCGACTGAGCATAGTCAAGCTGATCGGCTGAAATCCCCTCAACCAAGCGGGCGCTCAGCATTAAGTCTTCTGCACAAGCTTGACGCTCTGTCAAAAATTCGAGTTCAAGCTTATCACCTGTCCGCTTTGTACGGATGCGCTTAAAAGAATCCTCAAGTTTAGGTAGAGCATAGCCTTGTACCCGCATGCACCCGTACAATTCGGCCGTCATCATACCTGCAGCACTTTTCCCCAAACCCAAATAACTACGTCCTTGCCAATAGCTGAGGTTGTGCTGACAAAACTTATGATTTTTGGCAAAACTTGCCACCTCATAACGCTCAAAACCCACTGAACTCAACTTATCAGCTGCATAGCTCATACGTTCTGCTTGGACATCAGAATCGTTCCAAGCTGGATTCTCGTCGCCTAATCTGTAGGCAAGCTCAGTTCCCTCTTCAATTTGGAGTGGATATACACTGATGTGGGTCGGTCCCCAAGAAATAAGCTTGTCGAGACTATCTTTCCAACTTTGAGCAGTCTGCAAGGGTATTGCGCACATCAAATCGCACGAGACATCAAGACCTGCCGCAACCGCCTCTTTTACCCACAGCTCTGCACAGGCTGCATCATGTACGCGCCCCAAGGCTTTAAGCTCTTTGTCATTGCACGACTGTACACCCACCGAAAGACGAGTAAGACCTGCTTCCTTGAGTTTTGACACAAGTCCCGCCGAGAGTGACTCAGGGTTTGCCTCGCTACTGAGTTCACATAGCTCAGGACAGCTTTGGCGAAGTTCAGATACCAGCTGCACTAAACCATCACCTAACATCGAAGGTGTACCGCCACCTATATAGGCCCACCGACTATGCTCAAGCAAGCCAGCCGTTGCCGCGCGGTGTAGGTCTGCAATTAAAGCATCAAGGTAGTCCTGCATCACAGCTGCGTGGTGCGGCGTTGCAAGTGAATAAAAATCACAATAGGCACATTTCTTTATACAGAAGGGTATATGCAGGTAAATAGCCTCAAAACCGTCTTCGTGTAAACGCTTATCCCAGCTCATGAGAGTGTCTCTTCAATTTTGTCTGCCATGGCAATAAAGGACTGGGCATCCAAGCAGTGCATAGCCTGGTTGCGCCATTCTGCAGCATCAGGAATCCCCCTAAAGTACCAGCCTGCGATACTACGTGCCCGAGCAATATGCGCCCCCGTAGCTTCAAGCAAAGCAACATGACAACGAAAAGCTGCAAGTCGTTGATGAAGATCATGCTGAGGAGGAATCTTTCCCATCTGCAACAGCTGTGCGTCTTTAAAAATCCAAGGATTGCCATAAGTACCACGAGCCACCATCACGGCTGTGGCACCAGTCTGCTCTCGTGCTGATTGTGCAGACTCAGCATCTTTGATATCACCTGAAGCAATAACGGGGATATCCACTGCATCCACCACGCGCGAAATTGTCGACCAATCAGCCTCACCACGATAAAACTGATTGGCAAAGCGTCCATGCACCGCAATTGCTGAGACGCCTGCCTCTTGCATTTTTTGAGCAAAGTTTGGTGCAAGCTCGTTATCCATCTTGTAGCCGCGCCGAATTTTGCAGGTTACTGGCACAGGCTCTATGCCCAAATGGGCCGCCCCTGCTGCAACACCTTCACGGCATGCAACTACAATTTCTGCCGCAAGACCAGAATCAAGCATCAAAGCAGAACCTTCGCCCTTGCGAGTCACTTTAGGCACAGGACAGGCCATATTAATATCAATAAGCACGAGTTTTTTGCCTACACGCTTTACTACCTGCTCGCTCGCCTCACGAAACTGTTCGACTTGAGCCCCAAAAAGTTGAACCGCAAGTTCTGGTTCGAACTCATGCGGCAACGCCAACTCCCAGGTTTTATCACCACCAAAGTGAATACCTGCAACTGACACCATCTCGCTATATGCTAAAGCTGCCCCACCCGCACGCGCCATAATGCGCCACGCAACATCACTCACACCAGCCATGGGAGCCATCAAATATGGTCTGGACTGCAAGCGCTCGGTCAGGCTTTTAAGCTGAGGTACGTCTTCCCAAGTGGTCATTAAACCCGCGGCGAGTGCATACTGTTCAAGTACCTCTTGTGCTGTCTGCTGCACATTTCCTCCCTTTGCTGTAACTCAATTAGAATAGCAATAGTGTCCTCATACGGACAGACACGCACTCTAGAAAGAGGCATTATATGTATGCGGATTACCACGTGCATAGTATTTTTTCAGATGATTCTAACTACCCTATTGAAGAAGTATGTAGGGATGCCTGTCGTCTTGGTCTTGACGAAATTTGTTTTACTGACCATGTAGATTACGGCATTAAATACGATCTCAGTCCTCTTGATGCTGCTGGCACACTCTTTGATAAGAGTTACGCCAAGCCAGGAGAAGCTTATAAATCTGCTCGCAATGTCACCAATGTTGACTATCAGCACTACTTTCCTGCTATTGCTGCAGCTCGTGAACGTTGGGGTACAGCTCAACATGATTGGTGGGGCGGTAAATTAAGCGTACGCTGCGGACTGGAATTGGGAGTACAACGACACACCATTGATTCCAATCAGCATTTGGTAGATGCACGCAAAGATGAACTTGATTTTGTTTTGCTTTCTTGCCATCAGATTGAGGATCTTGAGTTCTGGTCAAACGACTACCAAAAAGGCAAAGCACCCGAAGCTATCACGCAGGCTTATTATGAAGAAATCTTAGACTGCCAGCAAACTTTCAAGGGCTATAACGTACTGGCGCATCTGGATGCTATTAAACGTGACAACCCCGCTGATAGGCGCCCTTTTACTGCTTACCGCGAGGTAGTTGCCGCAATTCTTGAGCAAGCAATTAGTGATGGTAAGGGCATCGAACTTAATACCTCATCGGTACGTTACGGACTGTCTGATTGGCAACCTTGCAAAGAAATTTTGTCACTGTATCGCGATTTAGGCGGACACATTATCACGGTGGGAAGTGATTCTCACCAGCCTGCTCACCTCGGCAGTTACCTACGTCAAGCCTATGATTTACTACGCACATTAGGCTTTGAGGGTGTCTACCGTTTTGAGCACATGGCAGGAAGCCTACTTCGCTTCGACTAGGTTAGAAACGGAAGATAAATATGGCAAAACATACGACACGCTGGCATGGCAAACCTGGTCCCACGCTTAACCCAAAAGACCAGATCTCTTACCTTGCATCCCGTGGTATTAGTTTTGAGCGTGTTGATCAAAATACTGCCGCTCGCTACCTACGTGATACAGGCGGCTTTATGCGTACTGCATCCTATAAATCGCTGTTTCCCAAGCTCCGTCATGCCGATGGTTCAAGTAGTTATATAGGACTCGACTTTGCCGAACTCATGGATTTGACTGAGATTGACCACCAACTTCGCTTGAGCTTCTTGCCACTAGCCCTAGATGTAGAGCACTCTGCCAAATTACAGCTACTCTATCTTGCAAACAAAAAACACGAAGATCCCTACGAAATTGTTGAGGCTTATATCAGCAGTCTATCCGCCGGTAAGCAGGAACGGCTTATGGCAGAGCTGGAAAGTCGCCGCGGGGATAATGACATCTATTCAGGGCTTCTCATTGATAAATATGTAGGAGACATGCCGCTCTGGGTTATAGCCGAAGTATTTGATTTTGGAGACTTTCTTGACCTCTGGGGTTTCTGTGCGCGTAGATGGCATAGTGAAGAACTAATACAGCTGCGCTATCTGCTTAAAGATACCAAAGATTTGCGCAATGCCTGTGCACATGGTTCCTGCATTCTCAATGGCATAGCATCTGGTTATACTCCCTATGAAACTCCCCTATTACTCACACAGGCACTAAAAAGTGCACGCATTACAAGTGAGCAGGAAATTGAACGCTGGACTTCCAATCCGCGCACTCTAGAGTTACTTGCCGCACTCTGGTGTTCCAAAGAGCTTGTTCGAGATGAGCGGCGACGTACATATGCACATACATCTCTTGACAAACTCTTTGCTCGTGCACGCAAGCATGCAGATTGGTATACAGACAATGAAGCACTCGTGTCTTGCTACCGATTTTTTATGTTCATAGCAAAAGCCTGGCGTTAAACACCAGGCTTGTTTTGCTGCAATATTTTAAAGAAGTCCTACTGATCGTCGCCCACGCGCAACACAGCCAAAAAGGCTTCCTGAGGCACTTCAACCGAACCGAGGGTTTTCATGCGCTTCTTGCCCTCTTTCTGCTTTTCTAGCAACTTACGCTTACGGCTGATATCACCGCCATAGCATTTAGCAAGGACATCTTTGCGAAGCGCACGCACCGTGCTACGACTAATGATCTTGTTGCCAATAGCACCCTGAATAGGTACTTCAAATTGCTGACGAGGAATAAGCTCGCGGAGCTTGTCGCAAAGACCACGCGCGAGCGTATATGCCTTGTCCTTGTGCACAATAAATGACAATGCGTCCACCTCATCACCCGAGAGCAAAATATCGAGTTTAACGAGAGGACTCTCGCGGTATTCATAGAAGTCATAGTCAAGACTGGCATAGCCCTTGGTACGGCTCTTAAGCTGATCAAAGTAGTCAAGAATAAGCTCTGCAAGTGGCATCTCCCAGTGCATCTCAACTGACTTATCTGAGAGATAAACCATGTTGACGAAGGTGCCACGGTGTTCAACAGTCAAATCCATAACCGCGCCAACAAACTCAGGTGGCACGATGACCTCGGCCTTAAGATAAGGCTCCTCAATACGCTCAATACGTGTAGGCTCAGGCATATCTTGGGGACTTGTGAGCTCAATCATCTCACCTGAAGTCAGATAAACGTGATAGTTAACGCTGGGGCTTGTGGCAATAAGGTCAAGATCAAATTCACGCTCCAAGCGTTCCTTAACAACCTCCATATGCAACAAACCCAAGAAACCCACGCGAAAACCAAAGCCTAAAGCAACCGAAGTTTCGGGTTCCCATACCAAACTTGGATCATTAACACGCAACTTGGTGAGGGCATCACGAAGATTCTCGTAGTCTTTATTGTCAATCGGGAAAAGCCCGGTAAAGACCATCGGCTTAACTTCACGATAACCTGGTAAAGGCTGGGCACACGGACGGTTTTGGCCAGTAAGGGTATCGCCCGCTTTTACCAAAGCAGGGTCCTTAAGACCAGTCACCACATAGCCTACTTCACCTACATCCAGTGACTTTAAGGGAGTCTCGAGCGGACGCTTACATCCCACTTCTTCCACCAAAAATGGTGTATTAGAAGCCATCATGCACAGTTTGTCACCAGCAGATATAGAGCCATCAAAGACACGGACTGTTGCAACGACACCACGATACGCATCAAAGTAGGAATCCAAAACAAGTGCCCGTAAAGCCGCAGTTTCATCTCCTGTAGGGGGCTTCACCAAATAGACAATAGACTCAAGTAAATCGTGGATACCCTCGCCCGTCTTACCCGAGACAAGCACAGCATCATCAGCAGGAATG